>JBPOIR010000002.1:0-115658 GCA_052034335.1 Pseudomonadota bacterium | reverse complement strand
GTCAGAAACCTGTTTCTGGTGAAATTTTTCAGCCTTAATGTGTGTTCTAATCCAAGCAAGCTTATCATTCGTAAATACGCCAACACCACCCACCTTAACAACACTAAATAATTTATTGAAAGATGAGGCTATATCGAAGGCAATCGATTCAACAACTCTCATTTGAATAACCGCACCAAAAACATGCGAGTTTAAACAATTCATTTCTTTTACAAGAGCCTCCGTTTTAGGTGACAAGGGTACTTTATGCCATTCTTGAAAACTAGTTAATTGCGCTAATGGGTTGAGAATGCTCTCTTCCCACCACTTATAGTGTATTCCTAGGTGGCCTTGTGGCGCTTTATCTTTAAAAACAGGATGCGCATTATTCAGATCGTCATTTATAATACTAAAACCTTTTTGCAAGGCAACAAGCACGTCTTTTTTGGGATCTTGCTCTTTGTTGATTTTTTCCGAGAATTTTCCTAGACTTGCGATTACAGAAAACAAGAAATTTTTTGTAATTTCTCTCCAATTTCTTGCAATATTAAATGCAGACATTAATGAAACTTCTTTCAGTTTATTTGACAATAAAAAAAAGTCATTAGAGGTCCGGGTAAGTTTTGCATCTTCTATCAATTGTGTAATTTGATTATCTAACACTTTAAAATCTAACATTTAAAAACCTCCTCTGGCTTGAAAAGAATTAAATAATTCTAATATGTCATCGTATCCATAATCGCTTGCGTAATCCTTCGCTGTCCTGCCATCTAGATCCTTATAATTGGAATCTATACCATACTCCAAAAGAATCTGCACTATTTCTTTTTGATTTTTCTTGGTGGCAATATGTAAAGCAGTTTCCCCATAGGCTTCACGAGCGTTTATTACCCGAGAAGAACTGTCATATTCCAACAATAATTTAAGCAATTCTTTTCTAGAAGCTGAACGATTCCCTGAAAAGTTACCGGTAACAACCTCAAGTAAAGGTGTCCACCCTCCTTCACTTCGCACATGCGTGTTTATATTATTTTTAAGTAATATTTTTGCTATCTTTTGATGTCCTCTCAGACACACCCTGTGCAACGGAGTCCATTTCTTATAATTTTCTGCATTTATATCCGCCCCTTTGTCTAACAATAAGCTTATAACATCATCATTTTCTTCCACAAATGAGGTGGCATTATGGAGTGGCGTATTACCAAATTTATCTTGAGAATTAATCTCGGCTCCATTTTTTATTAACAACTCAATGATATCTTTGTATTTGGAGACTTCACCATTTTTACTCGCAATATGCAAAGGTGTTTCTCTAGTATCTTCAATTCGACTATTAACAATTTTTTTTACATCTATATTTAACTCCATTGCTCGAGACGTTGATGCAATTTTAATAATTGTTTTTATTGCGTCAAGATGACCATAAATTACTGCATAATGTAATGCATTCCCTTCTGGAAAATACATTAAATTTGTTCCTTCCGTTGTTCTAAACAATCTTTCTACAATATGACATTGCCCCTCTTTAGCAGCTATTATAATTTCAGGGAGTTGCAAAGAACCAAAACCTTTTTTTTCATTTTCAACACTTTTCATAACATTATGCAAATACCCTTCTATTTCCCCATAACCACAATCATTTGCATGATCAATTGGCAAACTTCCACGATTAGTGCGAGAAAAAGGGTCTGCTCCGTTTTCAATCAGTAATTGAACCATCTTTAGACTAACATGACTAGCATGATGAAGCGGTGTATAATCACGCAAATCTTTTGCATTGACATCCGAATTTTTTTTCAGAAAAATTTTAACCGCTTCTAACCGATTATTCGCTACTGCTCGATGAAGATGACTGTTACCAAAAATATCTTTACTATTAACATTAGCTCCTTGTTCAATTAAAAATTGAATCATTTCTTCATTACCTATCGAAGACGCTATATGTAAAGCAGTTCTGCCATATTTGGTTGGCCTATCAATATCAACTTTCTGTGCAATTAATTCTTTAACACCTATAATGTCCGTGTTTTTAACTCTCCTATGTAATTCTGAAAAGCCTTCCTCGTCAAGATCATTATTAACATTCTTCACATTGTAAATCTCTTTTTCACGGCTTTCATTTAATTTTTCCCCCAAGATTTTCACTTTTTTTGGCAAAACATTTACATTAGAACCATGATTGACTTCAGTGCCTTCTAAAATCTTTAAGTCGTTTTTCTCAGGTTTTTCTAGCTCTAATAACTGCTCTCTTTCGGAATCAATATAATCTTTTTTTGAATTTTTTGATGCGGCAAAAACTTTTTGTGGCAACATTTCATTCAAAAGAAAAATTCCAAAAATAATGAGGGAACATATGCTTCCTAATTTTAAAAATTTTTTAGCTCGCTTAAAAGCATTTTCAATTACATCGCTTTCTTTATAACTTTTTAAACTATTTTTTTCTAACTCCACTGAGGAAACAAAACCGGAGAAAGGTTCACATTGTTTTTTAAATTCTGCAATATTTTTTTGAAGAGAAACCGTTGGGAGTAGCCTTCTCAAAATTTCAAACACTGCAAAATAATAATTTTCCTTTTCCAGAACTTCTATAAACTCAACATTTAGCGATTGTTCAGAAAATATAGTAGCAGACGGTGACACTCCATTTTCATGCGAAACAAGTAAAATAAGATCGCTTACCTCTTGTTCGTCTAATTGTTTTAAGTTAAAAATACCTAAGGCTTTGTCGGTATTCGTTTTTGATATACAAGCAATAATATGCTTTGAACTCTTAACTTCCATCTTATCTATTAATTGCGGTATAGTGTGATGGTTTTCTTTAGCCGTCAATGTCCTAATACCAATAAGCGACAAATGTTTTTCTAGCTGACGAATGAATGGGGTTTTATCTTTTTGTTCTCCATCGTATACGATTAAACAGGAAGAACTGTTAATTTGTAATGCTGAAATTTTTTTTAATTCCCGCTCAAAAGCAATATGAGTCAGCAAACTTAAATAATATTTATTTAAAAGTGCAAGCTTTCCAGATTTTTCTATAAAATCGATGATAACTTCCTGAGAACCACAACCCAACTTTAACTTAATACCAGCAATTCGATTCTCAACATTTTTAACCGCAATCGATAAAAAAGAAGCTATCTTGCTTGCTTTTCTTCCTCTCAAAATGCAGGCGATAATATCTATTTCCCTGGATGTAAATGCTACGCCATTAATTATTTTTAAAGAGGAAATGTAAAGACTTTGAGGAAGGGCGACATCAGCATTTTTAAAATCAATTCGACCAACTTTTATTTTCCCTAACATTAATATCAACTCCTTTCTAATAGCAGCAATTTTGCAAGCATTGTTCCGAAAAGTCTAGGATTTTTCAACATCCGGGACTTATTCAAAGATTTAAACGCAAAAAAATTTGATTTTCATACTGCAAGATTAGCGAAAAAAAAGCGGTCGCTTAGTAAGTGGCTTGGGTATTCCGTACCCAAGCCTCGCCTATAGGTAATTTTTCAAGATGGTTAAAAACAACGCTTGTGTTAATTTTGTGTTCCTTAGGTTCTCAAATCGAGAATATATTGAAATCGTTAATAACAAGAGCTCATAACAAGTGCTTGTTTTTACTAATTAAAAAGGAAGACAATATGTTAATCCATAAAAAAGGCTATCTCAACCAGGATCAAAAACCTAAATTCAATGTGGGCGATAAACAAAAGCCTTGCACTGAACGAAGTGGAATAGACTCTTCTTTGAGGAATACGACTAAAAAATCTGAAATGCCCATGTTGATTGAAATAAAATTAGCTAATGGGCTGGCATTTCATACCTCTTTTACATTAAACCGCTTTATATCACTCTTAAAAAAATGTTAATTATGCTTTGAATAGAAGAAGCTCAAAGTGAGACTAAACTTAACTCGTTGGAGCAAGACACTGCAGACCTTTTTTAGGAAACGCGGCGAGAGCTGCGTCAACATTTACTGTCCGTTTTTTCGGGGGAAGATCAGCTAATGATATTCTGCTTCTTTTGGACTTATGGTGGACTTTTACGGTCAACAAAAAAACGGTTAAAAATGCAAAATGACTCGTAACCGTTTGATTTATATGGCGTCCCCAAGGGGATTCGAACCCCTGTTACCGCCGTGAAAGGGCGATGTCCTAGGCCTCTAGACGATGGGGACAAAAACGGACACTGGTAGAGCTAGGCTCCATCTCATTTTAACCTTAACTCTTTGATATTAGCAAAGAATTTATTTTTAACTTTGCAACGTACCCCTTAAAGTACCCCAATTTCTTGAGTGTTGCAAATAGGCTCTCAACCTTTATGAACAAGTCTAAGCAACGCACTTTTAAGCTACCATTGCGCCCTTCTCGCTCATGTGTTGGGCATTGTACCTTTATTTGACACGCAAGTAAAAAAATTTTCAGATGCGTAGGTTTGCGTAAAGAAATATTAGTCGTTTAAATAAATAATTCTATGATTAGCCCACTATAAAGTTCTATGCTTTTGCCACGTTTTAACTTAACCCAAAATCTCTTCCAGTTCTAGGAAGCAGTTCGTTTAAGTTTCCTTCTTCTGCATACTCCATTACTAGAGACGTAGCACGTGATGGAAGCCTTGCATATTTAAACAAAAGAGCACCTTTAACAAGTAGTTGTCCATCTAAAGAATTATTTACCAAAAACTGATATTTTTGTCTAATTGTTAATAGCTGAAATTGATATTGGTCATAAGACTCATAACACACTAAATCTAAAGTTGCAGATTCTTTTAAAGGTTCATTTAGATGTTTCACTGTTTTCTGCACGTTCTGAATTTGTTCTTGATAACGCTGCCTTAAATTCAACAGCATAATATTTCTTATGAACTGAAAATAAGACTGGTTTAAAAAATATTGTCTTCGCAGCAAAGGCATAAAACTATCTGAAAAGAATGCAAAATAGTTAAAAGATTTTAACTCTAATTGAGTAGGCTTAAGTAACATATATGAAGATGAACCAAAGGTTCGTATAAAAACAACAGGACGAGCTTCAGGGTTTTCAGTATAGAGATGACTAATAAATTCATGCCGCCCATTGTTATCCTTTACTAGCTTAGATTGAGCCATTATATTCGCATCACCGTATACCTCAAGGCGGACTTTTAATAACTTTGCTAACACGGCCGCTTCTAGTTGAGACGCAAAGCTTTTTTCATATGTAACATTTTTACAATATGCTTGATATCCCTCGCCAGCTACAAAAGCACGTAATATTTTTTCTATGTTTTGCCCCACAGAATCATGTAATATTTTTTGCTTGCTTTTAGCATTTAATCTTTCCATCTCCTTCATTTTATAGAATTCCCAACCCTCCATTTCCCAAAATTTTTCGTCTTTCAAACTGAATAAAGCATCTTTTTTTAATTCTTTCAATTTGTTTTTACCTTTTAAAACTGCTTTATAATCCAAATAAATTTTATTAACAAGAGGAGCAAGCAATTGAATAAATTCTTCAGAAAATCCATAAAAAACGCCATCTTTTAAAAATTTTTTCACTATGCACTTAACGTTATCCAATACGGCGTTGAAATATAGTCTGCGCCCGTTTATTAAAATCCGACACACTTCTTCACGCAAGCTTAATACATTTAAGAATTGCGAGAAATTACCATGCACTTGCATAGCCTCATTTAGCACAACATCGAAAAGAGAATTTTTTTCTAAGCTACAGCCAAAACTATAATCTATTTGTATTTTAGGAAGGACATACACTCTGGCGTGTGCAGGAGCGGATAAAATTTTAAAGCTATCTTGAGAGTCCTTCCATGCTAATTCATTTAAAAGATTATGTTTTTTCATATAATTGATAATGAAATTTTTAAAAAAATCGATACTAACAGCACAAGCCTGTGGATCTTCGATCCTTATCAACAGCGCACCTTTTTCATCTATTATTAGAAGACCCTCTTCGACGCAAACAATAGTAATATTTTTCTTAAGTGCTATCTTAAAAACCATTTCTCCAACCAGCGTATTCCAGCTGTTAAGAAAAAAATCCAGCAATTCATTGAACGGTGTTTTTTCTAAATAGAGAGATGTTTTTAGCAAATATAACCACTCAGCTCCAGTTAATTTTTTTAATGACTCGTGACTTAGCTTATAATCGTTATATTGGGATGTCAGATATGCCTGATAATTATTTTCTGAACATACCCTACCACTTGTTGGAAAATCCACACAAGTGTTGCTCTTGATAGTTTCATTTACAATGACATCCTTATCTCTCAAAAAATGTACATCCTCCGTTATTCTTTCAGAATTGGATAAATTTTCACTAGAACTAGGAGAATACTTATCTTCTGCATCATCGTCATCGCTCTCAGTTTTGTAGAAATCAGCTTTTCTATTTAGAACATCTAAAATTTTTATTGCTTTTTTCTTAATTTCTTCATCTTTTTCGTCACCAATAAATTTTTTTAAACCAACCAATACTTTCGTATTGTAATTATTTGCGTTGTATATCATTATTAGGATTTTGTGTTTTATATTATCAGTGCAACCCTGACCCGACATAATATCGAAAAGCAAACTCATAGTATTAAGATCATTTTTAGCTTGCAAACTAAGAAAATCTAAACCAAAAAGCCGCTCTCTCTCGTCTTGGCTGTAAAGCAACCTTGAGATAAACCCCTTTACATCCGCTAAATCTTGACCCGCATAAATAAGATAATCAATTAATTTTTTTTGAAAAGGCTTAATGTTTGGTCTTAACATAACCTCACGCATCTGTTTAATAATTATTTCTTTGAATATCTGCTGGCTGTCTACGTTAGATTTATTGATAAGTGTACAAGCAGTTGAAGGGAATCTAAATCCTGAGCAACCAATATGAGAAGCAAGATAACGAGGGTTAGGATCAATTAAAAATAAAGCTCTTAAGAGAGGCATTAGGGCGTTAGAATAAGATAAAACATTTCCGCTGTCCCTAATCGCCTTCATCAAAGGCCCTCTTTGAAATAAAGGAGAGTTCAGCATCGGCGTTAAATAATTAACAAGATATTGATCTATTTGAGGAAATGTTTGAAACATTGTTTTACAATTACATTCTTGCAAACAATTTAATAATAGAACAAGGTAATTCATTTCATTAAATGACTGCGATCGGGATATGAGCAGTTTCCAAAAGACCTCTGAAGCTCTCGGCAACACGGAAGGTTCTAATAATCGTCCCGCTGAAAATCTAAAAAATAAATTGTTAAATTGGTCATGTTTTCCCTTTTGGATAAAACTAGTTATATCGCTATTTATTGTTGGCTCAAACGAACAAATATTCTTTACCAAATACCCGGCAGCAAAGAATTCCTGAAAAGATTTATGCATGAATTCAAAATTGCTTGGACATACAACGACACCCTTCTCGAATTTTATGTTTGCAAAGATTCCTATATTAACCAAATCGTCACACAATGCCCTGTCCAAAATTTCCGGAACGGTGTCTAAAATTTCTTCATAAGGTAAACTTGTGGTTCTTTTTTTCATCATATGAAAAGCTATTTTTTCTATTGTATCAATCTCAACTTTTAAGCGTCTTAATACGCGCTGCTCGTCTTTCACCACCTCATCTTTTACTCCTTCCTTTTCTTTTAAAAACCTTCGCATCAGCCAGGTGGTAATTTGCGTGTATAATTTTGTAATTGTTAGAAATGGAATATTTATCAATACGGCAGAATTCTGTTCCCAAATACTACAAATCAACTCCAGATTAATTGGAATAGAAGCTATTTCTGAAATGTTAGAATGACTTTGTAAAAATAAAAAATCGCGTAATTTTCTACCATTTTCAGTAGCTACAACACCTTCTTCCTTAGTAACACAGATTTGTTCCTCTGTAAAAAAATATTTAATATATTTTTTTACAACAGTTCCACTAAAGCCCTCAAGGTTAAAGCTTAAAACTTCGTTATTGTTCCTTTGAAAATCATCAAAACGAGATGTTAAAATACTTTTAGGCATGTTCAAAAGCCTTTCAAAAACAGCATTAAGATGTTCTAGGTTAGGCAGCTCGTCTTTCCCATCGAGAATCCATAAGCATTTTTTTAAAAAATCATTATCGCCTAACGCTTCTTTTAGCTTTTCCATCTCCCATATTGATAACTTGCTATTGCAAAAGCATTCCTGAAAAATAATATCAAATATAGTATAAGGGTGTCCCTTTAGTGGATAATTTTTAGAATTTAAATTTCGCAGACTAATAGGCAATACTAAAGGAAATTGTTCAATATATTTTTTATTTGTAACACACTGAAACATAATAAATTTACATAGCGCGCTTTTTCCCATTCCGGCATCACCTTTCACTAACATTTGCATATTATTTTTATCAAAAAAATCCAAAATTTTAAATGATGAAATTTTTCTTGTTACAATGGTTTCATCTGCTTGCTTCACTAAACTTTCATGAATTATTTTTTTATCACCTTCCAAAATAGTTTCTAAAGGCTTCTCTTTTTTTTCGCGAACAGAATAAGTTAAAACAACTGGAAACTTATTTGCTGGAAACTCTTTTTTACCAAACAATAATTCTATTTTTGCTTTTTGAATACAATGCTGCTGCAATTTTTCTAAAATAGTAGGAGGAAAAAGAAAAGATGTCGAAAATTCTTTTTCAAACTCATCAAAAACCATTTTATCAAACACTACCTTTTGAGAGCGATCTACCGCTACTTCTAATTCCCATTTTAAAAATCGTTCATATATGACACCCATACGAATCTTTAAACCAACATTATGACTAGTAACAGTACAAGTATCACCTTTTTGTTCTGGTGAGGGTTCATAGCCTAATTCTTTGATTTGTTCTAGATTCAACTGATTACCATTGTACAGCTTGGCCAATGCTTTTTTGCGTTCTTGATTATCATTTTTACTAATAATATTAGTACAAATTTTGATATATTTTTCAATGTAAATTTTTAAATCTTCTAAGTTTTTAACGAGAACACAATGTGGGTAATAATGCGGTCTTTCTGAAATCTCTATTTCATGATGATTCCCTCTAGCACCACTACCTAAATTATCACTGCGGATTAAATATTGGTTTTTATACTTCAAAATATTCACATATATCGCATGTTTCGACCATCCGCAAGGAAGCGCATATTCTTGCCCACCTTTTTTAAAAAGATCAATAACACGTAAATATATATCTTTGGCTAAACATTCTATCATTTCAGGATATAGGCTTTTATCTTGTTTATTTTTCTTGTTAAAAAGTTCAATCTTTTTAGTCGTTTTACAGATGTGCAATGTTTCTAATTCTATTAAAATTTCTGCACGTAAAACTCGTATCGTTTCTCTCAAACATTTAACATCCGTACTAAATTCTCCTGAGACCTCAGATTTCAGCTCATTATAAAGCATCTTAAATAAAGCGCGAATTCTATGAGGAAGAAACTCTTCTTCATTCCAGACATCTAATTCAGTATAATCTTTTTCCTCCCTTCTTTTTGTGTAACCCTCTTTTGATGCAACCTGTTTATAAGCTAGTTCATAAATCTTTGCAGAATTTTTGTCTTTAACAAGGATTTCTCCATTGAAACTTAAAGGTGAAAGACGCCTTAAATGTATTTCCAAATCTTTGCTACACTTAGAATTTTCAGGAAGCTTTTGGATTTTACTCTTATAAAAAATTGTAAAATTATCTTCAGCTTTAAGGATAATTATTTCGCGACCTGTTCCAACTTTATTTTTAATTTCATCCATATCCCCCTGTTCACGCATCAAACGGAGGCTACGCTTTCCTTTTTCTTTTAAACCAAACGGGATTTCGCTTAAATGAGTTAAATTAGTTCCCACTTGTTTTTCATCTGTATGAAGTAAATAAGTGTTTCCTCCTACTAATCGACTAACTGCATAATCTAACCGCAACATTTCCTTATCTTTATTCACACTCTGGTAATGTAAGCAGTAATCTAAAAGATAATCGAGGTATTCACGGGTACATCGCGGCCTCTTTTTAAGCAAAGTTAACACATGTGTATGGTTCATTGTTTTTGTTATCGCATCCATCTCTGTCTTGAATTCAATACCGCTTGTTTCATAAGGAACTTGAATGTGTTCCTCTAAGCGTGAAGATACTTGTGCCGTTCTAAATGCGTCGTTTGATACTTTCATTTCTCTCTGGTTTTTTGTTTCCATAGGATTTCTTTTTTCCTTTTCCAGTTCTTTCATTTCCCCATGTTTAATTGCTCCACCTAACCTGCTATCTATATGTTTAGGGAATATATTTTCTTTCGACCCCCAAAAATCCTTTAAAATAGATGCAAGGCTATAAATTGATTCCGGATTTAATTCTATAACCTGATCCGCTGGAAATAGTAACGACAATAATTTACTTCCTAATTTAGCATCCACATCCCTTAATGGCCTCCCCTGGCTTTGAAATAAGTCGGGCGTGTCTTTTATAGCAGAAAAAACACCTACTAAATAGCTAAAATCCTCAAATGATGCTTGGCCTTGGTTGCTGATGGCATTTATAATATATTCAACATATTCCTTATCCTTGATTCCCTTAATTATTTCCATTATTTTTTCATTATTTTGTAAAGCAGGACTAGCCCCTCCACATTCAACCATCCAATGTATTTCACTAGGATTGCATAAGGTAACATGTAATAATTGTAAACCATACGAGGATTCATAAGGAGATCCATTTTTAAACTTTATTGTAAGTCGCACATTTAAAGAAGATGCTAAACATCCCAATTCATCTGTTGTTAACATCTCAGTACTATTTTTAATATAAGAACAATAATTTTGATAAATCGTATTCCAGTTTTTTGACAAGTCAATCTCTATGAAAAAAGAAATGGCTTTCGAAAAAATTTCTTCCCTTGTGGAAACCCTGTTTAAAACACCACTTTCGTTAAAATTTGTTTCTTCAAGCAATGCAAACCATAATAAATTTTTCTTAAAATTTTCATCTTGAACTTCAAGAATTTTTAATATTTTTTTATAAAATATTTCATCTATTTTTTCCAATAATTTTCCACGCTCAACTGCTTCTCCAGCTTTAACTCCTAACCACGCGGCACGGAACAATCTTCTTTGCTTAATTAAATCTCTAACATTATCTCCCTTGTTCGCATACAAAGATTCTATAATTTCGTGGATTTTTTTCTCATCTGGGGGCGAAGAAACAAGCTGTGACAACCTATCTTTCACTTGTGAAACAACAGTTACCTCAACAACATTTCTCTCTAAACATTCATAGTATTCTTTTTTACTATTTTCAAATTCTTGGCTTAATGTCGGTTTTATTTTTATCCAATTTTGCTGTAATTCTGCTACATACGCAGGATTAGATCTAGCAAATGCTTGCATATCTGCGTCATGTCTACCACTCTCCTTTCCCAGCGACTCTCTACATAAATTTAAAAAACCATTATATCGTTTTTTCTTATAATCTTCATCGTTTGATAAGGCATGGCGCATTTTTTCTCGAAGCTGACTGCCTATTTCTTTTGTTTTTTCTGTCGTTCTTTGTAATGAAGTTTCATCAATGTTATCTAAAAATTCACAATTTCTTAGTGGCTCGTATCTCGTTTTATTTCTCAGGGAAATTTTAATTCCTAAGATTAACGCAAACAAACCGCAATTGTTACGATCTCCAGAAACATTAAAAGTACTTAACATAACTATTCCCCCTAAACTCAAAACCTTGTTCTTTTTTATAGTCCCTTCCTATTTTTAATGATAGAAACAATTTTCTATCTTTAATATTTTCTAATCTTTCAATTGGAATTTCTTTTTTAGATTGACTCAAATCTCAATGCTCCATGTAATTAATCTATTCCGTTAAAAAAGCATCCTCATTCCAACCTACGTAACATAAAAAGAAATAAGCCTTGAACAATTGCACGTGGTATTAAAAAATAACGACTTTGAAAATTCTTATACGATAATGTTGATCTTAATTTTTGGATAAGTGGTTTGTTTGTGGTCAAAAGCCTACAAATGCCATTTGGTTTTCTGTCTGCTTGACATACTCTCTTATTCTTAAAACCTGTCTCCTCCTTGATAATATGCCTTGTATTCATATTTTCATCCTTTGTTGATTAGCGTGCAATAATCTAATAGGCTACATTTTTTTGTAACTTAGTGCAAGAGTTTTAACAGAGTTTTAACAGAGTTTTAACGGAGATTAGCAAATGTATGTTGTTTGAGTTGGATAATAACCGTTTAATAAGGGGCGTGCCGAACATTTAACTCATCTTTTTTGCCAACAACGATGTCGTCTTAGTAGCCGAAAAACACAAGCCAAACGAGTACGGTCAGAATGCTTTTGAAGATAAAGAATTGAGAGTCGAGGAGGTTTGTCAGAATTTCCGGCGAACTGGTTCAGATAAAAAAATTATGGGTAGCCAATTATAATAAGCTTATATTTGGCTATTCAGCTATCGCGACTATAAATTCGCAAACTGCTATTCTACTTTATCCTACAAACTACGGGTTCTTCTTTTCTCCGATAATTAGGTTTACTCATAATGCTGTTCAGTCTGTTTGTTGCGCTGAATATAAAATTTTTATATTCAGCGCAACAAACTTTTAAAACACCATTTTTTACAGGGTTTTTTCTACTTCTTTGGATTTTATGAGATATCTTAGGAAGGGGTAGTTGGTGGACGAGGCTCCATCTCATTTAAAAAAATTTTCAACCTGCTAAGATTAGATAGCAAACTTATTTAAAAAATGTAAGCCTAACGACTTTGACACAGTCAGAATACCTTCCTAAAAATTAAGAACTTCTTCCCTTTTACTGTCTTCTATAGTAGAGCAATCTAGTAACGACATTATCTCCCCACTCATGTCCTCTAGCACATCTATTGCACTTTCATACTCTAGCGCAGCAGTGCTCTCATACACCATGGTTTCGACAAACTCATAGTACCGCTCTTTCCAAAGTGGGTTAGTTCTCAATAATGCTAAAGATAGCCTAATTTCTCCAGCGGGATCAGCTGAATATTCAGCATGTTGATTTTTAAATTGCGTAGCATCGTGCTGAACTATCGTTTTGGCCAAAACAAAAAAATCCGTATTAAATTTTCCAGATTTTTTTATGGCATTTAAATCATAGACATGCCGTATCAGTGTTTTATCATCGTGATGGTAACCACGTTTGATCGCCATAATGCGTCGAGTAAGACCAACCCATTTTTCAATGGCGGTTTCATTGATTGAAACGCATTGCGTTTTTGGCTGCTTAAATATAACTATATTTTCTAGTGTATCCTCAATTAACGTTTTTATTTCCAAGTTCTCAATTGAAAGCCGAACATCCGACACGGTAAATTCCAATAAAATATGGGGTCTTAGTCTCGCACTAACCGGAAATATGGGGGGATAATTGATTTCAATCTTTGAATATTGCCCTTCGTTACGAACAACTGGCTCTCCTATAGTCAGTCCTGAAATTGCCAGCTTTGACGTAATTAGTGCTCTAAATTCCTTTAATTTTTTTAAAAATTGCGTTTTGCTAAATTTATCTTCTGTTTTTTTTATTTGTATTTTAAAGTCGACATCCTCGGACATACGTTTAACAATTTTGTGTGCTTTTGCTAAACATGTTCCTCCCGCAAATACTAATCGAAAATAATCGTCTTCTGTATCAGAAAGAGCGTGAATGACCTGGGTAACGTAATAATCTTTTTCAATCGCAGACTCAGATAAGTTAATCTTCTGCCGAGTTACTAATATCAATTCTTGAAGCGCAGTATTATTTAGCATTAATGTTCCCTTCAAATATTAGTTGGCTGTTTCTATAGACTATACGACGACGACAGCGACTTTTAAGTCTCACAATGTTGCGAACAGGAACTTGCGTTGTTTTCCCTTCGTTGTACTCTTTTTCAGCACTACCCTGTTCATATGCAATACCCAAGCGCTTTAACGCTTCTCTCATTGCAAAATCTGTGCCTTTTTTGATGAGTGGAATATCAGTATACTTTGAAACAAAAGCCTTAGCATAGACTCCACTGCCAATTTTTACTATTTTTTTTTCAGCAATAAATTTTTTTAAAATACGACTAACCTGCCGATACGAACCAAGGTCACTAAAATCAGTGCGTAATACAACGCCACTGCGAATCATTTTTAAACGACTCAATGTTTTATATTCTATGCTTTCCTGATATTTTACTCGCATATTTAGACCGCCAATTTAGGACATATAAGCACTTTAGCATACAACACAATGAAAGTCAAACTAGGCCATATAATAATTGTAACTATATGTATTATATAGTTTTTATATTCTAAAACACCTTGATTTTTATCATGCCCTATCATATGACTAAACCGCCGAAAAATAACGGTTAACGGATATGAAGTGGTATTGTCAGACTATTTAAAATATATACGCTCATTAGGTCAAAGAGCCTTTACTCTTGATCAAGTTACCGCTGACCTTAAGGTAGCAAAAGACAGTGTAGGCTCAGCCCCCTTCTTTGAGATAAAGAGTAGGAGTTGGCGCAGCTTGTCGGAATTTCTGACGAACTGGTTCAGATGGAAAAACATGAGTAGCCAATTATAATAAGCTTATATTTGTCTACTCAATGTGAAATACGTGAATAAATAGTTGAACCGAACAGACCTGCCCGGCTTTTGATTGGTGAAAGCTTATAAAATTATACGCATCATAGAACTTGCCTGTTCGTTGAAAATCGTGTTAAACATGCTTGTATTTGAAAATAATTATTGCGCAAAAAAAGCGCTTTTTGTTGCGCTGAATATAAAACTTTTGTATTCAGCGCAACACGCATCCCAAGCAGTCGAATGAATATTTATGATATCTTCTCCAAACCTCATGATAAGTTGAAGAGTTACCTACAATTTTTTCCGTTTCCTGAGGCGACCTTATTGTTCAGGGGGTCAAAAAAATCAATATGTTGTCTGTCTATCTATACCTCTAATTACAAAAAGGATGAGTTATCCACAGGTTAGCCACAGAAAGTTTGAGGTTTGATGTGATACAATAAAATTTTAGGTGAAAATCTCGGGGAATTTTATGAGAGAAACTTTAAGTGATTTAATAAAGGAAATTTTAAAATCTATATCTGTTTATACATTTTTTCCTGGTCGTGATACAAAGGAAATGTTAGAGTCTCTTAAAACGGCTTTTAGTGTCGAAGAGGGATCGTGGAAGCTTAAAGAAGATCCGCAATCTGGAAATGCTTTAGTAACTAACACAAATCTGGCAACCTATAAAATTTCATGCAAATAATAACCGAATTTCGAGGTGTTAAGAAAATGATATTTAACTTAAAAATTACTGTATTAATTTCTTATATTACATACCTTCAAGGCAAAAAAATAACATTAGAAAGCCAATAAGGATTTTTATTATGTATAGAAAAAAAATTGGACGAAATGAACAATGTTTTTGCGGAAGCAACAAGAAATATAAACATTGTCATGGCAATTTAGCCGGCTTAATACGCTCCTCAGAAGAACAACAATTAATGATAAAAAAGATGGAAGCTATGCAGCAGAGAGCAAAAGATCAACAAGGGCTAGGAAAAAATATCATTTCTATTGATTTTAATAATACTAAAATTGTTGCTGTAGGTGACAATGTTTATTACTCTAAAAATTGGAAAACATTTCCTGACTTTTTATTTGCTTATATTATAAACATATTGGGGCAAGATTGGTTTTTATCCGAGCTAGGGAAACCAAGCGAAGAAAAACATCAAATTTTAATATGGTATAATTTTTTGCAGGAACACAAAAAGAAATCTATTAAAGATGGTGAAATAACTTTTGTTATACCTACTGGAGCTATCAACGCATACTTACATCTTGCATATGATTTGTACTGCATACAGCATAATGTAGATTTACAAAACAAATTAATCACAAGATTAAAAAACAAAGATCAATTCCCAGGTGCTTATTATGAAACAACAGTGTTTGCAAACTTAATCCGAGCGGGGTTTGAAATCGAATATGAAGACGAAAGTGGGATGGCTGGCAAGAGGACTGAATGCATAGCAACCTGTGCTGAAAGTGGAAATAAATATACTGTGGAAGCAAAAATAATCCATAGCCATGAAACTTTCGGGCTGAAAAAAAACACTGCCAGCATTTCAAAAACCCTTAAGGCTAGTCTAGGCGATCAGCTACGAAATGCTTTTAAGAAACAATCGGCATATCCACGAATAATATTTATTGAACTTAATATGCATAACAACAAAATGGATCAGGAGCAAGCCCTCACGAATGAAATATTACACGTCATAAAAAGCAAAGAAACTGAACTAAAAACAGTGGGATCCGCGTATCTGGTTATTACAAACAATCCATCTCATCGTTATTTAGATGAAGTAAATTACAATTCTACAATGATGTTCCTAGGTTTTAAAATACCGGAGTTTGGTTGCGCGTCATTTCACGAATCATTAAAGGCATATTATTATTCAAAGAAGAAACATAAGGATATGTATTCCCTAATAAAATCTATGCGCACGCATCGACATGTTCCTTCGACGTTCGACGGTGAAGTTCCTGAATTTTCATTTGGACATAAACCAGAAAATAGATTACTAATAGGAAATAATTATAAAATTCCTGATAAAAATGGCGGAGAAATTTTGGGAATATTAAAAAATGCCACAGTCATAGAAAAAGATAAGATTTGCTTTTGTGTTTATTGGGCACCCGAAAAACAGCGAAGCATAATAGCGACTTGTCCGCTAACTGAAAGTGAATTCATAGCATATAAGCAACATCCTAAGACATTTTTTGGCACAATAGATAATCAGTGCAACAATGAACCAATACATGAAATAACTGATTTGTTCGATTTTTTTTTAGAGGCTTACTCTAAAACTCCAAAGGAATTATTGCTTCAATTTATGCAAAAAGATGCTGAAATAGAGAAGCTAAAATGTTTAGATCAGGAAGAATTAGCAGTAATATATTGCGAGTTCTTAGCAAGGAAAACTTTCGAAAAATTTATTCCAGCATCTGGTTCGTAGCCAGGTGTAAATTCTACAGTCCAATGCGACTAAGCCTCCGCCAGCACTGTGATAGCACTTCTTTAGGCGTTTTGTACCCCAAACATTTTCTGGGGTATGATTCAATAGATAAGCTATCTTATCTAAATTCTTTTGATTAGTCTCGTCTATCTTAAAATTCCTCGGCAAGTATCTCCTGAGCCGCCCATTCGTATTTTCATTGCTCCCCTTTTGCCAAGGCGACCGTGGATCACAAAAATAGACTTTAAGCTTCGCTTCACGTTCCAACCATTGGAATTCCATAAACTCAGAGCCACAATCTACCGTTAAAGTATGCCATAGCTTTCGCGGAGATAACTTCGATACTTCACGAATTCCCTGCATTGTTTCGATACTCTTTTTACAGCCATTTTTGCGCAGAAATACAAAACGGCTTTTACGCTCTACTAATGTTGTGACTGTTGATGCTTGCTCTTTAGCAAAGTGTATCGTATCTCCCTCCCAATGCCCAAAAGTCTTACGCAAATTAATTTCCGCCGGCCTATAAGAGATATTTCGGTTTAATAATTGACCTTTTTGACCGAATTTTCGGCTCATTCCAAAACACCGCTTTGGCTTTTTTCTGGCAAGAAGCTTATATAAACCCTCGCTTTTATGACGATAAACGTAGCGATAAATACTTTCATGGCAAACGTAAAATCCTTTTTTAAAACGCCTTAAGCGCCCAGAAATTTGTTCAGGACTCCATCCCTTATTTAGTCCATTTATTACAAAATAATTCAATTCTGGATCGGTGTCTATCTTATTAAGCGGACAAGGATGTCTCTTCTTAGCTAGCTCATGAGCTTTTCCTGGCAAATAGCCTTCCGCAAGCTTGTTTCGTTTGATCTCACGATAGATCGTTGAGCGATGACGGCCTATTTTCTCCGCTATACTTTTCGTTTTAGTCCCCATAGACAGAAAAGTAGCTATAGAACGTCGCTCCCCTAAGTGAAGACGGGTATAATTAGACATGCGGCAGCCTCCTTATGATTGTTACTCAAGTTTCCTAAGAATTTGAATATACAGCACTCGGGGATGCTGTCGCATTGCTAATTAGAATTCACAAACTACTACAATTTGTCACGTTATGTCGAAGACTGTCTGCCCAAAACACGCAAATCTCCCGCAAGTTTTATACAGTGTTTTGCAATGAATGATTAAAATAATGACATATTATATTGTCGATAACAAAAACTTTGGTGTCGTAACCCATACTTCCATAAAATTTAGAATTCGCATATGTTACAAGTGGACAACATTCTTGTATATTTTATTAACATAAAACACTGTATGGGATACATAAAAGTTAGATTTATTGCTTTATATGTTTTCTTAAAAGTTCATAGATAGTATAGTGGAACCCGAATTTAGGACAAAAATTCGAGATAGTTTAAGATAGGAGCCTACCGAGAAGAGAAAGAGCGGGTCATGGTGAAAAAAAGCGTAAAGCTTTTAGTGTGTAGCGCGCAGCAAAAGACGAAAGTGGCACTTGAGGTAATTCTTCGGGGCGTCAAAATGGCGAATGAGATTAATGTAGTTATTCAAATTGTTAATACATGTGGGAGTAATATCATATGAGCGTACCAGCAAAAAAGATGTTAAAAAAATCTAAACAGGCCTCAGAACAGTCTAATCTAAACGAAGAACAACCTGTTCCAATTCAATTTCATTACAAGCAAATTAGGGATAAAAAAAATACGACGAAAAATGAACGTGAAGTTCTTGCCGAACAAGAAAAACATAAGGGACTTACAAAAAAAGAGAGGACAAAACTTGCGGCTGAAGAATTGGTGCAAAAAAATCGTGAGAATCAAATAGCCCAGAATAAACAAAGAGAAAGATATGGCGCAAGAGGACCACGTCAGAATAGATAATAATTGGACTATCCGAGTATTTTGTATTTTACAGTGCTGAAAGACCACATCAGGCACTGGGTTACCGTACGCCAGATGAAGTTTACCTTGCTGGTGTGGATGGTGGCGCATGCATAGTAGTTTTGGGCCTAGAGTGTTACCTATGTCTTCGGTATAATTCGTAACCTATGTGTCCGGTATTGACACGGCTACCGGGGTCTACTCGACTCGGCTCCGCCTCCCTGTCTCGCAGCGAATGTGTAAAGTCGCCTTACCCAACTGACAATATGAGTGGTCAGAGCCTAGGCTAGAAGGGCCAGATTTTTTTAAAGATTATCGACAGCACCTTAATAACTCGGTAAATAGTGAATGTATCTTGCTTCGCATATAAATATGTTCTTTCATTTTTTGGTCTTTAATAAAATAAATATCAATAGAATTTAATAAACCATTTTCCTTCGGGTAAATTGTCATCTATCTTACAGCCATTTGGAAATAATGACTTATAAAAATTACTTATCAGTTGCCCTGCTATTATTCTATCCTGTAAAAATCGAGAAAGTATTAATTCTTGAGGTTGCTTGCCAGGAAATGTACGAGACATCATGTTTACTGTGGACTCCAAGCTCTCCACATTCAAATCTGCCGTCGGATTGTAGCCGTGAATTTCCCCGTTTTCCATTTCTTCATATTCAAAGTCAGTCATGTTAGTGTCCTATTTAAAGTTAGTCATAATAAGCAATATACTCCTTTCAATGGTGTGAAAATACACCCTAAAATTAATAAAAGCCAACTTAAATAGCTTGTGCAGGATTATTTTTCCTTAGAAGGCGGCTAAGCAGTTGAAAACGCCACAAAAAGCTTTGCTGTACTAGGGAGAATTTGTCAGTTTTGAAAGAGGATTTCAATTTGATTTTTAAATTACTTTTAATACTGTATGAAAATTTACTTATTTTTTAAGCATTTTTAATGATAGATGGTTTTTTGTATTGGCTGTTTTTTGGGCAAGTGAATTTTAAAAATTTGGAAGTGCGCTTCAAAAAGCATAAAATATTTTGAAGTAAAATTCAAAAAGCGTGGAATCTTTGGTAGAGGATTTCAAAAAATGTCACAAATAGGCTCTCATTTGCGCTTAAAACTGCTTAGCAGGGAGACAAGGTTTACTATCAAAGGCAAGCTTGCCAACTCCAAAATCATCTCAGCTGGGATGAAGTGTGGTGACAAGATTTGAGACACACTTATCGTTGGTTGCTCCTATCAAAGAATTATTAGCAGAGCCTTTGGTTAGGAAGGAAATACAGACCGACATCAATGTATTAGAAATTTCTGAAAAAGGTTGGGGAAAGGCGAAGGAGCGACAAATCAATATCTACCACCCAGTGAGCGCAAAAAAATTTTCGAATGAGCAATTATCTAGTTAGTTAACCTTTCCATTGAAAAATTTCGTTTGTTCCACGGAGTGTCTTGCGCCTTTCCAAGATAAAAAATACCCTGAAAACCCGTGAAATCCTCTTCCAATCTGTGTGAAATCGTCTTCCACAACTGACAATTGTTTTTTCTTAAATCAATTGCCGATAATGATAATTAGGGTAAGCAACCGGTAATCTACAGGTTGCAATCTATTTTGAGTAATGATACGGCAGTAGCTTTGATAGCTCTCGAATCGGCGTGTTTGGTATTTTGGCAATAATGTCGGATAGATATTCAAATGTATTTAATCCGTTCTGCTTAGCCGATGCTAATAATGAATAATATATCGCTGCATTATGGCCGCCTTTGTCGCTGCCAGCAAATAACCAATTTTTTCGACCAATCGCTACTATTCGCATCGCACGCTCAGCAAGATTGTTGTCAACTTCAAGACGGCCATCAGCAAACATGTTTTGCAATGCACGCCAGTGATTTAATGCATAATTAATTGCTTTATAAAGCGGGGGGTTTGGTATAACTCGTTTTTGTTTAAGAACCAACCATCTCTGTAATTTGCGATACACTGGCCGTAAATATTTTTTTCTATAGTAATACCGTTTTTGGTAGCCTATATGCCGGCATTTATCCTCAATTGCGTAAATTTTACCTATAAGATTCATCGCTTCATCGGCTAATGTATTAGGGCCCGCGATTTCCGCTATTTCGAAGAACTTACGTCTAACATGCGCCATACAACCAACCTCAATGACTTCGCCGCTTTTAAATAATATGTCATAACCAGGGAAGGCATCTGCTTGCAAATATCCTTTATAGCCCTTTAAATATTTTTGTGGTACAGCTTGCTCTCTGGTTGTCGAGTAGTCATAGACTGTACAGGGGTGAGCGTTGTTTTGATCTGATACATAGACCCATAACCGACCTTTTTTAGTTTTACCCGCAGCTAAAACCGGCACTGGCGTATCATCCGTATGCAATTTAGACTCACTCAGTTGATCTTGGTGCATCAATTTCACTAACGGCGATAGCAATTGCGCTGTTTGCGATACCCAATCACAGAGTGTAGATTCTGGAATATCGATCCCATGACGGTTAAAGCGTTGTGTTTGTCTGTAAAGAGGCAGCGAATCTTGATATTTATTAATAGCTACTTCTGCTAGTAACCCAGAGCCGGGTATTCCTTTTGGGATTGGTTGAATTGGCATTGGTGCAATTTTGACGCAACAGCCATTTTTGCCCCCATATTTATAACGAATAAGTTTTTTAACGAACAATTTAGCTGGCACTATTTCAAGTTGCTCGCTTATTTCCTCGCCTATTTTTTTGCAGGTACTATGACATAAAGTACACGTTAATTCGAAATCTGTTAATTCATAGCGTATATTTTCGCGAGGCAAATCTTCAGGTAGTTTTTTCCTAGTGGGTTTGTTTTTTGGCTTATTCGATTGAGCATTGCTATCAACATTTGTTGCATCATTATTACTAGTCTTTGCAACAGGAGGCTTTTTTTCAGATTTTTTACCGTACAGTATTCGGAGGAGATTCTCAAGCTGAGCCTGTAGATTACCAACCTGTTGTAGAAGCTAGTTTATTTGTTCATCTTTCGCCGACAATAGTTTTACAAGCTCAGTGATATCCATAGCCCAGATAGGATACAGATTTAATACATACCCGTCTGTGAGCTTTTATCCATTTAGACCTTGATCTATTAGCTATACTGCTCGCAACCGCTGTTTATTTGTTAAATCTATACCTTCAAGCAATAGATGAAGATCAGACATACTGATTTTGTATTTTTTACCGTCAACTTTAGGCACCCTGAAGCGTCCATCCGCCAGACATTTGTACGTCAACACAAAACCATTACGATCCCACTGCAATAATTTTACTTTGCTACCACCGTTGCCAAAAAATACAAATAACTGGCTGCTTTTGGGGTCGAGTTGAAACTCTTGCTGCACATAAGCAGCTAAACGAAAGCAGCCCTTACGCATATCAGTTGGTTGAGACGCAACCCATACCTGGATCTCAGAGCTCATGATTAGCATTGGATTTTCCTTAAGCTCCAGATCAATTCCGAGAGTTCTTGTAACGATATTCCATTTGGAAATTCAAGGCTTAGGCCGGGTGCAAAATTAAGAAGGTATTTACCATCTGTGTGAGGCTTTACAACTTCCACTCGTTGAAAGGGTATCGTTGAAGCTCCTTTGGCATTAATTTTACGCCATTGCGCTAGGTAATAGACAAATTGGTCTTTATTGATAGCTCGTAGCTTGCAGAAACTAAGCTGTGTCTGGCCACTGGCGTTATAATCTTCAATAATTTTAAACCAAGCAGCACGTTTTGTGGTGGTGTCTTGGATATCATCCGTTGCTATAGTTTGCATTACTCTGCTCCTTAAATATTTAAAAATATTTTTTAGCAGAACAACAATTTTAGCGATAGGTGTATTTTACCGGGCGGTTACTCAAATACCAGCTACGGCCTAGCTTAAGGCCTCATTCAGCTGTAGCTAGGTTACATGCAGCTACATCTGGGTTATCCATTATGGATCCCCTTTTAAATTAAACTTATGATGCTGAATTAGTCTCATATAGCATTTACCAATTTTACCCAATGTATGTGGCTCAATTTTACAGTCATGCGGCGTTATAACTTTTTGACATTCTAAATTTGTCAATACCTTAATCTCTTCAGTTGTGATCATTCGTGACCATTCACAAGAATAGAAGCCAAACACACGCGCCAGATATATTTCCAATATATTTATACGTTTAGCTTTTATTGTTTCGGCAGCTATATTAAATTGTTCCGGTGAAAGATAAAGTGTTATTCCCATTTCGTCATCCGTAGTTTCAAATTCAAAATTTATATTTTCCGACGTGGAGCTGACCTCTCCCCACATTCTACATTTCTCGTTATCATCCTCTATCTCGGTCTCACATTTATAGATACATAAATGAAATTTATTAATTGTCCGGTTAGTACCAAACATTGAATATGTGACTTTATCCCTCAAATATTTATCACTTGAGCAATGCCCTGGACGCAATATGGCTGTAATAACTTCCTCATCTTCATTTTGATGCGCATTGTTATCGGTATCGGATTCGTCTGAAATTTTCATTGAGTAAGAGTAGTGAAGTTCGTCCGCAGTAAAGTATAAGCCCCAGCGCCACGGAACTTGCTCACCTCCAATTTTATTCCCATCTTTATCAAACTCTTGTATAAACCAATCACCATTTTTTTCAATAAGCATGATCTCGTTTTCTAAATGGTAACTCATGATCCGTTCCCTTTTTGGACTAATATACCGGCTTCTTCTTAATTGAAGCATCAGTAAGTTATTTTTATTACATTCTTGCGCCGTGATTAAACACGCCGAGGAGAAAATATATTCACGATGAAATTTATCATAAAAAAGGGAGTTCTGCCGAGTGATTTGTGTAAGTGACAACTACCCACATTGCCTGCCACGCTCGCAACCCCATCTCCGCATTCAATGATAAACTCATTGATAACTCTGTTCCAGTTCTGAATCTCAATGCATGAGAAACGTTTGGGAAAAGCGACCATTGGTTGGTGTGGATAGATTGGGCTGACGAGCAGAGATTTACATATAAATAAAGATGGTTAGATAACACGCAAGGTTTAGCTAATTTTAATAACATATTAGTATGGGTTTTCCGCCGGTTTTATATCTTGTATCTAATCTGAAAAACCCTACACCTGTACATTCAGACTTATGCAGCATTTCTTCTTATATTAAAGTAAAAGTAAGTAATTGACTTAAAAGCTACCTATGATGTACCTACTCAATCTTTTATTGAAGTTATCAAGGCCAGGTGGCAGGAGCGCTACCATTGCAAAAAATATATGCTTGCGCCAACAGCCGGCTATCTTAATTAAGCCCGCTACTTTATTAAAACTTCATAAAGCTTTAGTCA
Organism: Pseudomonadota bacterium; assembly: GCA_052034335.1. Classification (GTDB taxonomy): domain Bacteria; phylum Pseudomonadota; class Gammaproteobacteria; order UBA6186; family Azoamicaceae; genus CADEGZ01. The sequence goes on along the minus strand of JBPOIR010000002.1, from coordinate 91,423 downwards.
TGAAAAAATATAACTGTCTATTCTCAAATAAGAATTATAAAAAACCTGGCAGAATTGGCTCCAATCAAGAAATCATTGATCTAGTTTTAGCATATAAAAATCGTAATCCGCTGGTTCGATTACTTGCGAATTGCAATGCAAATCTCAAATCAATTCGGCATTAAAATAAGCAGAGATCAGGCAAGAAGAATTTTAAATAAATTTTACAAGCCTAGTGGCAAGAGCAATGGTTCAAGCTGATTAACTTTTTTAGACCATACCAAAGGCTCATTGTGGTCTATCTTTACAGGCGAATCTTCTCCAGTAAAATTTAAGCCTTCTTTTTTGTTAAATTCATAACATAAAGCATAATTTTACTCAACGAGGTTTTCTGCGTATACTGCTTCTTTGTTCCATAAAAGGATGCAATATTGAAAAAATATTGTTTATCTGAGTGTTTTCAATATTAAACATCACTGCTTGGGAATGTGAATGAGGAGTACAATATGTATCACTTGAAAACTCTAAAAGACATAGAAAACCTAATTGAAATGGGGGTGATGGAAAACGATAAAATAGAGTATAAGTCTATATGGAAAGAAAAAGGTGATAACGAGGAAGTGGAGAAGAAAAGAAGAAGTGAATTAATTAAAGATGTTTGTGCTTTTGCTAATGCTGAAGGTGGCGTTATAGTTTATGGAGTGAAGGAAGGTAAAAATGGAACACCCGAAATTTCAGATTTTAAGATTAATAATTTTGATGAGATAAGCAGGCGTAGCATTGATATTATTAGAGAGCAAACAGATCCACCACTCGTTGGAATAACTCCTTGTCTTATAAGAACTCTAGATGGAAATGGTATTATCGTTTTAAACATACTTAAGGCCATGGTTCTTCCACATAGAAGCAAACTTGATCAAAAATATTACATAAGGACAAATAACAAGGTGACCGAAATGACTACAGCTATGTTGAGCGATAAAATATTGGGATTTAATTATAGTGAACGCGTTGAAAACTTTATTGAGGATAGATGGAAAAAGATAAATGAAAATAAAGTCGATCTTTTTCAACAGCACAGCCTAGAAAAAGGGTCGGTTATTTGCATGCATTTAGTTCCCATATCTAATTTTAGAACAGATTATTCTTCAGCTTTATATGATTCTCAAATTAAAGATTGTTTAATTCCTATGAATAGAGGTAACCAAGGAGATGTTAAGCCAAATCGAGACGGCCTTTTTTCTGAAGATTATAAAAACAATTCTCCGTATAGTTATACGCAACTGTATAGAAATGGGACTATTGAGGCCGTGGGAACAATATCTGAAAATATGGATCAAATAAATTTCAATGATTTAGAAGAATTAATTATTCGTCAATTTAAATCGTACAAAAAAATATCTGCTTTCTTTAATAATATTAACACGCCATTTGTTATATACCTCTCGGTTTGGCGGTGTGTGGGAAGTGAATTCGGTATTACACGTGTATACGGAGATTGGAAAGCAATTATTTCTAAATCAAACGAAGTTGTAGTACCCGTTAACAAATTTTCATTTAATGAACAATATATTAATGGTATTAATGATGATGCTGGTTTTCTATTAAAGCCGCTTTTTGATAAAGTGTGGAATGTAATAGGGCGAGACAGAAGTCCAAATTATAATGAAAATGGTACAAGAAAAGAATGAGTTTATGCCTCACTAGCCGTTAACTATCCCAAAATATGAACAAGACTTTTTTGCTCTTCATGAGATGCTTTGTCAAAAAAGATACTATCGATCCTGTAGTGTGCGATATCTACTTTTACAATATTCGTTGAGTCGCCACTCTTGTATCTAGTAACTATAACCCAGGTTTAAAACAAGCCCTTAGAGATACGGGGATTGAGGTGCTGGTATGAGTATCAACAGAAGTAGTTCTACTGCTGGTACTAGAAATAATAGTCGTATTTGTAGATGTTGATGTCACAGTTCGAGCAGGATTTGTGAACTGCTGCGTATGCGGCGACAAAAACATACCCTTGGCGTTAGAAACACCCCTTGAAGATTGATGGTGTTTTTGAACTAGAGCAGGGTTTACTCTATGACTAGAGGTGGCCATTGTTTCACGACTCAGCTTCACATCTACCGCAGCTACTGATACCGTAGAAAAAGAACTGGTTGATGTTAATGGAGTCATATTGCAAGAGATAATGGATGATTGGATAGGCATAGCTGTAGATGCTGCCTGCGCTTCCCTCTGCAATCGCTGAGCAGCGCCTCTTTTTAATTTATTCTCATCCTTTGTCCAATAACAATTATTAGACATTAAACAACCATGCTGAAAATAAGTATCCGGCTGATTACAAAATAATCTATTTAACTGTTGCTGAAAAACTGGGCTGCTCCAGCTATAGTCTATTGGATTTTCTAAGTGATTCTTCATTTCTTTGCCGACAACCATGCTGTCTAAGTACTTAGCGCTTGGCCCAAAATAGCATCCTGTCATTTCAACGTGTTGTGTATCTTTATGCTGTATTGCTAATATTTCACCGATATAAATCTTGTTACAACCTTTATAGCCTGCACACTTAAACTTATTCAAATCAATACCAACGTAAACTTGCGCCGTATGACCATTACTTTCTGATTTTGCACGAACCACAACTACTTGAGTGATATTAGGCGCTATAATATGCACAGACTGTCCAGGTACAGGTACAGCGCCTTCAATGGCGGATGTAAAGAAAAATTTAATTGCACCCGCTTGTTCTATCGGCAGCGGATCACAACGTTCGAGCGGGAAGGAAACAAAATCTGGACGCACTCTGTATGCTCTATATTCCCCAAAATATTTGATTTGTGCCCCGGTATGATACCCAACTTGATAATCGCCAATCTCAACATACAGACGAGCTGGTTTTGGTTGTTGGTGAGTCGCGTGTGTTTGGCGATTAAAGCGATGCAAGATCGCTGTAGGAGTCGATTGAGAAAGGGTATCTTGAGACGACTGATTATCTGCCCCAACTGCGCTACTAGCACCAGGTAACTTTGATTGCAATGATTCTTGTGAAACACTCATAGTTAACAACCTTAGATTTTATTTTGACTCGCATAGATTATCTCAATTGTTCGTTTCTCATGCAATACAAAAAATATGCTTCACTTCTAGCGTAATTAGCGAGACTGAGGAGGAACTGGTTACAGCCCATCAGAACCCTCTTCTTCAGAGGTGAATCGAATTGCACCCATTAAATCACAAAACACTTTATAAGGCACACTGGATCTTAACGAGGAATTTTCTAACCCTGGTTGTAAAAAAATAGATCTAAACTCATCCAGTTGTTCGCTTGCTACCCTGGTAACCTGATCCCTTTTGATTAAATGCTCCTGCATGATATTGTAAATACCCCTTTAAGTATGCCGTTCAAAAATGATAACGTAAAATATTATTCGCAACAGTCTTTCTCATATCATTCGGCCTCTATTTCTTTCTGACAAGTTAACTCCTCTATTGTAAGTAAAAGCTATATCATAATTTCCTATAAAAAATTGCAGATAATTATAACAATTTTGTTTCCGAAAAATCATACTTTATCATATTGACATTGCTCTTTTTAGTTTTTTCTTTTTCAATGTTGCGGGCTCTTCGACAACATTGCTTTCTTTACGTTTAGAATTTACCATGTTGCGTTGCAGCATAAAGTCACCAGGCAATGGAAACATCTTCTCAATAGCTTTATGACATTCTAATAAAAAATCTTCATTAGGCTTTTCCATTTTAAAAACCAATAAAGATATTATATGAGATTTATGCTTCAATTTTAATTCATAACCGAAATCACTCGTTGGCTCTAACGCTAAAAGTTTTTCATTTGTATTAATTAATTTTAATTGCAATGCATCAGAAATAACAAGCAGACTTTGGATATTAATTGCCAGCATACCAGCAGAAAGCAAAGGATACTCAAATATTTTTTCTATAAGTTTAAACACAATTTCAAGTTGATCTGCTCTTAATGATATCCCTACATTATGTTCAGATGAAAATTTTATAAAAGTTGCAACCATTTGGATTAAAGACAAAGGATTAATCTGCATGACAGAACTTGATCTTTGCATATTTATTAGAGGCAAGATTAATTTATTAAAAATATTCGCTGCATACCTTGTATGATAACCATTAATTCGTGTTGTATTAAGAACATTAACAAAAAATTCGACCATTTTAGGAGTTAAAATTTTTAACTCATAACAAATCTCAATACCACTACACTCGAGCCATAAGAGATCTTGCCCTTCATAAATAAGAGACACTTCCTCTTCAGTTAAATCCAATTCAGGAAATTTATTAAAAAGTCTTTTCAAAAAATCATGTTCTTTATTAAAAATAAAAAATTTCTTAACAATTTCCGCATCAAATTTATCTACTTGCAGCAATAGCTCTTTGAATATTTGTTTGAAATCTGTGTCAATTTTCCAGGCGGGAGAAAAAAATGATATTAATCTTGTTAGCATCAATTTATTAAACATGTAATTCTTTATGCGCAAAAATAGAATTTTTTCTTCCGACAACGTATCAAGAAATTCAATATTGTATAATTTATTTTCATGTTCTAGCAAAAATTTCAATGCTTTATAAATATCCAATTTTTTCTTATACTTTTCTAGCTCTAATTTCACATCTTTAGCAACTTCTCGCCCGCGTGGATCATCGCTTGGAGGAATATCTGAAAAACTTGCTAGTAATTCATACTTTACTTTTACCTCGCCCTCTTTATTTTGAGAAAAACACTGGATGAGATAATGCTTGTTTAGCATATTAATTTTTTTCAAGATTTCATTTTTAAGTATATTAAATTCACGATTTTTTGCCATAGAAAAAAATTTATCTAAAGCAAATTCTAAAAATGATATATCATTCACCTTTAAAATGTCCTGGTAGCAAGTTCCAAAAAAATCAAACACATCTCTTGGTTTCAAATATTGTTTTGAAAAACTTTCTATTCTGGCTGACAACTCTTTAACGTTAACAAATTTTTCATTTTTATTGGCTTTATCAATTGCGTATTCAGCAACATGAATTTTATTATGATTTTTTAAAGTAATAGGATCCATTTTTAATAAAACAGCCAAACAAATTTTTTGCCAACCCATCGTTAAGTTTGGATTATTTTCTTTTACAACCAGCTGTTCTAAGAGATTCAAAATAACAGAATTCCGTGATTTGAAAATATTTAACAATAAAAACTCTGTTACTTCTTGATGTAACAGATGGTTCTGCGGTTTTTTTAAGCGATTAGCTAACAGTTCGGCAACGAAATATTCAGCAAACATACGATGAACAAAACTAATTTTACCTTCTGAAAATTGTATAATCCCAACAAGCCTGACATCGTTTTCTGTTAACAAAAATGGATCACTATCTTTAAAAATTTCATTTGCATATGTTTCAAACAAAATCTTAAAAGCTAAAAATCCATGTATCTTTGTTAATGAATCTGCAATTAAGGTTTTATAAGCAGGGTTAAAAAATGAATCAATTTTTTCCTTTTCATTAAAATAAATAACATATTTCGTGCTTTGAAATTTTCGATATAAATCTAGCACATCCAATTTTTCAGGCAATTGAACTTCTTCATTGCCAGTATAATATTTATTAAAATCTTCTTGAAATGCTTCCGCAAGCAACCTAGTTTGTAAAGGAATACCCATAAACTCAAGATCTTTATCTCGTGTGGCATCAGAGAAAGATTTGCATAGTCTATCCGAAAATTTATTAAATTTTTCTATTTCCTGCTCAGACTGAATTGATGGTTTGACAATTTTTCCCCAAAAATCTTTTAAATATTTTTTTTGATCTGTCGGAGAAAAAGGCTTTAAATTATAAGAAAAAATACCAAGCGCATCCTCCAAATCTTCCTGCATGTGCTTCCTGGTAGCAACCACCATCTTTAATAACTTAGCATCACGTTGCAAAATTTGCATAAATTGAATAATTTTTACTTGTTGCTCAGATAAAATTTCATCAAATCCATCTAGAAACAAAGCCAATTTTCCATCCGTTTTTTCTAGTGAATATTGTAAAAAACTTCTCCCTAACTCAGATAACAAAAGGGCCTCACTTAAAAATTTGCCTACACTAATTATGTTTTTTAAATCTGTTATATCAATCAATTTTTTATGAGTCTTCAAATCAATTTTAATCACCCAAAGGGATTTGTCTTTCTTTTTTATTAGATCTGCAAAATGATCTACTGTGGCAGACTTACCCATCCCTGGTTCTGCTGAAATAATAATTATATTTTCTTCAATTGATTTAATATCGTGTTCATTATCAACATCAAGATGATCGACCAAATGTTTACGAATCCCTCCCACGGAACCACAAGATTGTTGCCAAATAAAATATTTTTCATCTGTTCTAAGCCAATGAATATTTTTCTTTGTAAAATTTTTTGCCAATTCCTGAAATTGTTCTCGCGCCTCCTTGTCATCTAATATAATATAACGCGCAGGGTTATCTATGTTAGGTTCTTTATCACTAAAATATCTATACTGCTCACCTGGCTTTATTAATAAAGCTAGTTTTTCCTTGTCTATATTACTAATGCAAAATAAATCAGAACAATTTTCTTTAAGACATTCTTTGCTTATCTGTATTCTACGATACAATATTCTATCTGTATAAAATCCGGAATCTAAATCACTTAAACTAGGTTGTATTGGATCAATTATAATTTCTTCAGAATTTAAAAGTTCTAATAATGCACCACCTTTAACAACTTCTTGTAAATTTTCTTTTGAAACAAGATTGCCAAAGTTTGTCGATATCCCTTGAAATGTAATCGTTTTTTCTGCAAAAGAAGCTTGAGAGATTGCAGAAAATTCATTGAAACCATTTTCTTGATCAGACACGTTCTTCCAAGACATTTTTTCTTTAAATATCTCAATTAACTCTTCGCTTTCTTTCACAATTAAAACAATCTTTTTTTCAGGAAATACTTTTAAAACGTCACATAGCTTATTATACAATATTTTAGCATCTTTTTTATCAACCTGTTTGTTACATTCAATAAGTAATAATTCACATGTTGGCTCTTTGAAAGCGTTGATTAAACGATTTTGCAAATTGATACAAGAATCTATACGAACAAAAATATAGCCACCCTCTAGCTTAAATTTAAAGCCTTCAATATCTTGTAAAGATTGATACACTTTAACACTAGTTAGAAAAGTAGTTTGAGGCGCAAGATAGAACAAAACCTGCTGTTCTGTATCTAATAAAGTTTTTAAATCCCCTGAGTTTACAAAAACTATTTTAGTTTTTTCAAGTATAGCACGATAGTCTAGCGTGGGGCCTATTAAAATTAATTGATCAATAGTCTGTTTTGCATGTTCAAAAAATTCTGCTGCATTTTCATGAGTAATGAATTTCCCCTCTTGAGCCTTCATCCAATCTAGCATTTCTTTTTGAAAATAACTAAACACTAATTTACTATTGATTAAGTTAAATTGTTCTCCAATTTCATTTGCAATAATCTTCCCTAACTCCATCTCATTTGGTTGATTTACTGCAAATACTAACAGACTTAAAAATTCATCAATTTCCTTATTCGTAATACTTTCTCCATCTGGCAAATCAAAAATATCATTATTTTGTGAAGGTTTTCCAAAAGTAGATGAAATGCTAAGCATTTCTGTTGGGACACAATTATAAATTGACAGTATTTTTTTAATTTCAAATGGATCATCAATTTTTATTTTATCATTTAAAAGATTGTCAAACACGGCGATTTTTTGCGCTGACACTTCACACCAACTAAAGTCATTATAGTAATATGCACTAACATCTTCCTTTTCTTTTTTTATTAAATAAAAAACTGCTTTTTCTCTCTTTTCTTCAGGCGGCTTTGAATCTAATATCAAAATATAATTATATTTGTTGCCGCCAATTATTTTTTGAACTTCAAAATCATAATTTACTAATGGCGAAAATTTCTTTATATCTGCTATTCTTTTAAAAAGAATTTCCCTGAATTTTCTTGTGCTTGCAGACAACCCCACGTTGCAAATAAAATTAAAATGAAATTGCTTTGTACCAACATTAACAACTTCTTTAACTAATGCGCAATGATATTCTTTAAAAATAGGTGTTCTTAAATCTAATGATTTTCTATTTAAAACACATTCTATAATGGCATCAATTAGTTTTATTAAAGCGGAATTTTTAAGTATTTCATATATTCTTTCTTTTCCTTTAAATTCTGGCTTAAAGCGATAACGTATCGATTCTCTTGAACCGCTAATGTTCAAAATAGCTTCCTTTTCCTTTATTATATAGAGAGCATCATTAAATTTTATAATTCTACTTGGATCATTATCACCGCTAAAATCAAAAGTAATGTTGGTGCAAATAATAAAATCTTGCAACTTACCATTTACAGTTTTTTCCTTGACTCTTAGATAAGAGATAAAATATTTTTGCAAACTAAAATCTGTATCTTCTTCTGCTAATAAATTATCCTCCGTAATTACTTTACCATCTTGAAGACTATGTTTAGCTTGTAAATAACGATACTTAAACTCCTCTAATTCTTTGCTTTCACCAGTTATAGAATATTTAAATACTACGTCGTCAAACTTCCCTGCTGATTCCACTTCTGTAGCTAATTCATAAGCAGAATACTGATTATCCAAACCTCTCCTTAAGAAAAGCATTAATAGCTTTAATTGGTAAATATCTCCATGTAATGTCTTTCTTAAGCCGGCTTTTGGATGATTTCCATAGCCTAATAAAGGTGATTTATTTGAAGGGAGAGAATAAGTTAAAAAAGACACACTATTTTCAAATTCATCTTTTTGCGTATTAGATATATATTGTCCTTTGTTAGCAAATTTTTCATAATGGTTAACTCCATTAAAATAAACCATTTTTGGATTAGGAAAACCTGGGTTATACGCTTCCACCTTTCTTTTTTCTTTAGTGTTACTATCCGTGAGATAAAAGTTAATAGTAATATCTAAGACTCGCGCGACAATTTCTAATTCTCCTGGCAAGAGCCAATATCCAGATGCATGCGTCTCTGATGATCGTTCCATAAGATCCGCATATTCATCTAAGAGTGCTTGTTTTTTCAAAAAATCATCTAGTTTGAAATCTTTATTTGTTGCATCATTGTAAGCTTTAAACTTCTTTTGAAGATCAGGCAATGAATAAATTCTACCATATAACTCTTCGTCATTTATATTTAAACAAGCAGCAAATTGATTTTTTAGATCTAAATGTGCTTTTTCTGGTGGTGTATTTTTTTTAACATACTCAAAAATCTCAGCGTCTGTTTTCAGTGCTCCTTCAAATTCTTGCCAAGCCACTTCAGCAAAATAGGAATTTATACTACAGTACGATTGATATGCTTTTCTGACTTTATTAATTTCTTTTCCAGAATAGCGTTCGCAACCTATTATATGCTGCATTGCTTCTCGCACTGCTTTATATATAAGATCTCCAAGCTTACATTGTCTAATTGCATTGGCGATTTTTTTTCGTACTTCTCCAACATCATTACAAACAAATTGCGAAGTAGCTGCATCCCATTCACCCAATGCTGCATGAAACGCACAATCACCGTATCCTTTAGTCTTGTAATTTTTTAATGACAACTGCTGCTCTAATGTTATTTCTGTGTTTTCCTTTTTATCCATCTGTATCGAAGCCACATGAAACACAGCCTCTTCTTTCGGTTCAGTAGAAAGCATTATCTTCTCCTTAGCAACAGTTAAATCCAAAAACTAATATACACAATGTCTTTCAAGATCGCGGTTTTTCCATGTATAAAATCAAATTAAGAACCCTCTTTATATTGCTTGTCTGCCTCCTTTTGCATGCGCTTTTGCATGCGCTTTTGCAAAATAATCTGATGCATAAAGTCACTAGGCTCCATCCACATAAAATCAGAAAGCGTAATATTATTGCGTGTCCACAACGGCTTTATTATAACAAAAATGCTATTTGCCCATTGTATAAATTTGAGACTCAAATATCGCATGATTGTTGGTGATTTTTCTATCCTTGTGACTGTTGCATGAGCGGATAGCTGTAAAATACCATAAGTAAAGAAATCAGAGCCCTTGGGTTGAGTCAATGTGTTTTGTTTTGCATGCATCTTAAATTTTAACTCCTTTTTGATATGGACGATCCTTGAATAGGCTATGCGGATTACGAACACAGCCTAATGTATAACAAAAACCAAATTAATACCATACCAGCTTTCAGATTTTTTCAATTTATTTAACTTGTTTAAAACAAAGCCCAATACAGTTTATCATCTATAGTAATTCCTTACCTGTCACAAAAAATCTTTCTCTTTTCCAAAAATCATTTTAACCATTTTAAAATTGTAAAATGGAATAAAATTTCGTTTTTCTCATAATAAATGTCTTTGTCTGTTTCGAACATTAAGTTGAATTTATACTACGAAGCGACTAATGTGGCACGTGGGATTTTTTTTAAAATTATTACAGGACTAAAAATGGAAAAGTTGAAGGGATACTCAAATGCCTAAAGAAAATTTCCCTTCTAATACTACTGAGCAGAAAGAGATAAGTGAACTTACTCATATTGAAAACACTATTGAGGCTGCTCCCCACTCTTTAAAAGCAAAAATACATCCCCTTCTGCTCGTTGACATCAATCCTACGCGATGTAAACCTTGGCCTTATCACAATCGCGACAGCGCTTGGTTAACTAAAGCACGTTGCGTAGATCTCATTCATTCCATACAACGAGAGGGTCAGTTAGATCCTATTTTGGTTAGAACTCATCAGGAGATGCTGATTATGACTATGAAGTCATTTATGGTGTCCGTAGAACCTTTGCCTGTTCTCAACTTCTCAATCAACGTGTTACAGCTCGCGTTACCGATCTAGACAATAAAAGTTGTATGATCTTAATGCATGCTGAAAACGCGAATTCAAAGGACATTTCCGAATTCGAACGCGCCTTTTCTTTTGCGCAACAAATGAAGTCTGGGCACTTTAAAAGCCAAGCTGAAATGGCTGAAATAATGGGATTCTCACAAGGCAGCATTTCTAAAATGATTAGTGCTGCGGAGGTGTTTGAAGTTGACTGGATTGCAGCGCTTTTTAAAACCAAAATGGATGTTCCTATAAAGCCGGTCTATACGCTCTCTCTCTTATTAAAGAAAGTCGAAACCCGAGAACGAATCAAAACAGAGGCTGCTGTAATTCAAAAAAACATGACAGAAACCGGATTTTTACCCGCGTCACAAGTGCTGCGTAGATTAATTGCTACCGCCAAAGATATTATTAACACATTTGAATCTGTCATTTTAAGCTCAAATAATCTGCCTATTGTTTCTTGTAGACGAGAAAAATCAGGAAAATTTACCATTGTTATTGAAAATGCAGCCAAAAAACTTAAGGCTTCAGATATTGAAAGCGCATGCCTTACAGCACTTAGAGAGCATGTACTAGATGAATTATTCCCCGAGAATAGTTGTGATCTTAAGATCACTGAAAACATCACGATAGATGAAAACACTTAAAATTCTGGCTAACAATCTAAATTTTAGCGTGCAAGTCTTAGAAACTTCCTTAAAATATCAAAACCAGTCCTAAATTTTTGAATGGCGTACATCTCAAATTTTTTTATTTATTCTCTTCCAACGCTAAAAAAACTTGACAACAAGCTTTCAATTTTTACATTATAACTAACTTACTTCTGTTCTCAAGGAAACTTAAATGCTCATAGACGTCACTTTTGAGCCTAGACTGACTGAAGCTGGTGACACAATAAGAGTAGAAGTCCCATACAACAAGCACATAATAATAGCTTACATCCCGGGTTATATATTGGATGATTTAGGCTCGCTTAATGGGCTTAGTAGAGCGAAGCGCCGTGAGCAGTATATTGCAGTATTTAATCAACATCAAAAAATAATCATTGAGAACATTGTGGAAAAATTTAACAATAATGAACAGGCAACCATACACCTCATTGGCAATGATTTTATAACAAAAGACATACTTTCGTAAATGTTCAGCCAAATACACATTCCAAATATCAAATAATTTCCATATTCTATTCCATCTTAATTAACTGCTCTCCAGCTTGAATTCGCAGAATATAATTTTGCAGAACCGTAATAGCTGTCTCTTCTGTTAATGGTTTTATTAATACTAAATTCATTCCGACATTTAAGCCTTGCTTCTTTCTTTCTGAATTCGCATGGGCGGTCAACCCTATAATCGGCACGGGATGTTGAGAAGCATTTTCATGCAAACGAATATATTTAGTGACTTCAAAACCATCAATATCCGGCAAACCAATATCCATAAAAATCAAATCATAACAATGGGTTTTGACTAGTTCAATTGCTGTGTTTCCATCACAAGCAATCTCCACTTCACACCCTAATGCTTCAAGCAATTCTTTTTCAATGTTAGCAATTAGCGCGTGATCTTCCACAATCAAAATATGACTTTTCTGTTTAGGCGTGAAATAAGTCATTTTTTCTTTTGTATTCGTTTTTCTTAAATCGGGTTTCGATAGAGATTGTGGTACAATTGACAGATTAAGAGCTTCTTCTAAGACATCATCAAGTAGCGATTCTTTTAAGGGAATCAAGCAGACAAATTTAGCCCCTTTAGCTGGGTTTTCTAAATAAATTTCACCTTGTAATTCTTGTATAAATTGTTTGGTAATAGAAAGCCCTAGCCCTGAACCTTGATATATTCCTGAATAAGAGGGAGTTAAACGTCTAAAACGAATAAAAATTTCTTGTTGCTGCTCTATTGGAACACCTGGGCCCGTATCTTCTACTTCAATTTTAATAACAATATTTCGACCCTCTTTTTTAGCAAGTTTTACAGAAACACTGACAGACCCATCTTGTGTAAATTTCAATGCATTGACCAATAGCTCAAGAATAATACGATAAATCCGAATCGGATCCCCTACTATATATTTTGGAATAGTCGCATCAAAATAAGATTCTAAACTGAGTTTTTTTTCATTAGCTTTGGGTTGATGAAGTTTTATAACATTTTCAAGAACTGTTTTTAAATTAAATTTCTTTTCTAAAATCGGTATTTCACCAGAAGCAACATTCAAAGATTCCAAAATTTCATTTAAAAAACGAAGTAATTCTTCACTCGATTCAGCCAATTGACTTGTGTATTTTTTTATTTTAGAACTATCTTTTTCTGTTTTAAGAATCGCTGAAAGGCCTATTATACCAGACAACGGCGTGCGAATATCATGACGCATATTTTCTAAAAATTCCGTTTTTATTTTATTGGCAACTTCCAAATCTTCTTTTATTTTTCTTAATTTTAATTCGTGCTCCTTTAAAACAGTGATATCAATAGAATTTCCAATTATTCCAATAATGGTATTTTTTTCATCACGAAGTGGCGTTTTTGTTGACAAATAAACACGCCCACCTACATCTTCTTGCTTCTCAATAGCCTGCCCCGTTTTTAAAACAATAAAATCATTCTCCCGAATGGATTCAGCATACTCAGGCCACAACTCTTGATCTGTTTTTCCAATAATTTCTAATTTTGAGTGTAAATTTGATACCCTAACCGTGTTATAATTGCAGCCTAAATAAATGCCATTCATATCTTTCCAATAGATATTACCCGGGGAGCTTTCAACAATTTTTTCAAGATATAACGCGGTTGCATTATATTTTTCTCTTAATTCTGTTTCATTTCTTTTTTGATCAGTAATATCATTTAAATGACCGATTAAAATAGTTTCCCTGTCTTTTTCCCAAGGGATAATGGTGACTAAAAGAATTTTTGGTTCACTGTTATCAAGAGTTATCGTTATTTCTACTGTAATTGGCTTCTGTTTAGCGATGGCTTCTTTTTCAGAATCTTTTAATTTTTGCTCTTCAACTGACCACAATTGATAATCTGTCTTTCCAATAAAATCTTTTTGTTCTAATCCTAATAATTTTAAAGTTCCTTCATTACAGCCTAAGTAATGCCCCCCCTTGTTTTTCCAATAAAAATTTCCTGGCATATGAGATAAAAAATTTTGTAAATCATTCGAGTCCTTTTTCCTAAAAAATTTAATTTTTTGTTTTATATCGTCCCAACCCATATTCTTACTCCATTTAACATTTCCTACAAATAGGAACGACTATATTATTACAAAAAAAGTGTTATTAGTATATCTTGTAAAACAACATATTGACTTGGTTGACTTTCTTTCATAGTTTAGTTTCTCATCGCAAGGTGAAGAGCTAATCCTATTAGAAGCCTTTAGATACATGTATAATGGGCTAGGAGGAATGTGTAATGATAAGACAACATCGACAACATAGTCAAACGCCAGATATTTATCAAAGCATCTTAGAAAATGGTTATTGTGAAATTGAAAATCCTTATGTTAGCAAAAAATACTACAAAAAATTTTACAATTGCTTTAATAACTTAATTGAGCTTATTGCTAAAGACAATGCTTTTGCCAAAACGGTAGCAGAAATTGAACAAGATTTTTTAGCGCTTTATAGCAATGTTTTTTGTGGTGCCCCAATGGGATACCGTGATTGCACTCAAAAATTAACTAAAAAAGATCAAAAGATATATTTTCAATACAGCAGTGAGTATTACTCACTCATTCAAGAAAGATATCCATCTATACTCAACAAGTTTGATTTTTTTAAAATATTTTTAAATCACCTCGACTATGTAGATAAAAAAGCTAAAATTATTTTAAATGAAGCTATCAACAGCCTAGATACGAGCGTTCCAAATTTAAAAAAATCCTTGTTTTCAGAAAGGAAAGAACTGACTGTTATTATAAAAATATTACGATACGTTGGTAATGAAAAATTATGTACTTCCCCACATTATGATAAGTCCGGGCTTACTTTAGTGTTAGATAATAATGACGTTGTAAATGATAGACTTATTTTAGGGTCTTACATGGATCCATTTGATGCCAGTAACCTTGTAGCTCCAAAACGACAATTTGATAAACAAGAAAGTACTACGTCTTCTCTTTTGTTTCCAGGCGCTTGTTTGAAAAAAATTAATTTGCCTCTTAACCCAACGCCTCATGCAGCCTTACCCGCTAGAACTCCTTTTCGCTACTCAATAATAGCTTTTTGTCTTGTTCCAAACATTAATACAACTGATGTTCAGACGACTATTGTTGACAAAAACGAATTTCTCAATAACCGATATGATCTCTGACATAAAGATGAAATACGATATACAATATCCTTCTGCAAAAGTCATGCTAAGAAGTAAAACTGATAATAAAATTTTGCTATTGACTAGAACTATCGATAATGAAGTTGGATATGAACCGGCTGGTGGTAAAGTTGAGGCTAATTTTGAAAAGCGGATTTCTGAAACTTTTGAAGAGTGTGCCATGAGAGAAATCAGAGAAGAATTAGGATTAGAATCCAAGATAACACACTACATAGGGAGTTATTATTACTTTTGGTCACTAAAAAAAAATGCTTGTAGTCATTGTATACTCTTTCTAGCCGATATTGTTTCGGGTAAGGTCACTACAGCCCAACAAGAAGAATGTGGTATATTAAGTCCTGCATGGGTATCCATAGAAGATATTAAAGCAAAAAAAATTCCAATACGAGATTATCACGTTGGCCTTGAAGATTTACTTGTTAAAGCCGTAAAAATAATACAAAATTAATCGCTTCTTTGTTTCAAAACAGCTAAAGCGGCTTCATCCGACATTATTTGACCACTCTTATTAAAGTGTTCTAATTGTAACTCTGATACTTTTAAATTGTGGCTTTTTACATGCTTATCTAAGTATCCATAACGAACGCCTATATAATCAATATCCGATTTTAAAATACTAGATTCTACTTCTTGAATAGCTTTTAATTGATCATCAACAAAAATTACTCTTTTTGGCATCCAGTTTACCATTGAAAAAAATTCTTCTAGACAAGCCCCCTTATGCTTTCCGCCTGCAAAAATAATCCCATTTTGAACTTTAGATTTTTCTCCAACTTTGAGCTTAAGTTGATAATCTTTAAATTTTCCAAGATTAAAATTGAGTTTAGTGGGCTTTAAATGTCTAAGGGTTGTTTTAAATAATTTGTCGTCTCTTGAAGTTAAAGCTAAAACAATAATGCCTTGTTCTTGTAATTTTTGTATAATTGCAGATGTCCTTAAATCTACCGGTTTTGAATTAGAAAGTTCGTTGACTTTAAGGTAAATATGTAACGTTTCTGCCGTTGCAATCTCATGAGATATACCCATTGATCGCTTTTTCTTATAAAAATCTGAAAACCACTGGGGAGTACCCAACGATTGCGTTAATTGTATAACGGTATTATCAATATCTAACAGAACTAGTGTGTCTTGATCGCTATACGAGATTATATGTGCAATATCTGAGGATTCAATCACTTTTGCCGATAGTACCGGAACAAATAATATCATCACTAAGATTAAGTACAAATAACGGAACATTTTTGAACCTCCCTTGAACAATATTTTAAAAATTACATCTCTTAAGCATTATTTATTAAAATGAAGATTTCCACAAGGGGATTATGGCCATATGAGCTTAACATCTCTGAAATGTTCTTGATGGCTGCATTAAAAAAACATGTCAGACTAATGCCCGAAGCAAAGAAATACTCACAGAAAAAGCAAGTCGGTTAAAATGTCGACAACCTACAAAATTGACCCACCTCAAAAAAGAGTGCTGATTAGCGACAATGGCCTTATTTTTGCGTTTTGCATCGCTTTGAATAGTTTTTTTTCTTCAATTTCTATTAACGCTGCTAAATGGGTTATTTTCTCGATACACTGATTACACAGTTCATCTTCAAAAACACCTTCCTGATCGCTCCCGTTGTCACCTTGTCGCATTGTGTTCACTCCTTCACTAAAGTTTTAATCCTTAAGCCTTTGGTACGGTTATTGTAAAAATAAATAAACAGGTTTGGTTACCCCAATATTTGCCCATGGATTTCGAGGGCAAAATTATCCCGCTGAATTAACCCCCAAAAACAGCGGGCTAATCTAGCAGGTGTTTTTTAAATCAATTTCAGTGAAAATAAAACGCTTTGTCTTAGAATCTGGGTTGCTCGAAGTTAGTAGCTTATATTGACTATGGCAGCAAAAAATAAAGTTTAGCTTGAACAAAAAGGATATTCACTATGAAAAACATTCAAGACATGAAAATACGATTGCAATTCCTTAAAAGGTTTTTTACTCAAAAAATAACAGTTGCGCCATTACCAAAAATGACTACACATGCTTTACATTTATCCACTATGCCACACTCTGTTAAACATATACCGGATATGCCCGTACTTAAAGCGGTCGCTAAAGCCGGAAAAGGGCTTGTCAATTTTGAGGATACTGCCTTTTTTAGCGTACAGCACATACTCCGAACTAATAGTCCACTTTTTAAGCATTTGATAGAAGATTTTAAGGTAAAGCCCCATAATATCTATCTTTCGGGCAAAGGGTATTCGGATTCCAAGGAGGCGGAAGATTTCTTAAGGCAAGGGCTTGGTCTTAAATATTTTAAATTGGAAAGAACTTATGAATCAGCAGGGCAGTATCAACAGCACTTACGCACCCATCTCAAACATGTCTGGTATCATTTTGTCGATAACCTTGAAAGAAGCGACATTAAACGCATTATTGTGATGGATGAAGGTGGTCATAGCTTGGAGACGATGCCAAGCTTTTTGTGCTTCGAATATCCGATGGCAGCGATTGAACAAACGCGCGGAGGCTTATACAGCCCTGCTATCAATTCGCTGCCTTTTCCATTGATAGAAGTTGCATCGAGTGCTATCAAACGTCATTTAGAATCTCCCTTAATTGTAGAAGCCATTGTTAAAAAACTGCACAAGGCTTTAGGAACACGCACAGATATTGATTTAAAGACGGTCTTTGGGGTCATTGGCAATGGAGCCATTGGTTCTAGCGTGACAAACTATCTTCTACAACGAGGATACACAGTAGTCGCTTTTGATGAAAGCAAAGACGCTTTTAATGGATTCATTCATAAAAATTTATACCGGGCGCAAAATGTCAATGCGGTTATAGCAAGAGCGGATTATATATTGGGTTGTACGGGAAAAGACACGCTTAAAGAGTCGGAGCGCAGTTTACTAGAAGAAATGGTAGGCAGCAAAAAATTGATTAGTTGCACTTCGGAGGATAAGGAATTTTATTCTCTCAGAAAAGCCTTGGATACCGAGCGTTCTATTGAGCTGGATAATCGTAGCGATATTGTATATCACACGAAAATGGGCGGTAAAATGACGCTCGTCAATGGTGGGTTTCCCGTCAATTTTGACCAATCGGGTGAATCCGTTCCCGCTATCGATATTCAGTTAACACGCGCATTAATGCTAGGGGCTTGCATTCAAGCAGGATTACAAGCCTCAAAGCCTGAAGGCGGCAGCGAAGTAGCGTTGACGCAGCGTATGCAGCTGGATAGCGCATTACAGCATTTTGTAGCGCAAGAATTTAGAAAATGCCAACCCGCAAATAAATATTCAGTAGAGCAATGGCAATTAACCCAAGACTTAAACTGGATTAAAAATAATTCCGGTGGTAAAGAGCGATCTCATGCAGTGTTGACGGACAAATTCCTTTCTCCTGTTCTTCAAGACCCAAAAGCGGATAATAGAGAGGCTGCAAACTATCAAAGTTTTAAAGCGTGAGAGCGTATACTGATACAACCTCGCCAAAAGGCGCTGGTGGCGCAAAAAATCCTATCCGGAAATTTTTTTTGATCAGATGCAAAAGCCAGATCTTGAAAAGGGATTTCAGAACTCAGCCGCACATCTTGAAACTTGTCTCTTAAGGCATGAAAATACTGTAAAAAAACATTATGCAAAGGGCTAGATTTTTGGCTGTTTTCGCTCAGGTGATCCATAATTAATTTGATCATTTTTAGATCTGGCATAAAGGAATTGAGTAATTTTACAGGATAAGCGCCAGACATTAAGGTTGGAAAGGCTAAAGAATAATAACCTATTGATGACAGCGGCCAAACGCTAAATATGTCTGGTGACATAATGGTAGGTACATATTGCTCTAAAAGATAAATGTCAGTAAATGCGCGTTGTAATTCCATTAAAGGCAAATCCAATTCTAAGTCTTCCGCAGGGCTAAAAAAGGGTGCAAAACCCATCATGATAATGAGTAAATGTTTAATCGTGTCCATGATATAGGGGCTGGGTTTCAAACGTCTTGCATCAATCATTTTTAGACAGGTTTGCCAGTCGTTTCTAAAATTAAAATCACTCATCGCATATTGCGCTTGTTGCCAGGTTTGCTCCCATATCAGTTGATAAAATTGATACCAAGTGATATCTTTTATGTTCGTAAACCATTGCCTCGGAAAAAAAAGCACCTCAGATTTCCAGGGTTCCGCAAAATGGGGTTTAAGCGTAATTTTTCTAAAGAGATCCCAATGGTTGGATAAGCTTGTTAACTGTACATTATGACCAATGTTATAATGAGAACGCAGCCGTTTAATACCAGAAAAATTGCTAATCTTGGGCAACAGAAAAATAGATCTCGCGCCTGCCGATACGTTCCACAAATAACGCGATGGTTTATTCATCATAAAGTTTATGGCTTCAAAAGTACCAAAAAAGCCGCCTGGCTTCAAAATATTTAAAGGCAGAGGCACGCCATCGTTTTCTATAAATGCTTCAGCAGATTTATTTAGCAATAGCGACAAGGGGATTGCGCTATAATTTAATTGAGCGCGTAATTTATCATTCTCTATCGGTAGACATAATCGGCCTTCTTTAATGATTAAATCGCCGAATGAATAGGTAGCTTTAATCAGCTTATGGTGATGATTGGGATTAATATGATTAATTATTTTCGCTAACACAGGGTTAACTTGCTCAACAGACTGACGAACGTCTTTCCAATCGAGTTCTTGCAAAACATCGTCTTTCATTTTTTGGTTCGCCTCTTTTTTGCTACGCGCTATGCGTACAGTAGACGAGCTTAAAAACGGGTTTTATGCCGTCCATGCTTGCCCCACGAAGTTTGATGATTTGGGTTCACAATCGTTCGTGGGAACAAGCATTTTAAAATATCACCCCCGCTATCCAAACAAAAAAACGCAAAAAAGCCCACAACAGAAATCAAGATTTTTCCGATGCGTTTGGCTAGAGTGAGTTTCGTTGAATAATGGCGAGGGGATAAAAGCCAATGCCGCAAAACGCGAAGCATCTTAGGTGGAAATATAACTTTCAAAGCCATATTGCACCCAAAAGGCAAACGCAAATATACAGACAACGACGTATCAGGTAATATAATTTTACCCATGCTAGTTCCTTGAGAACGAGTGTGGTTACCGTAGCCAGGGATGTTGAAACCATCCCGGAGTACGGCCTAGGTTCTCCTCCTTTGGAGAGCCTAGGGTTTTTTAACTCTACCCTAAAAATCAATGGCAATCAACTTTTAGGTTTGTCTTAAAATTCAATCTTCTAGCCCTCATGCTCATACGCCTCTGCGTCATCATCCCCGCCATAACCATATTCTACCCTGGCCGCTCGGATCGCCTCTTCCAAGTTAAAACTGTGTTTTTCTATCATGCGGTCAGATAATTGATTAATCGCTTTCGATAAATCAAAGCCTGCTGTATCATCTTGCAATACCCCGCTGCTTTGAGTCCATGCCTCAATGAATTGATTTAAAACCCCGTAAAATTCATTGATAAATCTTTTCAATTCTGCAACGCGGTGATGATATCTCTCACAATATTCTGCTTGATTTTTTTTAGCCCAGTCCGCTATTTTTTCTTCAAGCTCTAAGGCAAAAATAGCAAACCGCTCTTTCCAGAGCTGCCGAACGGCTAAAGACGATTGATTGTCAGATGCAGGAAATCTTTTATCTACCATCTGAAAGGATTCACACATATGGTGAGTATCCGGCTTGATATTAACAGCATTTCCACCGTGCATTTTTTGCTGAGCTAAGATGGCATCAATCTGCGCTTGAATAGCCTGCGTACCCTCACGAACATAATCCATTAGGCTTCCGTTTTTCATAAACGCTGACACCCACCTTTGAGCTTCCTCTATTGTCATCAGGGTTTCATGTTCTACGTTTTTTGACAGCTTAAATACATGCAAATGTTGAGACGCTTCTAGATATTTATTTACAAACTGATACCAAGCGTCTTCGTAAAAAATGCGCCATTGATTATTAACTCTGTCTTTTGCAAAGACCCTTAAAATTCCTTGGTGATTGAGCGTGTAGCGAAATTCTGTGTCCGTTCCCGCCTCATGACAATGTATAAGTTCAGCTTGATTATTTGCTCTAATAAAGCGTTCAGCCAGCCCTCCATTGACATTTTTACACTGGTGCATTTTGTAAAAATAATTGGCAGCCCCCGCAGGGTGTCCATCCTGATGAATATAAAAACAAACCTGTTGACTGCTATCCCCTGTGGGTAATAAATACGTTGCTCTGGTAGACATAACTTTTACTCCTTGTAAGTGATTATTGAAAGATTTTTTTAACAGGCTCTGATACCTGTGCCCGCGTTGTTAAAATGTTTAACAACGCTTCATTCAGTGCCTTAGCCTGTCTTAGGTTGTCGCGAATCCCAGACAAACACCCCTGTATCGTTGGAATAGGGCAATCCTTTAAATTAGCGGTCAACAATATTTCCAAAGTGCTATAGGCTTTGTGATGGCTTCCTAACAATTGCTTGTGTAAAATAATTTGCTCTTTTATAAAGGTCAAACAATCTGCTACAATGTTGCTGTTCATAATTAACTCTCCGTGATTGATTGTGATAGCGATAAATAAGTGGGCTACACCACCTATTCATCGTGGTTGTGGCATATGGGCATTGCCTATATGCCATGGCTCTATATAAACAGTGTGTTTATTTTCTCACCTCCCTGAAAATGTTGAATATGTCGGCTTTAGTATTCTTCATCAATACTGTCTTCTGACTCAAAGCGTGCAATCTCACAATCTATCAGAGCGTCAATAAAATCGAACTCATGTTTTTTCGCAACTCTGTCATACAAAGCATTCTTGGCATCTTTAAAACGCAGTCCGTTGGATGGTTTTAAAACGCTGTCACAAGTCTTACTATCTAGCCCCTGAGCCTGAACCCACTGCTCAACCTGTTCCCAAAAAAAGAATAAGAAATCAGTCCGATACCAAGATAGCACCACAGGGCAAGTTGAAGTGCTTAAGTTATCTATCCTGTATTCCTTGGCATTTTCTTTTACCCAAATATCAATATTTTTTTCAATTTCAATCGCATAACTGTCAAAATTCGCTTTCCAATCATGCGCTATTGAAGTTATTGTGCTTGTAAGCATTGAGATTCTCCTTAAATTGATTTATGTCTGCCCGTTTGTTGCGGCACGTTAATTAGCCCCTGTTTTTTGCTGCGCCAAAATCGCATCAATTTGAGCCTGTATAGCGTCTACACCCTCAGGCACGTAACTGTCTTTCTTTGTGTTGCTTGTAAACGCCTGCACCCATTCTTGAGCCTCCGCTATTGTCATGATGGTTTCGTTTTGTAAAATCGTATTTAGCTTAAACACGTGTAAATGTTCCGGTGCTTCTAAGAAGTACGTATTTACAAACTGATACCAAGGGCCTTCATAAACAACTTGCCATTCATTTTTAAGGCTGTCTTTTTGCCAAGCGGTCAAGACATCTTGATGATTAATGGCATACCTGAAGTCTGTGTCACTGTGTTCTTCGTGGTCTTTTGTAAATTCTGCATTCGAATTGGCTCTAAAAAAGCGACCTGCGAGCCAACCCCGCTTATTTTTACACTGCTGCATGTTGTAAAAATAACGTGCTGCGCCTATGAGATACCCATCATGATGAATATAAAAACAAATTAATTGATTGCTATACGATGTAGCGGGTAATAAATACGTTGCTCTTGTTGACATCAGATTTTCTCCTTTAAAGTCTGTATTTAAAATATTGCTTAACCATTAGAAGAGGTTTTGTTAACCCGCTTTAACGCATCTACACATGTGGTTAAAGCGTTTAACAAAGATTCATTTAATGCGCTGGCGTTATTAACCATGTTCATAATCTTCATCAGACACAAATCTGTCGTTGAAATAATATACGCATCTGAAGTTGAGACCACTAATGTCTTTTACGGCTTGCGTTGCATCAATCCAAACCCCGTATATGTTGCCGTCATGATACGAGTCTAAGCACACAACATAAATGGCGGGTTGTTCTGCACCACTCAATACAACCGATGCTTTGTTTAAATGTTTTTCCATAACTAAAAACTCCCAAATGAAAAATAAAAATAGATAACAGCACTTGCCAACCGCAACAACGGCATGGGATACCCATGCCCATGCCTGTTTCCTTAATGCTGACTAAAAATATGACACCTTCCTTCAACTTCTAGAGAAAAATAGCTATCGATAAAAATATCTATTTTGAATTGCTCGTAGTCGATATAGAACTGAAGACGCTCTGGAATATCGTGTAAATAAATTTCATCAAAAAGGTAAGTTGCATAATCCAACTCACTTTTATGCTTGCCTTCGTAACGTTCTTCTAATGCTTCTTTCGCGTCTTCCAGGTATCCACCGTAATAAGCCAGTACTTCAGCCCCTAGCTCCCCGTGTTCTACGATAAATAGAGCCTTTTCGTGGATTTGCTCAATGCTCTCATATTCTTCTATACGCAAAGAACCAAAACCCATATCACCATGCACAGCGAATTCTTCCGCACCTGGCATAGGGCTTTTAGCCAATAACTGCTTAATTTGTTCTTTAATGTCTTCTACGTCTTGGGTTGCATCCAACCACTCGCCGTATAAGATGCCATTAGTGTAAGAAGATAAGCACGCAACATAAATTTGTGGCTGGTCTTCGCTAGCGGATAAAGCGGTATTTCTGAAATAGTTTGTCATGGTTCAAAACTCCTAAAATGAAAATTAAAGATACAAAGATGACTGACGGTCTCAGTGGACAACTATCAAAGTTGTATAACTTGAGTACCGTATTTTTCTCTGACTTTTTCCATAGGAGTAGGCGAGCGTTTATTCGCGGATAAACGAGGCGTATTTTTGTTTGGGCAAAAATACCAAGCCCCTTTTTGGTAAGACCATTTAAAATTGGCTGCCCTTAATTGTGCTTCATGTGAAGCATCCGCCTTAAAAACCCAAAGCCAGCTACCACATAGCTCGACCTTAAGATTTAGTCCTTGAATCGACTCTAAAGCTGATTGTGTAACATTTGATTCAAGCGGATTGTTCTGAGCGGGTTTATGATGCGCTACGGCATCGGACTTGCAAGAAAAATTTGAATTGTTTACACTACTTCGTACCATTGTCTTAGACTCCAATTAGTCTGAGCGTGGAGGGGTGTATCGGTATTACAGTACTGGTACATCCCGTTTCACTTTTTTTAAAAAGCTTATAATTATTATAACAAACCTCATCAAAAATGCAACACTTTTTTGTAATTTTTTTCGTAATTTTTTTACATTTTGAAAAAATATTTTAACTTTGTCGCAGATTTTTTTAACTCACTTTTCTTTATGTATTTTAATCCAATCGCGATCCGTTTTTAATACATAGTGCGAAGCCTCGCAGAAAAAATTGTCAATGGTTTTGATCTCAAAAGCTTCACAGTACGCTTTAATTTCCGCTAGCAAATCTTCCGGGATTTTAAAGCGGATTTTTTCGATTTTAACTTCGGGTTTTGCGCTAATAAGTGGCATAACTTTTACCTCCAAAATGTTAACGGTTTTGTTCAGTATACCGCAATTGCTTTTAATTGAAACTCTCTTAAATTTAAATTGATTTTAGGGTGCGCCCTCGCATTAGCTCGCCCCTTTTATTGCATTCAAAAGTCGCTGACATTAAAATACAACACAAGAAATTATCTTGTTATAAAATACCTAAAGTGTCCTCTAAATAATAGGCACACCGGACGCAAGCGTCAGCGGCGTACAAAAAAAACCATAAAAACATGGCTTTTGTGAATTTTTGCTTTATTACAATATAAAAAAATTTTATTATGCTTGAGAAATGACGATCAGTGACACTTCAGTGACGAAAAATGACATTGCAGTGACAAGAAATGACATTTTGATTTTGGAGCAATTAATTTGTTGAAAAAATTCGTTTTTTTATTTTTAACGTAAAATAAAACGTCACTGATCGTCACGGGCGCGTCACTGATTGTCATCACACGTTGTTTTTTATAACTAAAGAGCTATATATATTTTTAGAAATTTGTCATTTTTTGTCATTGCAATTTGGCTGGATGTTATGATCTTTATGAAAAACATTAAAAATTATTGTATTCAAAAATTTGAATTTGAACGCCGCGCCCTTCACCCATGACAGTTAAGAAAGTCGCAGAGTGTTATGTCGAATGCAAAAATTCAATAATATGAATCTAATCCGATTTTATCTAGCTGCTTGAAAATAGCAGCCCTTAAACAATCGTGATAAGAGTTCGTTTTTGCTCCTATAATTTTTTAACCTTGAACTGCGCAAATATCTAATATAAAATATCACTTTGTCGAAGCAACTACCATGGGAGGCATAGACCTATAATGTATCACCAACCGCAATGTCAGGAAGTTTTTTGGGTTGAAAATAATGATATTTCTACAATTACAGAGTGGATTGAAAACCAAGGTGGAAATGTAAACCTACAGGATGCTAACAATAACCAGTTATTTGGAGTTGCATTACTGCATAAGCACTGGGACTTAGCAAATTATTTGCTAGAGCATGGTGCTAATGCGAATGCTCCAGTATTTGAACAAGCACATGGAAAGAGATTTCCTATTCAAATCGCTATGGAGCACGCGCAATGGGAGTTGGTCGAACGAATGATACGAATGGGAGCAAATCCTAAAGTATATGTAAATCATATCTCACCACTTTTTTATTTCTGTAAAACAAAAAATATTGGTATGGTAAACTTTATATTAACTTTAGGCATTCCGGATATAGTTAATTATCCAGAACACAATTCACCTCTTAAAATGGCTGCTATTTTAGGAGATAGAGATCTTGTGCAAATTTTAGTTCCCGCAGGTGCTTCCATAGAAAGCAAAGAATCACAAGATGGAAATGGCACATCAGCCGGATGTATGTTTACGCCAATACAATATGCGGCAATGTTCGGTCATCGTCACATTGTGAGTGAGCTTATGAATTTACCTCAGTGCAGAAGCGATTTGGTGGATTCAAATATGAGCAGTAGTTATGAATCTAACATTGATGTAAATGAAATAGTAAATTCTATGCTGCCATATAATAATAACGGATTCGATTATCCAAATGATGCGGGAGGGAAACAAAATTTAAGAATTGATCTTTTATTGCTACAAGCTTGCGCTAAAAATTATATCCTACAACGAGCAGTTTTTAGGATTTCAGGCACTGATGCTCAAATCCGTCAACGTAGTAACGAATATTTAAATCGTGCGTTATTGGCGTTAGATGTCATAGATCGTTCTACTCAACCTCCTCCTATAGTAACCCCTAGTACACGAGGATTTGATAGAATTAAATCTGTGCAAAAAATGATGTTTTATTTATTTTGTACTAGCGTTGCAACTTACGTGCGAAATCATCCAGGTATGCGGAATATTGGTGTAATCAAGGATGGTTGGAGGGCAATTAGTTATTTAGGCCGTGCCGTTAGCGGTACTGTTGATCGTGGCTATTTTCATGGTAATCGATTGATTAGAATTAATTTAGAACAGACTTTGAATGCTAATTGGGAGAACATTTTACGCACGGTTGGAATGTTACGTGATTTTATCACCAATCCAGATCATCAAAGTTTGCGAGTATTAAAAAGCACCCTGCTTTACAAAATATCAGCTCATCAAAGTGATTGTGAGCAGTTATCCAAATTACAAAATATGTATGTTTGTTTTAATGAAACAGATTTACAGTCAAATGATCGCAACCGTGTCCAAGCTATTTTAAATGCAATCTCAGCAACTCTGGAAATTATTACTGTACATTTATCGGATTTCTCATCCCCCTATTTTCATGATTTAAATTTTGATGCACTTTCTCAAGTTAGAAATCATTTACGTCATATTAACGGGGATAATAATAATCAAGATGTATTTTCTAATCGTAGTCGAGCTCTACGATTCGAGATGTTAATCAATGGGCAGAATCCTAAGCTAATGGCAGCCATAATTCATTTTGTACAACACGATTTTGCTGAAATTAGAAAAAGGATTAATGCTTACTATACTTTTGTAGAAAGCATAGATGTTGATAACTTGCAAGCATTACAGCAAAGATTTATAGAATCAACAGGAAGAACTGCTTACGCGAGAAACACATTATGGAGTTACTATAATTTTCTCAATTATCGACGGAGCGTATCAAGCTTATGTGCTTTACTTGAAGTGCGAGATAATAATCAAAATTATCCTCAAGAAGGTGTAATTCATAGACACTTAAGAACAACAACAGATATTACTAATGCTCATGATGATACGAACCTAAGAAGATGGAATGCCAGAGTAAGAACGACTTTGGGGTTAACAAGAACTTATATTCAAAGTTTCCAACCGTCTGAAAGAAGAAAAATTAATGAAGAAGTTAAAAAACTTTTACCTAATCAAACCGATCTTCAGTCTACAACAAAATATTCAAGAAGAATACAATGCTACTTAAGATACGTAGCAAATATACATTATGCAATAACAACTCTAGAAAGGATAATTGATACTAATAGAACTATTCAACAACATAATGACCGTATTTTGAGAGAAGTTGTTCCCGAATCTTCTCCTTCATATGAACTTCTACCTAGAGAGGAACAAGCAAGAAATGATAATTTAGCTCGAGAAATTGAGAGAAATACAATAGTGCGTTATAATGCTATTGAATGGCAAGTTGCTCATTTTTACGAACATGTTAGTAATCTTATTGAAAATCAAGAATTTCTTGATACTTATTGCGAGGAAAATGGTAACACAATTCAACTATTATTAGATATTGAGCAAATACGCAATTACGTTGCACATGTAGCGAATTTGAGTTTTGTTAATGAGCAAGGGTTGGCTGCAAATCAATACCAATTATTTGATTTGTGTCAACACGCACCCTCCATATTAGAAGGTTTTCAAAAAGTTCACTTGAAATGGCAAACATTATTAACTAAATTAATAGCAATTGTTCCTCAAGAAAAAGTTCATCAAATCACAAATCAACAAGGTAACCCTGCGTTGGTTTCAAGCAATTCGCAATATTATGGCCTTACATCAAAACAATTATTAGGTGTTGGAGGTGCAGCTTTGACAGCCACCATTGGTTTTGCTTGTTATAAGTATCTTAAGCGGTCTTAACTATCGAAATCCATTGGTATATACCAATCGTCATTGAAGATGAGGCAGCTTGAAATTTCTATTAAACTGTGATCAAATCTGATTATGGAATGGAAATCAACGTCAAGATTTAATTCAACGCCATCGCCAAGAGCGAGATAAACGCATTTGCGACCGAATTAAGGCTGTTTTAGCTTTTGATGATGGTTATAGTTATGCTGAAATAGCTCATCTTAACGCGAAAATAAAGAGGTTAATTTTATCAAATGGCGAAACAACTATCCAAAAACGATGATATTCACCATCCTTCTAAAGAAGTTCTTGAGAAACAATCTCAAATATTTTTAAATGGTATTGAAAATAGGCGCAATCAGACCATACAACATATTGATTTGGAGTATCATCAAAAAGATTTACTCTATTCTTGCATTAATTTTATTAATTCAATTTTTCTTGATGGATTTCCATCATGCATTCAAATTTTATCTCGAATTGGTTTTTTATCCTCTAACGAAACTCAATTCGCTCTGCAAGATGCAATTAGTTACTTAATTATTGGCTCATACAGGTCAGCTTATGATCACCTTAAAAGAGCCCTAGAAATGATGGTTTTAACTGTTTACTTTGGTTCAGACGAATTATCCCCCGAAGAAGAAGAAAAGGCTAGACTTTGGTTATCTTCACAACATAACACACCATATTTTATTGAATGTTTAAAAAAAATCTGCAAATTTGAAAGATTCAAACAATTTGACGATAAATTTCAGTGGCAAATAAAATTAACCTCTTTGTATAGAGAAGTGTGTAATTTTACACACATTAGAGGCATGGACAAAGGATATCTCGAGCTTGGTCATACTGGAGGTTATGGCGCAATCCGTATGCCAAGCTTTTCCACAAAAGCAATTAATACTTTTTGCGATACTTATTTACCCATTGTACAAGAAATTTGCACAATGCTAGCACTTCATAACCCAATTCTCCTAATTGCATTACCACTAGAAAAATTTGGCTACAATCCACCAATCAGTGGTTTTTTTGAAGGAGAACAACCTGAGATGTTAAAAATATTAATACCCCAAGATTATTGTGATTTCTTTCATGATTTGTTAAAGAATGACCCTGGAATCCTTTCACAACAAGAATGGTTTAATTCTTTACCAGATATGACTGAAGAGCAATTGGAAGAGCAAGCTCTTGAAGAAGAGCTATATAGCTACGATATATAATATACCCAATTTACATCTCAAAAAATGTGAATGTTTGATAATTGCCTCATCTGCAAGCATAGCAAAGCAATCTGTTTTTTAAGATTTTTTTCTGGATTATTTCGCTATGCTCGCAATGATATAATTTCGCGCCTTGAAGTACAATGGATATATGTTGGCACAAAATATACAAAAATTTCAGGATTGTTTAGTTTCTTAGGACGACCGTTTTTGAGAATCATCGATATGCATCCGGCAAGCGTTACTGGATGCTTACGAAAAATCTTACAACCCTTAAAAAGGCTATAAAAATTAACAAATCAAGCATTTTATAAAAGTCATAAAAAAATTCCGAACAAAATTTCATACAGAAAAGCACAACCATCAAATCAATCTCTACCTTTAATTACAAACCTAATTTAAAATATTTAAGTAGGATACAGCCTATTATAAAGAGCTTGTGCACTTACATGGCAATTTTTAACCAATTTTCCTCCTTCTTCATACTCACTTTCAATATAAGTCTTTAAGAGAGTAAACGTCATTAAAACCGTTTTTAATTCTTCCTTTTGCACTTCTGTTAAATCGAGGTTACTGACAAAGCCAACTTCTTGATCAGTAACATTCATGGAGTTCAAATAAACGATTTTACGTATAATAACTGCAACTCTTTTTTTAAATATTTTAGATTGTTGATCTAGCCAGTTTAATTGTTCAGGATAAAGCAATAAACTTAATCTATAGTTTTTTTTCTTATGGTCACAAACTTTTAACCGCTCTAACCATTCTAGCGTAGCCATATAAGCAATCTCGCATTTTTGTTCTCCCTCTTCTTGATTTAACACCAATTGCTCCAACAATTTATAAGTCATTAGCTGATAAATTAAATGCTGCTTCTCTGTTTTGGGCGCTAATATTTTATCTTCCTCCGCTTTAAAATATTCAAAAAAATGCGATTCCTTCATTTGTTTGTCTATTAACGCTCGTACATAGTCTGCACAATGAATACCTTGCATCTTGGCTTGGGCTTTTAACCAATCGCCTTGATAATTGTTAAATCGAATGCTGATAGCTTTCATCTTTCTTGCTCCTTTGGTTGAGATTGATAATGGGGTTGCAACAGCGTATTTTTATTTTTTTGCAAGTCATTTTTTAACTGTAATAAATCCGATACCGATAACGGTTTGATTGTATTAATACGAATCGTTTTCTCAAAATCTTCTTTAACTGCCCGAACACCCATGGCTTTTGACAAATCATTAAAATCGGTTTTCTCTAAAACAGGCAAGCGGCGCGGATAAGCGATTTCTACTTGCATTCCTTTTGCTATATACGCATTCACAGCCTCTACAACGCTTTTGTTAGAACTCGCACTTGGGCCGTCTTCGTCAGCACAAATAACGACTCTTTTAGTTTCAGGTGATAATGGAATATCGTACAAACGTGAAGCTGAGAGCGTAGCGACGATCTTGTGCTGAGGCAGTGCATCTCGAACACTCAATGCTGTCTCAACTCCTTCCGTAATATAAACTGTTTCTGAGTTATGACCCTTGTTGACAATCACTTCCGTTTGATTAAAAACCCCTAAACTCAATTTATCTGCAGCTTTTTTCTTTCTACCCAATTCGTCTATATAGGTTGTGTTAAGTTTTTCACCAACTTTATCTAAAAAAATACGGGTAACCCCTTGTATTCCACCTTTGCTATTTCGAACGGGAACCACTAATGCAGGTGTCCATTCTTGGGTATCTTTATGCTTTATTCGCGCACAAAACCTAAAATCGTCAGGCAGCTTTGCGCTAATTCTTCTAGTCGCTCTTAAATATTTTTCAGCCAGGGTATTAGGTAAAGCAATGCTTCTGTTATAACAATTAAGCGCTTTTTCAATTCTTGCCAATTCATCCTTCCTGACTAATTTGGCTTTTTGTTGTGCTTTCGCTTTTGTTTCCGCCAATCTTTTTGCTTCAGCTATTTCTGATTTTTTGGTTTTAAATAAAGGCTCTTCTGCTTTAATCCCGAAATTTTCCGCTAATTCCTGTAACGCTTCATACCAAGATATTTTATAGTTAAAAGCATATAACGAAATTAAATCCTTACCGCCATCATTGCCCGACCAACATTTCCACCAACCTGCTTTATCGCCTTTAAAATTCACCGTTATTGTACCCTCCCACCGCGCTTCATTGCCGCTCTTTTTCCGCGGCTCGCCTAGCCATTTGCTTGCATATCCTAGAATATCCCTCTCTAAACAAGCATTCACCCGCTCTTGTGCTATAAAAGACTTTTTATCTCTTTTTTGAATCTGATTTGAACCCTGAGCCGGATACCGTGTGGGTTTTTCGACAACAGAGACGGCAGGTGACGCGGCTTTAGTCTTGGAGGCTTTTTTTTCTGCCCTACCCGTTATATTTTCAGTCATTTTCTGTACTTTAGCTTTGACTAAATCAGAGTTGGGATCTAAATATTCTTGCGTACTTCTTTTGAGATTTAATTTTGCATAAAGCGTGTGTTGATAGCTTGCAATATTATCCATCACCGCAGTCACATTATCTCCCCTTGTCACGGCGACTATAAGTTCCTCTATAGAGGTTGTTTTAAGCAGCTCGGTTGCATTTTCAGAGCCGCCCAGCCCATGAAAAATAGTAGCCAGTTTATTATCTCCCTGGGCAATATACGTGGTTGCAGCATACGCGTAATCCCAGTGTTGATCTAATTTGCAACTTAAATCTAAGCTTTGTTCCGTGCCATCCATTAACTGTACTTGCATCTGACTTTCATTCACCGATAATACTAATGCCGTTTCACCATTGCGAATACCGCGCTTTTCATCATTTTTTAACCAACGAATTTGCTCTCCGGCCATGACTTTCAGCTTTTCGGTTTGATAGACTTCTAATGCGCCCATGTTGTGGCGAATATGACGCTCAGGCGACCAATATAATTGTTCACCATTAACGCGTTCTAATAACAAATTCTCATCTGTATAGTTTTTTCCCAAAACTTTGCAATATTCACCCGCTTTGATATTAATATTTAAGCCCAATTGATTAAATCGAATCCACTGATCTTCTTTAAAGCTATAAATTCGTTGTTTTTCGACTTCGGTGATATTGACTGGCGCTAAGATAACCGTCTCGATCTCAGAGCCTTTTAAATGACCTTTGTCCTGTAATCCTGCATGGATTAATTGATTAACCCACTTTCGATCTTTATGTAGGGGCGTGATAATTAAGGTGTTGGCTTGCGCATCACGTGTTTTGTCTAAATACAGCTTTGCAATATATTCTAGGCGTTCTTCCCTATCCGGAATTTCAACTAAACAACTGCCCAAATTTTGCAGTGCGTCCCCTATTTGGCCTTTATAAATCAATTGCATGGTTTGAAGGGCCTTTAAAGATCCAAAACGCACATTTTCGGTTAAGGCGACAGACTTCATGAATGAACCCAGCAATAAATAAAAAATTCTACCTGCTTCAACCGAATTCAATTGTATGGTTTCTAGAAAACTGTTTAATTTTATAAATTAGCCCCTTTAAACTGCTCTTAAATGTTCTGTTAGGGGTAAGTTATGCAAAAAGATGTTGAATTGGAAAAAATTGTTAAAGAGCTGGAGACTTGGCGTTCGACCAGAAAAAATGTAAATTCCCAAATTCCTGATTTTTTCTTTGACCCTATTAAAAACCTGGCTCTACGTCATAAAAAAAGCTTTATTATCAAGACGCTTGGCTTGAGTTTCAATACTGTAAATAAAATTCTTAAAATGAAGAATGAGAAGATAAATTTTGTTGAGATATTAGCAGAGCCAATCCTAGGAAATACCTCGACTATTTCCTGCACATTGCAACGACCTGATGGTATAAAATTAATCATAGAAACACAGGGGCAACAAATTGCTAATTTAATGCAGGCTTTTATATGTTGCAAATAACTCCTCAATCCAAAATATTTTTAGCAACTGAGTCTGTTGATGGCCGCAAGGGCATAGACGGCCTAGCTGCGCTCTGTCGACAAAAACTGAGCATCGATCCGATGAATGGCGCATTATTTGTTTTTAGAAACCGCCAAAGAAATGCCCTTAAGATTTTATGCTATGACGGCCAAGGTTTTTGGTTATGTGCCAAAAGGCTGTCCATCGGCAAGTTTAAATGGTGGTCTAATAACACGGATGCAGTTGATCCTATTACCTATAAAACTATACAAACCCTGATTTACAATGGTGACCCCAACGCAGCCAATTTTAGCGAAGATTGGCGCAAGCTGCCTTCTTAGCAGGCTATTTTTTCTGTGTCTTGTTTGAGGCACCATGGCAAATAAGCACCAGGATTTTCTTGAACCTTCTTCCAATTCCGCTGAATCCAATTTAAATAATCAAAAGCGTTTATTCCGTTTACTTCACAGGTGACAACTAAACTAAACATGTCACTCATCACAAGGGCGCTATTCAATGTCTTAAAAAATAAAGAAGCCTTTCGATAAACGGCCATAATCCGTAAAGCATTTTCGGCCCAGTTGTTATCTAAAATAACACCTTTTATCCTTAGAAAGGCTGTTAGTCCTTCTTTTTGATTTACCCAATAATTCATCGCTTTTCCTAAATCACTATTGGGTTCAATAATTTTATTTTCAAACAAATCTGCTATCCTTGCATAAATGACATCAATGATAGGAGAGCTATGTTCTTGGTGATATTCTAATCTTTGTTGAGGATCCTTATCTTTACAAACTGAATCATTTTTATATAAATCAGCAATCAATTTTAAAAAATATTCGCATTGTTCAGGGTAATGATCTTCTAAATCTTTAAATTTCTTTCTGGCATGCCCGCCTAAACATATTGCTGATTCAACACGTTCTAGTTCTTTACCTTTAGGTAGACTTTGATTGCTTGCGTCTGTCATAATAATCAGCTTATCTTTACTTGCACGACGCTCTAATAAAGGCGCCCAATTTTCCCGGCAATAACGATTCGCCGTCATATATAAAATAATTTTATTGTTTTCGTGCCCTGTACAGATAGCGGTTGTGTGGCAAGCACGTTGTTCAGATTCCGGCAGCAATTCATTCATCTTCAGGACTGACAGGATCTTCATGCCCGTATCATCTGTACACCATAGATGATGCTCAATTCCTAATCGATAAAGTTCAGAAACAATATATTTAGCTGAGTCTTCCCATATTTCCTGGCATTGTGCATACTGCGTACTGGTTGCAATAGGAACGCCGCATAGTTTTTGGATCCGGCTCATCCTATACCACGGGGTTCCATAAATCTTATGGATCACCAAGGCACTTCGCGCTTCTGGACTCCACTTAACAATCTTTTTACTACTTACTTTTTCGTGGCCACAACGATTGCACCGTAGTGCTTTTTTAATATGTCTTGTGGCTCGAATGATCGGCCCTCCTGTAAACTCTAATAGTTTCCTTTCTTCTCCATAATAATATTTACCCAACTTGCACGACTCGCAGACATCTCCTGGCCTGCACCCCTCTACATCATGTGTAACGATTGCAGCACTTGGATAATCATCAAAACCGTATCGTCCACCGTTGGTTCGAGGTTTCTTGTTTTTTTTACGATCAGAAGATAAATCGGGTAAAATGAAAGGATCCACCACCGATGGTTTATCTCCTGACTCATCTGGTGATGATTCTAATGAGCCAGGAGGATTTTTTTTAGTCTTTCTGCATGTAAATCCCATAGTGCTTTTACTTTTTTTAATGTTATTGTGGGATCATTTTTCAATTGCTTATGGAAATTATCCATAAAAGTCATGCTTTCCAATGCCGTTAGCCTTTCTTTTTCAGGCAGGCTACTGCTTGCCACCTTTTCCAAGAGTGTTTTTTTTGTAGCTTCATCTAATCTCAAAAATTCTGGCACTTTCAATTTTGTATTAGGCATAATCATACTCCCTCTACGGATCCAATGACACAAATGATACCAAGAAACCCAATAAGTTCTTGTGATCTTTTGACTATAATTTGTGTAATCTTTTAGCTCGCCTAACCGTGATGGTCAAAACATAAAAGAAAACAAGGCCAGTTTAAATTGAAGGCTTTTCTCTAGTCACGCAGTTTTGTAGAAAGGATACATTCAATTGGGCATAGTCTCCAAGTAGCGCTAAGCGAATGTCTAATTTTTTAATTACATTGAGTAATGCAAAAAGTTCCCGAGTAGAGGTAAAAGAGGCTTCGTCTAAAATGAGTACTTTATTGCCGCCGTATTCTAAACGAGCGAGGGTCTCATCTTGTTTTAATAACTTTTCAGCAGACATTAAAAACTTACGGGTTGTCAGACTTTTAATGCCGCTTTTTAAAAAAGCTTCCTCTGAACTTAAATCCTGGCTGCCCGTTTGTAACCGCTGCCGGGCGGCTGTACTGTTGCTTAAGCCTAATAGTTCATAACCCACAGATCGAGCTTCGCGTTTTAAGGTTTTTAATAAGGTTGTTTTACCAACACCTGCAACGCCCTGAACACCAACGACCCTATCTTGGGTCGTTAAAATCAGTTCTAATGCCGATTTTTGGCCTTCGGTTAACTTTTGAGCAGCTTTAAGGCTTTGAGCCACTTCCTCCGGCTTCATAACAGGAGCGAGCACATTTTGACTTTTTTCAACGACATAAAGACAAGCTTTTTCGAGCGCCACCATCTCTCGTGTTGCGACTAAGATTTGTTTTTCTTCCACGTCTTTCTTAAATACAATCTCTTCAGAGATAAGCAATAAAATGCCTTGATCTAGCGCAAACTGACATTGCTCTGTTAATATTTCAACAGGAACCTTTAAGCCAACCATCTTAAATAAGTCTGTTTGTAATTTTTGTAAATCAAAAACCGCCTCTCGTTCCGCATACTTAGCACACAACCAATCAATCGCTTGACAGGCCTCTATGACTTGGGATTGTTTAATGGCGGCCATTTCGCTTTGGGTAGAGCCTTCTTTTTGAGTGGTTGATAAAGACGGGGAGGATAAAGCTATGGATGTCTCTTCAGCAGATTTTTGAAGGCTTCGCATGACCTCGAAGGTTAATCCGCTCAACACGGGTTTTTCTTTTTCATATTCCTGCATCAGGGTTTCTAATAATTGTCGGTGCTCTACAAAGTAACCTTCTAGCCGTGCTGTATACTTGGGGAAGCATTCTTGCATGTGTTTCTCAACGTTATTTTCGGTAGTAGGCGCATAACGGGTCACAGGCTTATCCAAGGTTAATAAGGGGGCATGATGCAATAACCGTTCTTCGACTTTGCTTAAGTCATCACAAAAAATATACGCATCTTTGCCTTTATTCATTAAGCTTTGTGCAAAAACCTCATATAAGCGTTCCGCTTTGCTATTCAGCACAACAATGAGGGGTGCGCCTTCAGTCTCGAATTGCCGATGACTAACAGCGTAGCCATAATCCCAATGGGTGTCTTTTTTAGTATTTTTGTCTAGGGTGATAATTGTTTTATTATGAAGTTCTACTTTAATCTGTTCCCCTTCAAGGGCAACGACTTTGGCTTTTTCGCCACTTAGCCTATCCAATGCCCTGTTTTCAGGATTTCGAATGGTTTGATTCCACGCAATTGAGTCGCCGACCTGTAAGGCTTTCGCATCAAGGCGATATAATTGTAAATGATGCACATTTTTTTGATTTAAGGGCAATCTGATTTCTTTGCCAGTGTCATCTATGAGCGTCAGTATTTTAGACTGTAATTGGATATCTTTAACCGTCAAATACGTATTAGCTGCAATTCCTAGTGTCGAATTTTCTTTAGTCAAGTACACCACGTCATTGAGTTGATAAAATTTTGCTAGGCTTCTTTGTGCTTTGGTGAGTTTAATGGGTTCTAAGGTTTGAACCCTAAGTTCAACGCCGTTTAATGAACCTGCGGCCTTTAGTGCCGTTCTGATTTGCTGATTTAAAGTTTGGCATTCCGCTTTTGAATACGCCCATATGCTCGCGTTTTCAGGTAATTGCAAGTATTTTTGTACAACAGCAGCTTCTCTTTGTTTTGCATCCGCTATTTCAATCAGTTGCTGGTTTTGTTTTAAGGATTGCAATAAGGGCTTTAAATTTTGCGTTAAATCTTCGAAAATTTTCTCTTGGCTTTGTTTAACCAAAGTCACCTGGTGAATGCCGTGCTGAATTAAGGATTGAATAGCAGGCGTTTTTTTGAAAGCGGCTTTTCCCCAAATAATGCGTGCGCCAAAATGTTGTGAGTATCGCTGCAACTCGGACACTTGGCTTAATCCAATCTCGCTCTCTCCATCAACAATCCATATCTCTCGTCCTTGTTGCAACTGATATAAGGATTTAGATTGAGGCGTTTTTTCCACTCTTTTTTCTAAAGACATTAAAAATCCCGCAATGGTTCTACTGAATTCTGTGCCTGTTGCTTGACCCAAGGCTTTAGCGCGTACGGCGCTTTGGCTTAAGAGCGTTGGATATAAATAATATTGCCTAACCAATTGAAGATAAGGTCTTACTGCCGCATTAAAATCATTTTTTCGGGTATAATTTAAAACGATTTCTTTATCTTTGCAGGTTAACAAGGATTCAAGCACCTTTTTTTCATTCGGAGTTTTGAAAAATTGGTTTGAAATATATTTTGCGGAAAGCTTGCCAAAAATGGGGGCAACCTGTTTTTTGCCTAAACGCATAGTGTCGGCATTTTGAGTTTCTAAATCTCTGGCTGTTTGGGTCGTAAAATTGTTTTCACCTAGATAGCGCAAATCACCCGTTTCTAAATGCTCCACAATCGCTTTTTCTAAAACCGCGTCAGAATGAGAAAGTATACTTAAACCCAATGCCGTTTTTTTTAAGTCCTTTAAAGTAAATACACCTTGCCACTCAGATAAATGTGAAATAGCGTTATTTAATGCCTCCAATGCTAATTTTTCAGGATTCGGCGGCACAACAGGCCCTCTTTCTTTGGCCGCCGCCATATACGCTTGTAGCCATTCCAAACTGTAACCACATTGATTTAATTCCACGGCCCACGCCAACCTTAAATGCTCGGGTTCCACATATTTTTTAGGAGGGCGCGTGTTAAAATTAGCCACTTTAGCAGCACTCCCCCCCGCATACCCGGTTTCCGCTAATTCTTTTTTAATTTGCTCTCGACGTTTGGAAAATTGCTTAATCAATTGTCGTGGAAAATCTTTTAACTCAAACGTACCCTGATGCGAAGTTTGTACAATCTCAAATCCCAACTGCATTAATTCTTTGGCTAAATACGCCCGATAATACATGCCTAATAAGATTTTATCTTTATAAATGCGATGGGAATCTAAAGTACGCCATTCTCCATTTTCTCTTTGGGTGGCATTGGCTAAAATGGCATGGCTATGTAATTCAGGATCTAAGGCACGTGAATCATTATGCTCAAAAATGCTAAAAATAAGGTTGCTCGTCTTTTCAAATCCGCATTCCTCCTCTTTAACGCGGGTGATGGCATATTCCTTTTCAATATGCGTTAAGACTTTTTGTACGGCTGTTCGATGTGCTAACAAAAGATTTTCTTCCCCCAGTATCGTTGCTAGAATGGATACGGATTTGGGTGCCGAAAAGGTTAAGTCATAACCTGGACGGTGATATTTCCCCTCGCGGGTGTTTTTCATCCAAATGTCAGGCGAGAGTTTTCCGAGCAATACCTGTTCAAATTGATCTAAAGTGGCGTTTCCGCTTAACCCCAGCGCTTCGGCTCCTTTACCAAACCACTGTCCTTGAAAAGGTGTGGCACCGTTAGCATAATAATTTTCGGCTTGATAATAATTACTCGCTTTAGCCGCAGACTTTAAGGTATAAATGCTTAACATGGCTTAATTCATAATCGCATCTGATTAAATTTGTGCATAACTATCTCCCCATATCAAATCTGTCAAATTGTTTGAAGTTTTGTTTCTTTTTGTCTTTTTTGGATTTTTTATTCAGTTTTTTGGCGTTCTGATCCAACGGTTTAGAAGATGCTTCTTTAATCGAAGGTTCGACTTTTTTAAGCAGTTTTTCTTTATCTTCCGCAAGGCTTAAGTCTGTGTCTGTCTTTTTCAAAGGTGCTTCTGTTTCTGCTGGAAGCGTTTTTACGACCGTTAATACGCGGGAAGCAGATAGTATTTTTCTTTGTCGAAATTTTAAAGTGATTTTACTAATAGGCTCATCACCGGGTAATACCATATAGGCTTCTTTATCATTTAATCTTAAAAACTCCGTCGGTAAAATTAAAGGTTCTTGCCTGCGCTCTGATTGAATAGAAACCCCGTCTCGTACCGTATTCGCACCATACGAAAACCCTTCTCTTTGCTCTATGCTCTCCCGTTGCCCTGTTAAATGCGACATCCACTGCGCGGTATCAGGGCATTTGGTTCTAAATAAAATATGGGTGTTATACATCGCCATTAACGCTTGCGCTTCATCCCTGCCGTAAATGGTTCGTATTTGATGAATATCTTGAAAGGCGGCAGCCGCGCATAATCCATATTTACGGCCTTGGGATAACAATAAACTTAAAGAAGGCAGTTTATGCAAACTGGCTAATTCATCAACGAGCAACCAAAGTCTTCGTTCACGAGAAGGAACTAAGCTTAAAATAGCGCGGGCAGCCGTATCCAACCAAACCGAAATCAAGGGTTTTAAAGCTTCCATCTTCTCAGCGCTGCTGGTAATAAATATCCATCCATCTTGTTTTTCTTGTCTAATCCATTTTTTAATCGAAAACAAAGGCTCATTTCCTTCTGCCTTTAAATACAATAAGGCTTTACAATAGGTAGACAACGTCGATTTGATAGACAAGGCCATTTTTTCAACCGAAGGGGTCACTAAAGTCTCTGCTACCGTGCCTTTTAGGAGTTCATTCAGAGGCCCTAAATCAGAGCTAAACATCGGTTGTAATAGCGATTGCGTATAGGGCGTATTCATTTGTCTTAACTTTTCAGCTAATGTTGAAAAAATAGTCCGTGCAGAGTTAATCCAAAACGGATCGTTGCCTGATAAATGCAACGGCATGAGAGAGGCCGCCATCGCTTCAAAATCGGCTAAATCTTCTCCATCCTGCCAAATGTTCCAAACAGGGCAGGCTTTATCAAAGGGGTTTAAAATAATATCCTTTTTTTCTCTATAAAAGTGCTGCACAAATGTGCCCGCAATATCGTAGACAATCGCTCTTTCTCCCCGTCTTCTAATGTTATCCATTAACTCCAACATATAAAGCGATTTACCCGTACCCGTTGTGCCGCTTAATAAAATATGTTGCATCTCCGCATCTTTTAACAAAGGGGTTTTGGCAATCACAATATCAGAGGCTTTATCCGATT
Organism: Pseudomonadota bacterium; assembly: GCA_052034335.1. Taxonomy (GTDB): domain Bacteria; phylum Pseudomonadota; class Gammaproteobacteria; order UBA6186; family Azoamicaceae; genus CADEGZ01. Next base: position 50,611 of record JBPOIR010000002.1, on the reverse strand, counting down.
TTCTAAGATGCTTCTTTAAGGCTTTTGCGCTTAAAAAAGCAGAACCCCGAAGAATACGCTGACGTTTTTGTAAATGGCCTATAACTGTCAACGTAATCACAAACAACACAATGCCTAATCCCGTACAACTCCCACTTTGAATCAACGCTACTCTAAGGGCCTTGATACAACGCGCTTTATAATATTGAACACTCGGATGGGTTAGAAAATGACCAACTTTCAGGGTGACACGCCGCCCCTCGGGATCTAAAAACTGATAAGGCGCATCAGATCCTGAAATCGATTGATGACATTCCGCAAAATAATAATGTTTAAAAATGTCTCGCTCATAGGCGGTTGTTTTTTTATAAATAAGAAATCCCAAGAGCAATAAAAAAGCTATCCCAGCCACTTTTAAGACCGTTCCGTTCAGTTGGTTAAACATACGATAAAAATGAAGCGCCATTTGGCCGCCTCGAATGTAATTTCTCATCACAATAATCCTCCTATTTTCAGTTCCACAGATTCATTTTTGCGACATATCACGATTTCTTCCTTTTAAATCTCTTTTGACTCTGCTACCCTTTGGACGAACAGTGCATAACCGTGACCAGGGGAGCCATTTGAAAGTCTTCAAATACCTCAAAGCCTTTAACCCAGACCAAAAGCGCGTCATTTACGCCTATTTATGCGCACTCGCCATCGGGCTTTTGAGCGGCATTCTCAGTTTTGGACTTGGGGCAACGCTGGTGCTCTTTTTATCTCCCGTCATAAAAGTGCATTTTGCGCGGCCCAATACCGCTAATGTCATAGAAACGCACGATGGCAGAATATTGACCATTAATGATTACCTGGGGTATTTCAAACTTTCGAATATTTTAACCCCTTGCTTAATATTCGCGTTATTCGTACTCTTCGCAGTTTTTCTGGATTACGATTTTTTTGGGTTTTTAGCTTTCCTCCTCATTTTGGGTTATTACGCCGCTTTAAGCGCTTACATGATCCAACATAAGCTTCCACTCTTAAGTGCCAAGCGCGGTTCTTTTCGCGAAACTGATTATCCGCCATCCCTCAATTTTAGGTGCATGAAAGACGATGTATTTAATAGAACATTAACGGATCCTAAATACTCAAACATAGGCGGCAACATTTTTAATGATGCCTATCGACCCAAAAGTCACCTTTAACTAATCATCTGCTTCCTCCTGATTATGTTTTTGCACTGAGCGAAATAAATTTGCAAACAAATTTTTGTCTCCAGCTTCCTCTTTTTCTTTTATTTTCTTTCGATATTTTTCATCCATCTCGGTTGATTTTACTTTCATAACTTCTTGCTTCTGAGCGTTCATTTCTTCTACTTTATCTTTAATTGCTTGGTTAATGTCCGTGTTAAGTTCTAAACCGTCTTTTTTAGCTTTTTCACGGAGACGATTAATGCCATCGTTGTTTTGAGTTTTTAACTCTAATTCAAAAAGTTCTATTGTTTTGTCTTTAAACTTTTTTTCTAATGATGCTGGCGTTGACATATGTTTTGATGCAAATTGCTCTATAACTTTTTGTGTTCTTTGTTCTTGAAATGCTTTAATATAGTGCTCTCTTTTGTCAGCTAAAGGCCCTGAAGTCGCATCCATTATCTTCCGCGCAGTCTCTAGGCCCAGAACAGATTTTCTATCAACGCTGGGCTGATTTGCGATAAAGTCTAAAGCATCTTGGGTTAAATTTGTTCTGGTATCAAATGAGGAAGCTTGCATTAATTGGGCGTTTTTACTTAAACGTTCCGCTTTTTGATGATGCAACTGGTAACTATCTCTATGTGATTTTAATTTTTCTAAACTCACAGATACCGCAGACGATAAACTTTTGTCCTTGGTGGAGCTGTTACCATATTGTTGATGTTCGATTGCTTTTTGGATAGATTCTATGCTTTCACTATAATTTTGTTCTTTAGCAAAACTTTTTAAATCTTCAAAAGTAATTTTTCTGCCTGCTTCTTTGGAATAACCCCCTTGTGCATTAGCGCCAATCGTTATGCTGTCAGACACTTCATATAATTTAGCAGCAGGTTCGTCTTTTCCTTCTGTTCCATCTTTCCCGTCTTTTTTCGGCGGGTTAAAATCATACCTTCGCGACACTGCAAGAGAAGCACTCAATGCTAATTGCATCGCTTCTTGTTGGCTGACCCCAAAAGTCTTTTGTAAATTTTGTGTAAAACGCATTATATTACCGAAACTTTTACTTTCAGCACTGCTGTTATCTACGGTATAATTTTTACCCCCACTTTCTCCCTGACTGATTCTTTCCAATAAATCGGTAGCGTCTCGGCTTGCTTCTGAGATGCTGTTTGCTACCTCAGCTCCCTCAGATTCCATCAAAGACCGTTCTTGATGACTCGCTTTTGATAGCTGCGCTGAGAAATTATTACTGCCCGAGACTTCAGTGCCTAAACTCGATACTGTTCTGCCACTACCGCTACTAAAGACGCGTCCTTCTGCCATCGTCACTTGAATAGCGCCATCGCCTAAATTGTGCGAGAATTGGCCTGAGAAATGTTCCGCGCTTTTTTTGGTCTGAAACGCGGAATGATTATGAAGACTTTGTGTGCCTTGGCTAAAATTGCTTAAAGATATATTGCCACTCGCAACCTCATGTCCTGTGCTCGCAATGGCGGATTGTGCCGCAGAGCCTAAATGATTCGCCAAATGTACAAAAGAACCCGCACCCCCTTTGACCATCATATAAGCAATGGCAGGTACGCTAAAAGACAACCAACCTGTTAAAGCAGCCATGTCATTATTGAGGTTTGCTAACCCTTGAGAAGTGCCCAAGGTTAAGCCCTCAGTACCCATATAAGCAACGCTTTTGATCTGTGCTGTCAAGAGCATAATTAAATTTAAAATGGCATATAAGGGTGCCCATAATTGGATCCAAATCAATATCCCTAAATACGTGGCTAAAGTCTGATAGCCATTGGGTAAGGCTATCAACGGAAAAATAAAAACGAATGCGCCGTAGGCAATGGCTTCAAAGACATTCTTCATCACGGGTAAAGCATTACGCGCCATCTCTCCGGCAATCTCATAAGAAGCGCGTTGTTGCAGGGCTGCTTTACTGCTGCCATAGTGTGTCGCAGCGCCTAATTGATAAGCTTTGGCGGCGCTGGCACTCTGAATCGCATTGACCATCATTTCTTGTTGTAAAATCTCAGAGGCTTGTAGAGAGATTTTAGATAGCAGCGCATAAGACTGCGGTAATTTTTCTAAAAACGCATTTTTGGCTTGCGCCTCTGTTAAATTTGGGAAAAAATGCCTTCCTAATTTAAGGGAAGCTTCTTGAATAGCGAGCGTCCATTGTTCATTTAACTCTTTAGCACCCGCTTTGCAAGTCATAATCGTGCTTTTTTCCGGATCAGGCATTTTATATAAAAACCCTAACAAGGGAGAGGCTTTTTCGGAAACAAGTTTCCAAATATCCTGAGAAGCTTTTAAATCTTTCATCGTATATTTGTAACCAATCATCACATCATATACTACGCATTGTTGTACAAATCGTTGCATGTTTTCCTGAAAAAGCGGATCTTGAATGCGAAAGAGGCGACTTTCGGCCATTAAGCGTGAACCAAACACTAAACCCGTTTCGTGATAAGGTAAGTAATTGGGTAAGGTGAAGACTTGCTCTAGTTTCTCTGTCAACCCTTTACCAATTTCGCTGATTAAAGAGCCTACCGCAGCTAAGAGAACAGGCACGTTATCAATTTTAGGTCTTACAGCTTGATAGGTTAGAGGATCAGAAATATAGACACTCGTCCTCGGAATTAATAACACATTGATTAGGCATAAGAACCAAATAAACCAATGAAGCGCAGGTAATAGGGATTGCCTCACCATTGAAATCGCTAAAACCCAAACCACAGAGATTAAACCTACTAATCGAATGAGGCTGCTCGCCAAGCCTTGCTCCGAGAAAGACAACACCATGGCGAGTCCATTGAAAATATATTTCAATGTCTCGCCGCCGCCAAAGGAATAAAGCGTATAAGCCATTTTACTGCTCCCCCTCTGTAAATAATTGATGTAATTGCCGTTCGATTTGCTGAGTTCGCTCCATGACCGCCAAGGTGGTATTCATCTGATGAAACAAGCCCTGTCTGCGTTGGTAAATGAGCGTTTTACTGGTACGTAATTCGCTTAGAAAATTCTGGGTATCCGTATCGTTGATTTGTACGCTTTGTAAATGCTTAACACTTTCAGAGACTAAATCAACCACGCGATGACAATATTTTAAAAGAATGTCGTAGGCAATAACCTCTGAGAGTTCGGTTAATTTCAAAGGGTTATTGTCGGGTTTAAAAGCAGTTTGTATAGTTAATATCTTAAAGATAGGCAAATGGGTTGAATTCACAAAATCTTTTTCAGCCGGAGTACTTGCTTCATCAGCTTTTAGCTTACGGCTCAAAGAACTGATGAGATTATCGACCTTGGCTAAAAAAGCGTGTTGAGGTGCAATATTGACTGCCGTCTTAACCGGATTTAAACAACGGTCTGCTTCTTCTTTATCACAGCGATAAACATTAACCTGTCCACCATTGACTAAAGCATTTAACAAAACATCATTATCGATTAAAGGTGCAAAATAAAGCGGTTGAATAACATTTTTATTTTGTGGAATTTTCCTAGAAATTAAGGTTCCTGATAAACTCATAAAAAGTTCAGTCAATTCATTATCTTGTGCGAATAAAGCATGTTTTTTTAAAGCTTGCCACACTAAATTAAATTCATCCCCTAAGACATCTTTGAATTCAGGGCTTTTTTGACTATTCACCGTCTCTCTTTGCCCTCCTGCGCCACAGCTTTGACGAGCTGCTGCATAATCTGTAAAAATATTTTTGCTGGTGCCCATGGCATTACACAATAATTGAGAAGAAGCGTCTGTCTTAGGCCAAAGGCCCCCAACAAATGCGGCTCCCATCTGGCAAGAATTAATATTCATATTATTAGCGTCTTGGGTAACTGCCATTAATCTATCAATCACGCTTTTAATTTGCGGCGTGACAGTTTGGAATGCCAAACTAAAACCATACGCCAAAGAATTGCTGCCAATATTGCGTGCCATGTGTATAAAAGCTTCCGCATTAATAAAACTAAAGCCGCCCATAAATAAATCAATACCTCCGCAGCCGCTATTAAAACTTGGCATCTGAATACTCATTAAATTGGTATTGGTTGCTTTAGCCCGCGTTATTAAACTGCCGCCCGTAAAATAGCTACCCGTTTGGTCGTGATAAGCACCGCCTTCAGTGACATTAACGCTCTGCCCGCGACTGATAAAAAACTGCTCTAAATCTTCTTTAACGCCAGCGTGTACAGAGGGAAAAGCCATGCTTGCAATGAGAGATAAAATCAGTGAAGGGGGCATACGTTTGCAATAATGATTCATGGTGCTGCTCCTAACATTTTATCGCTCACCTGTTCTAATTCAGACAAAGAAATCATTTTGAAACTCAAGGGTATTAACTGTTTGGTTTTGGTGTGCATCGCTATCAATGCCGGAACCGTTGCAATCTTTAGTTGTTCCGCTAATCCATTATCCTGTTGAAAGTCGGGAAATGCCGTCAAGGGCTGTCCATCGAGCGAAATAGGCAACAGTGACCATTGATACTTTTCTGAAAAATGCTTTAAGGTTTCCGCAAATGCCTGACAATAAATACATTCCCCTTTAAAAAAGAAAAAGAGTCCATATTCTTTAGAAAGTTGTTGTAATCTCTCGGTTTTCCGTTGCTGATGGTTGGCTAAATATAGGTGTCTCGCGCTTTGATTAACCGGATGAATGCGGGTTTCGTCTAAATCAGGGGCATGTAACAAGACCTTTTGCCAGTTCTCCGCAAAGCGTTGACTCTGATCCATGAGAGCGCGTTGTACATAAAGATAGGATTTAATATTGTCTATGGAAGGTGAGACAATCGCTTGATGGAGTTTTTGCTCAAGCATTTTTCGTTGCTCTAAAATCTGCTCAGTTGGGGTTAAGGGTTTTGCTTCTGCTAAAGGGTGGGGCCGGGGTGTCGGTTCTGACTTTTGTAATGCCTCTTTTTCCAGTTCCTCATACCAAAACCAGCCTTCGGATTTTTTTTGATAAAAGAGCGCTTCAGCGCTCACTTCTGCTGTAAAGAAAATTATCAATAAAAAGGCCAAACGATTAATCAAGGGTCTTTTCCTTCTTCATTTTTAGCATTTTGAAAGTTCTGTAAACGATTTTGGACTTTGGTTTGCATCCGCTCGACTGTTTGTGGTGAAAATGATGGCTTTAAATCTTCAAAAATCTCGCTTAAATTCAAGTGAGAAAAATCAATACGGCTTAATTCCTCCACCGTAAAGCCCCGGCACTGAGGGGATTCCGGCGCTCCCCACTGAAGACCCGCTTGCGGCCTGCCTTGTTCATGCAAAATACGCATCAGTTTTGAAACAAAGAAACAAAAGACCGTCTTTTTTTCAATACAAACGCCTAAGCTTTTCTTAGAGCAATATTTCCCAATTTCATGACAGAGTTTTTTATCACGCTTTTCAGCTAATGCCTTTTCCTCGGGCTTACAATCCGCAAGTCCTAGGCTCGCACCCCAACCGCCAATTTTGCAGCAGCTTTTAAAATTCACTAAATCTTTTTTACAATCTTCCGTGTTCCCTCTAAAGATCTCAGGGAAAGCAGCTGATTTTGTCTTTTGGATTTCATTAAAAATACTTAACTGCGCCATCACTTCTAAAAAGTCAGAGCTAGACTCCGATTGAGGGTTATAACATTCTCCCTGAATACAAAAAACATCTTTACCACAAACACGCTTGGTTTTTAGCTGCTGTTCTTTTCTACATTCATATTTGTTTTGCCAAATGTAACATTTGCCATCCACATTGAATTGGCAACGTGAAGCAATTTGTTGACAATCAGGCTGATGGTAAGCGCCGCAGTCATTTTTACTGGGGTATTGACACGCATAAGTATGTTCCTCTTTCCAGCAAGGCTTCGTGATGGGTTTTTCGTTAATAATACGCGTCTCATTGGGCGCCACACAGGTAATTTTTACTTTTTTACATTCCGCACGAGCGTCTAAAGGCGCACATTGGGATACCCATTCATCCGGCGTTGTTGTTACCTGCTCTGCTTGATAGATTCTAGCAGGGTTAAAGTAGGTTTTAGCTTGGCAGCTCGAATCATCGGGGCGATGATTCCCCTTGCTACACCAATAATGCGAGTATTTAGCCGGAATAACCGTAACGGTAGGTTCTTTTAAATAACGAATACAGGTTTTTTCTTCGGGTTCTCGCGAAGCTTCGCAACTGTGTTTTTCACTGCTCGATTTTTTTTCTAAAAAAGGTATCTCTATACAATTTTCAACTTGATTTTTAACCAAAGTAGGCGCTTGAGGTATAAACGTACCCGCATGGTGCTCAAGACTCGTTTTTTGAGCGGTTTCAAATTTAGCGCGAGACCTTTCTGATTCCACCACGAGCTGCCCCGCTTGGTTTGCATGGATTTCAGCAACCGCAGCCTCTGATAAATTTTTTTCAGGTAACGCCATGTTTTGTTGATAATGGGTTGCCTCTGCTTTGTCTTTAGCGTTGCCAGACAACGCTGCAATCTCTTTCATCTCTTTGGCAGAAAGTGTGTAATCCGGTTTTTTAATAATTTCGCCTATTTTTAAGCCTTCTTTATAGGCTTCCTGTACACTAGTGCCTACCCCAGCGGAAAATAATAAAGCTAAGAAACCAGAACCTATGGCTAAAATTTTAATCCGCATAAGCACCTCGAAAAAGCCAGGCTTTGGCCTCATCCTTGAGTTCCCCTTTTTCCGAAATTTTTAATAGCGCAGTCCTGATAGGGACATGACCACCTACCACATCAAAAACAGCTTCACGGCCTAAAGGATTTGTGGTTAATACAACACTCGGCACATGCAAAATCTCATAACATTTAAAAAGTTCAGGATGAATTAAAAAGCCCTGTCCTGTTTTTGCAATGATTTCTTGTAAATAAAGTGCTGTTTTTTGATAACTATTCTCTTTAAGGCCTCTTAAAACTAAGGCAGCACCCAATTGTGCTGCTTCTTTATTTAAAGCGATTAAAGCGGGTTTAGGCATGGATAAAGACACAAACACATAAACCTCGGTATTGGATTCGTTTTTTAGAGGTGCAAAAGATAATGCGTTAACAATATCTTCTGATTGATTTGGCATCAACGCTAAAGAATGATTTTGAGACGCACTACAACCGCATTGAAAATCTTCTTTTTTAAAACGAGCTTCGGTTTGCATCGCTTCTGCCACCCCTAAGTAAGGCTCTGTTTGTTCTAATATGCTGTTCTTTAAGGTTTGAATCCATTTTAGGTTCTGTTCTTTTTGTTCAATTGCCGTAATGGGTTCAGCTTCAAGCGAGCTTAAACTATACACCCCTGCTGAACATAATCCAAAAATACACAGAATCAAAAAATGCAACAATTGCGCTTCCTCCATAACAAATAAGCAAAATCTTCACCTTTAATGGGAAACTCTCTCCCGGCTTCTAAAAATACGCTGGTTCTACCTAAAGGATGGCAACCTAACATTTTATTGCTGGCTGAGAGCGGAAAAGTCATTTGTAATTTATACTGCGATTTTTTAATAATGGGGGCTACGTATTTTTGACATAAACCTTCTTTTCCTGAAGTACCCCATAACAACAATGACCGATGCAATTTTGCTATCATCCGTTCCGCCAATAATAAGCTGGCTTGTACGCCACCACTGTGCGCGGCAACCGTTCCCGTAAAAGGATAAAGACTGCCCTGGCAACCCCCGCACCAAAAAAGCAGATCTAAAGGCAACCCAGCACTTGCAGCTGCACAGTCTGCCGCACAACTGATTTGGGCCAAGGGATTCGCAAATAAAACGGCTTCAGGATTTAAGATAAAGCTGATTTCATCATCATTCCACAGCGGGTCAAGTTCGGTTAAATAAGCAATATCAAACTGGGTTTTTTCTAAGCATAAAAAGTCCATTAAGAGTTCTAGCCAATAAATAACGGGATACACATACCAATGCACATGATAAAAACTGCTTTCTTGACCTGCTTTGGCATCGGTCAGACTATGCGTACCGTGTGTGCGGCTATCACCTAATTTGATCCCGCCTAAGCTCACCATGCAATAAGGGGTTCGTGTCACATCAATTAAGCGAACAGGTTCCCAAAACCCAATTGGAATGCCAGGAATGGGTACAGGACTGGGTGGCCTTGGACAAGTGCAGAGTGGCCCACTGGGATTTGGGGTATCCGCTAAACCACTGCTATTGACGTGTAGAGATCCAATGGATAAAGGCAATAAGCAAGACCAGCAAACATCCGTAATCGGATTAATCATTTTACCTACACATTGTGCAGAAACGAGAGGTGTTAAACCCCATAAGAAAACAGTGAAGCACAGGTATTTTATAGTTTTCATGACGGTTTCTCCGCTAAGCGTATTTCTTCAACTTTTAACAGATGGCCTTCTTGATAAACACGGGCTGGGATTTGTTGAATCCCGATTTTACGCGTTAATAAACCCTGTTGGTCAAAATAAACGGGCAATTGCCAGCTTTGCATTAATTGAAGCGGTGAACCCCGCACTAAAATTAATTTGTCACCCATTTTATAAGTAGACTCTGCCCACGCTTTTTGTCTGACATCATCCCCATTAAAAAATAACCATTGTCCTTTAAAAGAAACCCTCTCCAAAGGATTCAAACGGGTTCCTTTTTTGTAAATCAATTGGTTTTGATGGTTTTTGATATCCATAGGAAAGGTAATGCTCGGATCCCAATTAAAAATTCTGGGATTGACTGTTTCTGTCAGATGCGACACGGGGTGTGGCGTTTTTAATACATCTTTAGCTTTTTCTAACAATTGGTTTTGATGGTAAGCAATAGCACCTGAAGCCTCCATAGTGCTCAACCTTTGCTGAATGGTTTCTATCAGATCTTTTTCTTTAATATCAAAAACAGCGCCAAAGACACCTAAATTTTTGCAATAGAGCGGTGGACTTAACAGCAATAACGCTATGCTAAAATATGCTATTTTTTTAAAGGACATTACCATAACGCATATACCTTGCCTAAAATATGTTCATGCTTTACTAAGCCAAATTCTTTATAACGTGAATCTAAGGAGCCTTCATGTGAACCTGCAACAAACACAAATCCTTCTGCAATAGTACGAATAGCCAAAGGCGTTAAAGGATGTCCATGACTATTTTTTTTATGTAAAGCCCCTTGCCATTCTTGATTAATTTTCATGACTTGGCCGTGCAGTGTAATACTATCACCTGGCAAACCGACTAATTTTTTGGTTAAAATAATGTTTGGCGCATCAGACAAAGGGTGATTTTGAATAGCAATTAAATCGCCTTTTTTAACGGCAGCGTTTTTAATTAGTAGCAAATAACGATAGGGCAAACTGTTTGTTTGAGCGACTAATAATGCGCTATGCTTTTTTAGCCCAACAATAAGCAGCAACCCTATCACAACACTGAAAACAATCTTCAAAATATTAGAACAAGTCCATTTCATTTTTTAATGCCCTCAAGTTGTGATCCCAATAATGCAGATTGAAAAGTCTCTGTTAAATCCAATACGTTATCGTGCCTAATCAAGTGATTTGATCGCACAACAACATAATGAGCGGGCAAACCTTTTAATAAATCCATCAGCGTTTTTTTAAAGTCTGACAACTGTTTTTGTAGCGATTTCTCATCCAGATTTAATTGTGCAAGTTTTAGCGATTTTTCTCTAAACAAGCTTTCTTCATTGAGGCTGATTATCTGAATAGGCGGATGTTTTATAGATTTCAGCGCAACAGCGACGCTTGCACCTAATAGAACCCCGCTTAAAATCGTTAAAATAACGATAATCAGTGGCTTTATAGTCTTTTTAACCTGTCTAATAACATTGTTCATTTGCATTTCTCCTTTTCTATCACCAGTTGTTCAATGGCTTCAATTAAACTTAAACCCTGCTGTTCTTTATTTTTAATGGCGGTAAATTCTGAGGCTTTAGTGGTATATAAAGCGCTTGAGAACGGATCTAACAACAATCGGCCAATGGCATAACCTTCAGGCCCCATAATCATCATTTCCGCATATTCACCTTGAATGGTATGCACCGTTTTTAATAGACTCTCCATATAAGGCTCTAAACTTAAACGGGAACTGGATTTTAATTGGGCAATGGATTCTTTTTTTAAGCTTAATAGTGCAAGCCAATCGGAATTATCAAATACGGCTCTTGAACCAGGCGTAGCATATAAATCATCTACGGTTTGAGTGCCTGCAACCAATCCCCCACGATATTTACGCAAACGTCTAGCCGCCGTTTCCATAAACTCGCCAGCTTGTTTGGCTCTTAACATATCCCAGGCTTCGTCTAAAATAATTTGGGTGGGAGTTTTTCTATCGCCTAAATACACTTGATTGGTAATTTGCAAAATGACCATTTGAATAATGACTGACTGTAAATCTTTACGCTCTTTTAATTCTTCTAACTCTAAAATGACTAAAGAAGCATTTAAATCAATATTGGCTTTACCACAAAAAAACCGTCCAAAGGAACCTTCTGCCGTATACGGATATAACATTTGGCCTAAGCTTTTGGCTTTAGGGTTGGTGTCCAATAATAAATAATCCGCAATATCCTGAACGCTGGCCTCTCTGCCTTTTTTATCCCAACTGAAGCGGATGGCTTTTTCAATTAAGGCATTTTCTAAATCGTTAGTGCCCATTAAGGGTGCAGCCATTAAAGCAACTACGGGCTTTAACATGGCTAGAGCATCTGTAATCGCTTCTTTATCATCAACTGGAATGGTGCTAAACGGATTAATGCAAACGGGTGAATGCGTACTAAACTCGATGATGGTGCCACCCAGTAATCGCGCCGTTCGCTCAAAACTTCTGCCCACATCTAAAACAAAGATTCTGCCTTGTCGCCCTAAAGCGGCTGTCATCAGTTCCTGCATAAAAACTGATTTACCACTGCCGGATTTACCCACCACACAGAGGTTATAATTGCCTGCTTCATTATCAAACGGATCCCAAAAAAAGAGCTGTCCACGCCGCCCGGTTAATAACATGCCAGGCGAGGGCGTACCTTGCCATTCGCCTTGCATCGGCAACAAATTCGTGGGTTCATGCGAAAGCGTGGTTTTTAGTTTTTGTAATAAAGCTTGATCTTGATAAGCCCCTTCTCCCCAGCTCATGGGCAAGCAACTGATAAAACTCGGCAATACGGTCAAACTCTCTTGGGTTAATTCCCAGCAATTGGCTCTAAAAATATTGAGAAGCTGTTGTTCGGCATTATTAATTCTTTCTGTCTCTCCAAACAATAAAACCTGAAATTGGGTTTTAACTAAACGTTGCCCTTTTTCAAATTGTTGGCGTACATACTGCCACTCGTCAGCTTCACGCCTAAGAGAAGGGATCCATTTGGCTAAAGGCGAATTGGCTTGATTTTCCACCGTAGTGCATTTGGTTAATAATCGCATTTTTAAGGTTTTTTCATCACAAATGTGTACCCCATAATGCAATGCAAAAGGCATGGGTACTTGCAATAAACGGTTCATAGGATCACCAATAAAACGCCCCATCTCAGATAAACACCAGTGGGCGGGCATCCCTCGGGTTTGATAAAGGCGAATTGTTTGATTGCCATCGGCTTGATAAAGTGCGTCTTTATCGACTAAAAAATGTGTGGCAGGGCTTAATAATTGATCGCTTAAGGCTTGGTAGGGATTCCATTGTAGTCTGGGGTAATCGAGTCGCTCACTGAGGTTTAAAAGCTCATCTAAACCCAGCAGTAAATCTTCAGCACCCCAATTTTTAACGGGTAAATTAAGACCTTTAATGGCAGTCATCAATTGTTGGCGCAAGCGCATTAATTCATCTAAGGCCACATCTGAATGATCAACTCCTGAAATTGAATAAGAGATAATCACTTTAAAATGCCGAATGCAAAAAGGCACATTCCCTTGGCTTTTGGTTTTTTCTTCAAAAAATTGTACTCTTTTCTCGGCCAAGGTTTTGTAAATAGGCAACGGATTTTCAAAGCGTGGCAGCTTCCAACGGGTTAACCATGGCTCAACTCTGGAACTCGCCAATAATAAAAACTGAATATGTGAACCTTCAGGTAGGGTGTGTTGAAACAATCCAGTTAATTGTCGTTCAATCTGCTCACTCGAACCGATTAAAGGGATGGTTTCTAAGATAAACCCACAACTGTTTTTATTAATAAATAATTCTCTTTGTTCATCAAATGCGAGATAAGGCAATAAACTACTTAAGCCATACCGCTTTAAAAAAGCTTGACTGGCTTTGAGCGAGGGCGCAAATGCTTTATTTAAATCAGGATGAGTATTCATAGGGCTTCCGGTTGAGCATTAAATTTTTCTGAGTGTCCTGATTCGAGCAAGCTGTACACAAATTGCTCACTACAATACTGATTTCTCGCTTGATAAGGCGCAATCCATATTCTTAAGTTCTGTGGATTATCGTTTAAAAAATTTTTAAGTGGCTTGTAACAGGTTTCGCAGGATTGAAAGTCTTTAGATTTTTTAGGTTCGAAAAGACATTCAAAGAAACTCCGTTTCTTATTAGACTCTTTCTTACGATCATCTTTAGCTGGCCAGCCTTGATTCACTAAATCGTTTACTTGACTGATGGAGCAACAACCCAGCCCCGGTTGCGCTTGGCATTTAAAATGCTCCGTATAAGCACCGCAAGCGCTTAATCCGAGGGTGCAAATAAACATCAAACTAATTTTAAGATTACTCATCTTTTTCTCCTGTATAAAAAGGGTTACTGTGATTGGATTTGGTTTGCGGTTCCGCCAGATTTTGAATGGCTTTGGCTCTGGCTTTTTCTCGTGTTTTTTTAATCGCTTCTTTTAATTCAGATTCGCCAATATTGGCCTCTTCAGTAAACACAATGTCTACCACTTGACCACCCGGTACTTGTATAACGGGTTGTAATTGTTCAGCGCGATTAATGTAATACTGAGAGAGCTTATCGAGAGCGGAGCTTCCACCTTCTAAAAAGCCCGATTGGAATAATTCTTTAGTGCTGGGATTTGGAAGATTTTGTCCTAACCCAAACGGATTAACGATACTTTGTCGATTATGAGGTGAGGCAACTTTTGCAAACCCTGAGAATATTCCTCCTAATGCGCCTCTGCTTAAATAGCGTCCTTCTTTAGAAACAATGGTGCCTCTAACACCCTCTCGACCATCGGGGCCTGCAATATAGCCCGCCACCTCTGTAGACACAATCTCGCCAGTTGCACGTTCAATACAACTTAATTTCTCTAAGCGCACATGAATGCGCTCGCTCGAAATATCTCCATAACCACTGGCGGTACAATGACAATCCTTTAAATCACTTTTAAAATAACGCGGTAAAGTGCCTGGATGAATTAATCGTAACAAGAGCGGTATAGGATTACTGGCTGCATTCATCGCAGACGAGGCATCCATGCCTGATAGCATGATGGCTTCTGCAAATGCACCCGCTGGGATAGTGTCTAAAATGGTTTTAGCCGATTTAGAGGGTTTTTTAGATTCGCTCAAACTTAACAATAATTTTTTAATGACTATCGGTTTAGCATCAGTAGGGTTTGATTCAGCCATAGCATTATCAGGCTTAAAGCCGGGATTCTCTGCGATGGCAGTCACTTTTTGTTGTAAAGCCAAAATCGCATTTTGTAAATCGTTTAAGGCTTCCGCTTGGCCGTTTTCTTGTTTGCTCTTTTCCGTTAAAAGCTCTTGCACCTCTTCTATTCCCTTTTTAAAAGCTTTTTGCTCATCTTCCATTTTCTCGCGCCAAACCTGTTCCGCATTTAATCGCTCTCCACCGCTGGTCATTTGAATAGAAACTGCATCGAGGGCTTTTTGCGTTTTAGGACTATCGCTTAACGCATACAAAATACCTCCGCTAATGAGTACAACCACGGCTAATAAAATAAGCATTCTTTTCCACTGCTTTATTTTTTCAAAAATTGAGCTATTCATGTGTTTTTACCTTAAAAAGTTTTGTGCTAGCATTGGGTTCTAAAACAAGTGCTTTAAGTGCGAGTGCTGCAACCTCGGGTTCCGTGAAAAATTGCGTTTCTGTTAAGTCCTGCGTTCTATTTGTTGTATTTTTAACTTCCCAAATCTCGCCCTGAAGCCCCTTTCCTTGATAAATGGATCGTAATTCTAGGGTTAAAGATTCTAAGAATTCCTGTTTCGAGGCTTTTAGACGGGTAAAACCGTCTATGGCGCTACCTTGATGCATCGCAGCCATTAAATGAACAATGGGGTTTATGAAAGGCTCTGTTTTATCCTCAGAGCTGTGTTGAAGGGGAGCTGTAGTTTTTAAAACAAGGGTTTGTGCTTCTGCTTCAATGGGATTTAAGGCTAAATCAATAGAAGCGCCATTCTCCGTAATGATAGTCAAGAATATCGGCTTTTCATCTTTAGGCTTAATAAAAATTTGACCATTGTCGGTATCCGTCTCCACCGAAAAAGTATTATCATCACCAAACACCTGCGTAATCCTATCTTCGAATACTTGAATGCGATTTAATTGATTAAGCGCAATCGCGGCATTGATACGACTATCCGATTCAACCCAATAAGGGTTGGCGTAAACACAACTACAAAGCCCTAACCCTAATAATCCTACACTGAAAAATTCACGCATTAAATCTCCTCCTGCTTTTTAAACACAAAACTTTTAATTAAAAGTTGACCCGCCTCATAAGAAAACTGCATCTCGTACACTTCTTTGGTTTGCTGCACAAATTTATTGCCCACATATTGTTGCAACAATCCCGTAATGGTGACTTGTAATGCCTTAACATTAACTACTGCTGACAACGGTCTAAAACTCATACACAGGTTATCTTTTTTATATTTCTCTTCTTCATCCAGCATTCTTTTTCTTAAAGCATGATAGAAGCTTGGGTTCACATAACGCAACAAATGCTCGCGCTGATAACTCGCAGTACTCGGCGTAACATCCAAGACTTGTTTGGCAAAAAAGATAGCCATTTCTTCTAAATAACTTTGAGAGACGCTCTGCCGCTCCGTCCAAATGGAAGTCGCCAAAACGGGTGGCACAACAACGACACGCTCTTTAGCGTTAAAGATTATGAGCGTCAATAATAAATTGATCCCGAGCATCGTACATCCAAAAATAAGGCTATGGTTTCGTTCCCAAAATAAAACATGTAATTTTTGTTTGGTAATATCGAATTTCATATCCACTCTCGCACATAAGAAGGAATGGGTATTTGAAAGGCTTTATGACCATTCGGTAAATACCAGTAGAGAATTTTTCGTAAATTGCCATGGGGAAATTGTTTTTTTAAGGCTTTAATCCCGAAATAAAAGCTCAACCCCACTAAAAAGCCTGTCGTTATCCATTGGGCTACCATGCCTACAAAAATAGGCACACCCAAGCATAAAAACTCATCCAAGGTAAAAAATAAAAACCGTGCGGGTTTATCTAAATGGTTCAATAAAACCTGGTTTTGTTCCATGACTAATCCTTAAATCAATATCGCCCAAGTCGCTTTAACCCAAGTCATCAACAAACTAATGCCGATGCCAATCGCAATAGAACCGCCCATTAACAAGGGGCTGCTGGCCATATACGCCTTAATTACGCCAAATATGGAACCTGCAATTACAATCAAACGCATCATGCTGCCTGTCAAAATAAGCTCTGCGGCTGTTACCCCTGCACTTAAACTATCTGCGCCTACTGCCCATACGTTTTGGGTGCCAACGCAAATCATCAGCGTTAACCAGAATAATTTTTGATTAACGGATATTGCTCGTAACGCTACAGTAATGCTTGCCAGTTTTTGGTGAATGATGTTTTGTAAATTACATTCAGGATTTTTAATCGCTCTCATGATTGTTTTCCTCCAGTTGTTTAACTCTGTGTTGCAATAAATCTTGAATAGGCCGCGAGTGTTGTATGATGAGCGGACTAGTATCCCCGTTTAACATTACTTGCTCAGCTTTTTTGCGATCGCCAATCAATAAAGGAGGTTCAATGGCATATCCGTTTTTAGCATTCTCACATGCTGATAATCCGTATAAACATTTTGGATAACGAGCGGGTTTTCTCGTCACAAAACCTAAATATCGTTTTTGAAATTCTCGCGCTCTAAACGGTAAATCGTCATTTGTCATAGCACAGAGCTTGATCCAACCACCCATCTCCTCAACCACTACGTGAATCAACGAATCATCAAAGACCACGCTTTGATAAATTCCCACCTGCTGCATGGTTCTCGCGACAATAACCCAAGCACTTAAAGCACGTGCCTTGCCATTTTCTTCAATAAAATCCACAATATCGATCGGTTTTGGAAAAAACTGTCCGTAATGAAGATTATGCAAGTGGGCTTCGAAGGCGAATTTCACATCTTCCCAGTCAAACACTTTTAGGACTTGCCAATAACTATCAATCAATTGCTCTGAAATAAACTTACCATAACGCTCTCCTAACTCTGCAAGCAAAGCTGTAAACTTAACCAAATCATGCGTTTGCATACAATATGCCTCTTTTATAAAATCAATGTACGATCATTTTTTGTGATCGTTCTATAAAATATGAAGCTTAATGAGCCTTTAGTATATAAACCTTTAGGCTATTTTTAAGAAACCCTTGTAAAATTGCTCCAAGTTTTGCTTGTGTTTTACAATGACATTTTCTTTTTATATTCATCATATGGATTTTGATGGTATTTTTTGATCGACAAAGCTTTTTTGCAATCCGACTAATAGTAAAATCTGAAATTAAGTAAGAAGCAATCAAGGCTTCTTTTTTTGTTAATAAATTTTCAGAACCTACCCGTAATCGATCAGCAATCCCCTCTTCAACAGAACTTTCACCCATAAAATAATACTCCCTGTTTATTAAAGCCATGATTAATCAATCATGTGTCTTTGATAATGGTCGTATATAATATGAAACTTAATAATTGGCTTGTATATAGCCCTTTTGGGCTATTTTTGCTGTATGCGATACTTAACAGTGTTTTATGCATTGCAATTGGTTTAAATAAAAAATAGCCTTTTTGGGCTATATACAGCTTGGCTGTAAAGTGCAACATTGTACTTAACAACTATTTGAGAGTGAAATTTATGATCCGTCGTTATATCAGTGCTACAGAGTGTCTAAAACCATTGTAACCGATGCAAAATCATCTATGGTTTTGCTTGTTCTTATTCGTTTTAGAGACGCTCTACTTACTTTGGTAAAGATAAAAGGGAAAAAAAATGTTGACATTAAAACTTTATCCTGGACAAACCATTTGGATAGGACAAGATATTCAAGTTACTGTGTTAGGAAACCTGAAAGGATTGGTACGCATTGGGGTACAAACGCGTCAATTGCAAGACATCAAAGTAGCAGGAGAAGAATTTTGGGATAGAGAGCCATTCGATGAACCCCAGTAACTGCTACCAAGGTTAATTCATTCAGAGATGCCCCGCCTATTTAGAACTGGAGAGGCATCGTTTCAATAGTGAAGAAAGGAGATCAATCATGCTGATATTAAACAGACGATCCGGAGAATCCATTTGGATAGGTGAAAACATTAAAATCACCGTATTGAGCCACGCAACGCGTATTGGTATCAAAGCCCCACGAGGAACCCAAATTCTTAGAGATGAGCTAAAAAATCAGTCCTCATCTGATGAAAAAATTATAAATAAGATAACCTTGAAAAACAATAAAAGGGGAACGAACCATGACAAACGCTAATAATTCATCGAATAAATTAAATCATTCAATGCCTTTCTATCAGTTCCCGCACATAGTCTGCCGAGCAGATATCCCGCGCTTTAGCTTCTGTTTTTAAAAAACCTGCTTGATAAGAATTAAACCGTACGCTTATGCCTTTCATCGCTTTGTTTCTCCTATCGTTAACGAGTGTGAGTGATTATGGTTTTGATCACCTATTGCTTAGCCATTCGACTTTGTTCAATTTGATTGGCTATCCACGCTTCAATCTCATCTTCAATCCAACCAATCGCCCTATTGCCTAGTGATATCTGTTTTGGAAATAAACCTTGGGAAATACGCAAGTAAATGGTTGAACGAGAAAGACCCGTTCTATTTTTTACCGCCGATAGTCTTAAAATAGTGTTCATATTGAATCTCCTGATTCCATTTGGGAATTCATTAACAGACTTTGAATGTTAATAGATAATATGGATCCTAATCATTGGTTTGCATATCACCCATATGGGCTATTTTTTAAAAAATTTTTGTTATGCACGACATTCTAATACGTGGAAAAATCGAAAACTTAATATCCGTTTTGGTATTTATTCATGGAGCCCTTTTTGTCAGCTCGCCTAAATAGTCTGCCCAAGTTTGCATCATGCCTCGGCGAATCTCTAAATGCGCTGTACGATTATAAGCGCGTCCATTGGGATCTTTAACAGTGTGAGCCAATTGATGCTCAATCACATCGGGTCTAAAATTTAAAATCTCATCTAACAGTGTACGCGCCGTAGCTCTAAAGCCGTGAGCAGTCACCTCAGTCGAATCGTAGCCCAATCTTTTTAAAGCCGCATTTACTGTGTTATCGGACATTGGGCGATGCTGGGTTCTAACGCACGGAAAAACATACTGCCCTGCACCTGTTAACGGGCGCAGCTCTTGCAAAATTAACACCGCTTGTTTAGCAAGCGGAACCAAATGCGGTTGACGCATTTTCATTTTTTCAGCTGGAATATTCCATTCAGCTAAATCCAAATTTATTTCTGACCATTCGGCTTGCCGAAGCTCGCCAGGTCTTACAAACAGCAGCGGAGCAAGGCGTAGCGCACATTTAGTGACAAAAGAACCCTCGTACCCGTCCATCGTGCGAAGCAATTGCCCAAGTTTCTGTGGTTCTATAATTGCGGCAAAACTATTACCTTGTACAGGTGGTAACGCTCCGCGTAAATCACTCGTTGGATTGCGTTCAGCACGCCCAGTAGCAACCGCATAACGGAAAATCTGGCTACACGTTTGATAAATACGATGCGCGGTATCCAATGCCCCTCGGTTTTCCACTCTGCGTAACACTATCAAAAATTCGGGTGCCGTGATCTGAGCGATGGGTCTTGAACCAATCCAAGGAAACACATCGCGTTCTAGTCGTCGAATAATTTTTAAATGATGGCTTGGCACCCAGCGAACAGAATGTTTAACGTACCATTCCTGCGCTATCGCTTGAAAGCTATTCTCTGATGCAGTGATAGCAGCTTGCTTAGCAGTCTTTTTTAGAAGGCTGGGATCAACGCCATTTGCCAAGTGTTTTCTAGCTTCGTCTCGTTGTATTCTGGCTTCAGCTAAAGAAACTTCAGGGTAAACGCCAAAAGCAAGCAATTTTTCCTTTCCCAGAATGCTGTACTTAAAACGCCAGTATTTAGAGCCTTTAGGATGTACCAACAAAAATAGCCCCTTCTCATCAGCCATTTTAAATGGCTTATCAGCGGGCTTTTTGTTTTTAATCGTGAAGTCATTTAGTGCCATCAGGGGTATCTCCCATACCAACAGCTTGATATACCCCTATTTGTACCCCAAATACAGGCCGGATGCAAGGGGCGGACGCTGGGCATTCTAGGAAGTGAAATATACAAAAAAAGGCTTTTTTACAGGGTTTTTTCTACTTCTTTGGATTTTCTGAGATGTCTTAGGAAGGGGTGGTTGGTGGAGCTAGGCGGGATTGAACCGCCGACCTCTTGCATGCCATGCAAGCGCTCTCCCAGCTGAGCTATAGCCCCTACTTAGCAAAAATGGGCTTATGCTTCTTGCTTAATAGAAGCCGAATCCTACAGCCCAGGAACGCCCCCTGTCAACCCCCTCACAACAAGGCAATTTTCAGGCGCTCCAGTACGCGTCTCTTACCAATCAGCTGCAATGTGATATCAATTGGCGGAGAGGTTGTATTACCCGTTACAGCAACACGCAATGGCTGTGCAAGCTTGCCAAGCTTTATCTCTAAACGCGCAGCGAGCTTTTCAATTTCTTGATGAATAATCGGTGCCTGCCAATCTGAAATTTCCGCTAATGCGGTTTGTAATTCTTGAAGATGAGCCAATGCCTCTGGCGTTAAGTGTTTTTCGCGCGCCTCTAAATCAATATCAATCTCTTGATAAAAAAACAAGCTTTTTTCCACCATTTCTTTTAAGGTCTTAGTGCGATCGCGTTGTGCTAACAAGACCATTTCTAATGCGGGACCTTCATCAGTATTAACAGCCAATTGACGCATATGCCAATGTAAATGTTTTGTGAGTAAAGCCGGATCCCCTGTTTTTAAATAATGCTGATTCAACCACAATAATTTTTCAGGGTTAAACGCAGAAGGCGCTTTATTAATATCGTGAATATCAAAATATTGGATCATTTCTTCTCGAGTAAAGATTTCTTGATCGCCATGAGACCACCCTAAACGTACCAAATAATTTAATAACGCTTCTGGCAAAATACCATCATCACGATATTGTTGCACACTAACCGCGCCATGTCGTTTGGAGAGTCGCTTGCCATCGCTCCCTAAAATCATCGGAATATGCGCGTAAATGGGTAAATGTGCACCTAATGCCTTTAAAATATTTATTTGACGCGGCGTATTGTTTAAGTGATCATCCCCTCGCACAACATGGGTAATTTTCATATCCCAGTCATCTACCACCACTGTAAAATTATAAGTAGGAGTTCCATCAGAACGCACAATAATCAGATCATCCAACTCCGAATTTTGAATCACCACTCGTCCACGAACACAATCATCAATCACAACACTACCATGTTCGGGATTGCGAAATCGAATGACATGGGGTTCATTTTGAACAGGTAACTTTAAGTCTCGGCAATGACCATCATAACGCGGTTTTTCCTTGTTTTGCGTCTGTTCTTCACGCAATTTTTCTAAACGTTCTTTAGAGCAATAACAATAATAAGCACAATCTGTTTTTAATAATTGATCTGCGGCCTCTCGGTAACGATCAAAATGCTTTGTTTGGTAGAAGGGACCTTCATCATAATCTAACCCTAACCAATCCATTGCCTCCAATATGGCATCAACCGCTTCGGTTGTCGAGCGCTCTTGATCTGTATCTTCGATGCGCAGAATAAATTGTCCTCCCATTCTTTTGGCATACAACCACGAATAAAGTGCGGTGCGGGCGCTACCGACATGTAAAAACCCCGTGGGGCTAGGCGCAAAGCGTGTACGTATTGTCATTGGAATAACCTTCTGTTTTTGGTGGATCAAAAGTAAATTGATTTCATACTGTGCACAATGCTAACATATCCTACAATGTAACGCATTTAAGTTAGTTGTTTTAATCTTGAACGGGCATGTTTTTGGCTATATAGCTCAGTTGGTTAGAGCGCGGCACTCATAATGCTGAGGTCGGTGGTTCGAGTCCACCTATAGCCACCATCTCTTTGTTTCACTCTGTCTTAAATTATCCCAAAACCCCTGTAAGCGCAAAGGGTTCATTTTTTTCGATCCAACATTGGCGGCCGAAGCAACTAATAACGAGGAAGATGATATCATTTCTGGAAATATTCGTTGGATCCCGAATATTGTAGAACATCACACATAATTAGAAAGTCCCACATTATTTGGGGTTGGTATATGGCATTTAATGGGGGAACCGGGTCTTTTATCACTGCTGAAGAAAGAAGGTTTCAAAATAGGCCAACTTACACCTGCAGGAATTTTTGAAAGTTATCGGTATCCTTTTACCATTGATTCTGTATTGGCAACATCCTTATCCCAAGAACGTGCTATACCAAGCTATGCGCATCCAATTCACATAGAAAAATCAGAATTTTTTACGCTAGTTTCTCAATTAATTTCTTTTGTTCCAGGTCAACAACTGCTCGAAGAATTATACGATGCAGCTAGGGAGACACAATTATTGACTAAAATCCTTTGGCAAAAAAATCCCAACAACGAAGCCTTTTTGCCTATAACCGCTCGGTTGGCACGAGGTATCACTCCAGATGACATGATTCAGTTTTCAGTGAAATATCTTATTTCCAAACCGCAGCATTGTGCAACGGTGGTCGCAAAAAGAATCCACCATTGGTGTTAGATTGTAATAGGCAACAAAGAGCTATAAAGCATGTGAGATAATTGCAGTACTGTTCGGAAAATTTAAGTAGGTAATTAATGGGGTAATATCGATGCTAATATTACCCTATTAATTGATTAATGACCCACTTATTATGCTAAAGGGCGGGTGCTTTATGGCAGAAAGTTTAGGTACTCAACAAAAGTCTTGCCCTCTATCAATCAGGGGGTTTTTTGGGAGTATATTAAAAATACAGTATTAAAAAACTACGATATATGGTATTTGTATTGGCGAATTAGATTCCGTCTGTACTCTCTTGATTAAAATATAAGGTTAAAATTGATATAATTTTGATGCACAATTTGCAAGATAATTTTGCTATAGACAGAAAGGGAGGAAATAAGAAGCATTATGTATCAGGAAACATTAGAGTTAGTTGCTGAATCGGCAAAAAATAAAGCGAAACTCTGTTCGTCAAATTTGGTTGCTTATCTTATGCACGCTGCTATGGCAGGCATCTATTTGGGATTTGGTGTTGTCTTAGTCTTTTCATTAACCACGTCTTTTTTTCAAGCAGGATCTCCAGCGCTTAGCCTTGTGATGGGCACAACTTTTGGGATTGCGCTTTCTTTAGTCGTTATTGCAGGCGCCGATTTGTTTACAGGAAATACCATGATTATGCTAATCGGTGCATTGAAAGGTAAAACAACCTGGGTCGATTTATCGAAAATATGGTTTTGGTCGTATTGCGGGAATTTTTTAGGCGCTATTATATTTGCTTTAATTGCTTGGAAAGCAGATGCATTACAAGACACCAGCTGGCTTTTGACAGTTGCCGCAAAAAAAATGAATGGATCTTGGACAACCCTATTTTTAAAAGGAATTTTGTGTAATTGGCTCGTGGTACTTGCTGTATGGTGTAGCTTTAGACTTAAAACGGAAGGTGCAAAACTTATTATGATTTGGTGGTGCTTACTCGGATTTGTGGGTTCCGGTTACGAACATAGCATCGCCAACATGACTTTATTAACCTTAGCAAATCTACTTCCAAATGACGGTGTTCACATAATTTCTTGGAGCGGGGTACTGAATAATTTAATACCTGTCACATTAGGCAATATTGTTAGTGGTGTTTTATTTATGGGAATTCCTTACTATTTTATCAGTTATTCAAAATCTGTACCCAAACAAGAGTTAAGAAATTATTAATGCTTTTTTATGAAAAACCGAGCGTGAACGAAATTTAAAACTAAGATCGCGGATTTATGTCAATCATTGCGCTCGCGACAAACTATAATGAATTCCAACATGTAATATAATTTCCAAATCATTTAGCAACATTCTTTGCTCATCATCCAATTGATTGTCGTTTCGCGCTTCTGCAATTTTTTGCAATGCAATTTTTGGCGTCAAACGTGTATTGCCTTTGTAATCCACTATCGGCGCAGTTGCGTTATTGTTTATTTGCGCTATATAATTTGCAAAATACTCAGCCTGTCCTGAATTTAAGCATTCTGGGAAATGACGACCCAAAATACGAATAGCAAGCGCCGATAAGTTTGGGTTCTGTACGGTTTCAATCATTTTTGACTTTTTGTCTGGTGCCGCACTCTGAAATTCTCTGCAAAACATCGCTTCTTCTGATGTCCAAAAACCATTAACATACAAACTTGCATCCACATCAATGTCCGGCACAACAGGATATTCATAATGACGGTGATAATCTGAAACAAAAGTGAGCAATGCTTCATTGTCTTTAAGCCATTGTTTATTGGAATTGGCAAGCGCTAAGCGTTCTGCATCAAGATGGTACGCATAGCGCTCCGTTAACGGAAATAAAAAACCTGCCTCGCCCAGTTTTTTTCTAACAACAAAAGTTGAGGCTAAAATATTTTCTTTTGTGGCAAAAGTGAAATCCTTATCATCTAATCTTAAAAATAAAATTTGATTTTTGTAATGAACATGCTCGCCAAGGGGTAAAACCTGGCTTTGATAGGATTGCTTAAATCCAAACCTCCCCAATACCATTAATGCGCTATCCGTGTTTATTTTTTTTAAACGCAACTGTTCAATTTTTTTATCAAAATTGCCACAAACATAATCCCACATTTCAGGCTCTCTTGCGAGTTGTTTTGCAAGTGCTATTGTGGATTCAACATCGACCATCGCATGATGCGAACGCCCCGTAACAAATTTATTCGCATTATTGATGTCCTCCAGCTTAAGAGAAACTCCTCCATTAATCTCAGGCCATGCAATCGTTGAATTTTTAAATAGATAATATAAAACGACAATAGGATAGATATCCATTCGACAACACTGATTTGCATACTGATGGGTATAGGGTGACAACAAATTTCTATAAAAAGAAAAACGTAAAAATTCATCATCAAATCCCAAGGTGTTATACCCTAAACTGATAGTGCCAGGTTCATTTATCCATGCGTGAATTTTTCTTATCGCCTCATATTCAGAAATGCCATTAGAAATATCGCTTAATCTCATGCGATGTACAATCATAGCTTCCGGTGATGGAATCACATCGGGATTAAGCTTAACGATAAGTTCATATCGATTAAGCTCATTAAAATTTAAATCGGTTCTAATGGCAGCGAAATGCAATATTTGATCAAACGCTTTGTTTAATCCCGTGGTTTCAATATCGTAAAATAAATATGTTTTCAATGTGCAATCCTTAAATATACATAACTTAATAATACATGACTGGGATACGAAAGCGCATCAATATGCAATCCGAATATCCAACAAGAAGAGATTTTTCATGGAATTAGTTATAAAGCGAACATTCTGCTTACAGCTTTTCGATTGAACTCGTTCTGATCCTGAAGTACAATGCGATCTGATCCTAAAACACCCTTTTAAGAATGACACCGAATATGACGCCAAAAACGGTTTACATTAAAACATATGGTTGCCAAATGAATGTCTACGATTCAACTCGAATCTTGGATTTGCTGGAAGCAACACATGGTATAAAGGGCGTAGACAGCCCTGAAGAAGCAGATCTGTTACTGATCAATACCTGCTCTATTCGTGAAAAACCCCACGAAACAGTGTTTTCGGAGTTAGGTGTTTGGGGAGCATTCAAAGAAAAAAATCCAGAAAAGATTATTGGCGTTGGCGGTTGCGTTGCTAGCCTTGAAGGTGAAGAAATTTTAAAGCGCGCACCTTATGTGGATTTAGTGTTTGGACCACAAACGTTGCATCGATTACCCAATCTATTATCAACGGTTACTAAAACGCGAAGTCCAGAGGTCGATGTCTCTTTTCCACTGATTGAAAAATTTGATCATTTACCCAACCCTCGTGCAGATGGCCCCACTGCTTTTGTGTCGATTATGGAAGGCTGTAGCAGATATTGTACTTATTGTGTGGTGCCTTATACGCGTGGTGAAGAAATTAGCCGCACATTTGATGACGTGCTACACGAAGTTTATGTACTGGCAGAACAAGGCGTACGTGAAGTGACTTTGCTCGGACAAAACGTTAACGCTTACCGCGGTAAAATGCAATCTGGCGAAATTGCTGATCTGGCACTGCTAATTTCATACATCTCCGAAATTGATAATATCGCACGTATTCGCTTTACGACATCCCACCCCCTGGAATTTTCTGATCGTTTAATACAGGCATACGCCGATAACCCAAAACTTGCGAATCATCTACATTTGCCTGTACAAAGTGGTTCAGATCGCATCTTACAACTGATGAAACGCGGTCATACTGCTGAACAATATAAAACAAAAATTCAAAAATTACGGGAAGTACGACCCAACATTAGTATTACATCCGATTTTATTGTTGGATTTCCCAGCGAAACAGAAGACGATTTTAATGCGACACTCAATCTGGTTGAAGCATTACAGTTTGATCAATCTTTTAGTTTTATTTATAGTCAAAGACCGGGCACACCTGCAGCCAATATTCCCGATAACATTTCGAACATCATCAAAAAACAGCGCTTAGCAATATTGCAAGCGCGGCTTGCCGAACAAGCAGCAGAGCTGAGCCAAAACATGGTCGGAACAACAGAAATGGTGTTGGTGACAGGTCCCTCTAAAAAGGATCCTTCGATACTGTGTGGACGTACAGACAACAATCGGGTTGTCAACTTTGAGGGTAAAGCCCCTGTTGGGATCCTCGTGCCAATCCTGATTACAGAGGTCGTTACCAATACTTTACGTGGAAAATGGGTAGCTTAACTGGCAATTCCAGGTTATGCTTAAGACACAAGAGCGGGAAGGCCCCGTAAAACGGTTAAATATAATTTGAGTGACGCTTCAGTACAAGTATTTGATATTACATTAACCCCGGTTGATAACCGCCGATTGGCGAACTTATGCGGTCGGTTTGATGAGCACCTGCGTCAAATTGAGCATCGACTCGGGGTTGAAATCACCAATCGCGGCAATGCTTTCCAACTGATAGGATTATCGCCAGCAATCCATGTTGCAACTCAGGTATTAAAATCGCTTTATGAAGAAACCAAACATAATATAGAGCTTTCCCCTGCAAAAGTGCATTTGGCTTTACAACAATACGCCAGAACAGATACTACGCTCGAAACAGAAGGACAAGCAACCATCAGCACCTTACATACCCGCGCGGGCGAAGTGCGTCCCCGCTCCCCTAACCAAACGCAATATATAAAAAATATTTTAAGTCATGACATCAATTTTGGAATAGGCCCAGCGGGTACCGGTAAAACCTTTCTCGCTGTTGCCAGTGCCGTTGCCGCTTTTGAACAAGAAAAAATTCGTCGTATTTTGCTTGTAAGACCCGCGGTTGAAGCAGGCGAACGTTTAGGTTTTCTACCCGGCGATATCGCACAAAAAATTGATCCTTACTTGAGACCCTTATACGATGCACTGTATGAAATGCTCGGATTTGAGCGCGTTGCCAAATTATTAGAACGACAGATCATTGAAATTGCCTCTCTCGCCTATATGCGCGGCCGCACCTTAAATGATGCTTTTATTATTTTAGATGAAGCCCAAAATACAACGGTAGAACAAATGAAAATGTTTTTAACGCGTTTGGGTTTTAGCTCAACTGCCGTTATAACAGGAGATATCACACAAATTGATCTCCCCAGAGGCAAACTATCGGGGCTAAAACAAGTTATGGGGATGCTACAATCTACGCCTGGCATTAGTTTTACTTTTTTTAATTCTGGTGATGTCGTCAGACATCCCGTCGTACAAAAAATTATTGAGGCCTACGCGCTATACGATACAAAACATAATAACGCGAAAGGAAGCACGGGTGAGTATTGAGCTTGAGCTGCAAATTGCAACCCTTGCCAAAACATTACCGCATCCCGCACAAATTCGTGAATGGGTAAATCTAACGTTATATAATCGTGTTGAAACAGCGGAATTAACCATTCGGATTGTAGATGAAGCCGAAAGCGCTGCTCTTAATCAGCAATATCGAAACAAACCAGGGCCGACGAATGTATTATCCTTTCCTTATGATCCTGAACCGGGTATCGCCAGTCGTTTACTGGGCGATATCGTTATTTGTGCACCGGTTGTTGAACAAGAAGCCATTCTGGAAAATAAATCGCTTTTAGCCCACTGGGCGCATATGGTCATTCACGGCCTATTGCATTTATTAGGATACACCCATGATTTTGATGATGATGCCGCCGAAATGGAAAATCTAGAAACAGAACTTTTACTTCGGCTTAATTTCCCACCCCCTTACGGAGATGTAATTGTTTCATGAGTGACGAATCACAACCATCACAATCGCCCACCCGAACTTGGTTAGAAAAAATTGGTCAAATCCTGGCTGGCGAACCACGCGATCGGAATGAATTGATCGAAATTTTACGAGATGCCGCAGAAAGAAGATTATTAGATCTGAATGCACTCGGCATGATTGAGGGCATTTTACAAGTGCCTGAACTGCGTGTACGCGATATTATGATCCCACGTTCTCATATTGTGGTCATTGAACAAGACATGCCATTTGATCAAATTTTGCCCATTGTGATTACCACGGTGCATTCTCGATTCCCTGTTATTGGTGAAAATAAAGATGAAGTTTTGGGCATCTTACTTGCGAAAGATCTCTTGTCTTATGCTTTCGATTCAGCCACAAATAAACCTTTTAATATTCGAGAAGTCTTGCGTCCTGCTGTCTTTGTACCCGAAAGTAAACGTCTTGATGTATTATTACAAGAATTTCGCAGAAATCGAAACCATATGGCTGTTGTTGTGGACGAATATGGCGGTGTCACAGGTCTTATTACGATTGAAGATGTCTTAGAACAAATTGTCGGCGACATTGAAGATGAATACGATACAGATGATGATCAATTAATTAAAAAATATCATGAAAACACTTACGCCGTAAAAGCTCTCACACCGATAGACGATTTTAACGAGTTTTTTCACACGAATATAGACGATAAAGATGCGGATACCATCGGTGGATTGGTTACACGAGAATTTGGCCATTTACCAAAACGCGGGGAGTCTGTCTCCGTCAATGGTTACAAATTTAAAGTGTTAAGAGCCGATAGTCGACGGATTCATCTTTTGCAGGTCATGCAAATAAAACAGGATTCAAAACTCAAAGAATAGTGACAAACTTAGGCTTTGTGCTCAAACAACTTATTTTTTTACACGAGCTAATGTTTGAGCACAAGCCTTATCCCTTGCCTTTGGTTCCCGTACTATTGGGTTTTGCATTTTGCTCTATAAAATCAATAATAATACTGGCAACATCAAGACCTGTCGTGGTTTCGATGCCACGCAATCCTGGAGAAGAATTCACTTCCAAAACGACCGGCCCATGATTAGAACGTAAAATATCAACCCCAGCAACATTTAACCCCATAATTTTTGCGGCACGCACGGCAGTTGAGCGTTCTTCTGGTGTTATCTTTACTGTACTGCTGGTGCCTCCCCGATGTAGATTCGATCGAAACTCACCTGATTTTGCCTGACGCTTCATGGTTGCGACGACTTTACCACCCACCACAAAGCAGCGAATATCACTACACTCCGCTTCCTTAATAAATTCTTGCACTAAGATATTCACTTTTAATCCCGCAAAAGCATCAATAACGCTTTCTGCGGCTTTTGGCGTTTCGGCCAATACAACACCCATCCCTTGAGTACCTTCCAGTAATTTAATAACCAAGGGACTACCGCCCACTAAATGAATTAAATCCTGTGTTTCATCCGGAGAATGCGCAAACCCTGTTACAGGCAGACCAATGCCTTTACGTGCCAACAATTGTAAGGAACGTAATTTGTCCCGCGATCGCGAAATAGCAACGGATTCATTCAGTGGAAAAATACCCATCATCTCGCATTGCCGTAAAACCGCTGTACCATAAAAGGTAATAGAAGCACCAATGCGCGGAATAACCGCATCAAATCCTTCTAATTTCCGACCTTTGTAATGAATAGACGGCTTATGCGAAGCAATATTCATATAACAACGCAGGGTGTCAATCACCTCTACCTCGTGTCCGCGTACTTTCGCTGCCTCTACCAATCGTTGGGTAGAATACAATCTCGCCCGTCTCGATAAAATGGCTATTTTCACTAACCCCTGCTCCCAAAATAATCGCCAATCACAAAAGAGGCTATCGGTAATAATCCCGTTCGACAAATATCCATTAAGGTTTCACCGCTCGCCTCTTGGTACAATCGAACCACAATACTCAGCACAAAAAACACAAAGATACCCTTTAGCACCCATTTTGCGAATTGTAGCTTATCTATTGGCTTGAGATCACTCTGACGATCGTTCTGAGCCTCTACCGCAGTAGGCTCACTCTCCGTTTTACTATCCTTTTCAACATTAACACGCATTTTCCATTCTCCTTAATCCAATATGTCTGACGCAATGTTTTATCGCACACATTCATTTGCAGCAAATGCTTAAACATAATCACGCCCTCCCTATGAATCTTAAAAAATGAGTAATCCACAGTATGGTTTAAGGATGTTATAACATCAACTTTCTTATGAATTATTTTTAACATGTGCAATTACACGTAAATATTCTTTATATAACAGATATAACAGAGTGTTCCAGCACCCTTAAAATAAGCTGCCCGACTTAATATTAGAAGTTCACCTTTTTCAAAAGGAGTTGTGGCTGAGTTTAGTAAAATTATACTCAGCCACAACTCACACGTTCTTGATAGTTGTGGCTGAGTTTAGTATACTTAAACTCAGCCACAACTCAGGATGCCTCCAAATGCAAAAAATGATTATTGGACGAAAAACAGAGCAAAATATTTTAACCGATATTTTCAACTCTAAAAAAGCCGAATTCGTTGCTGTGTATGGCCGACGCCGAGTTGGTAAAACTTATCTTATCGAACAATTTTTCTTAAAAAAACCCTGCTTGTATTTCTCAATCACTGGATTACATAAAGGCATTCTAAAAGAACAATTGGCTATTTTCACAAAAGCTCTAAATGAAGCTTTTTTCAGCGAATTGAACATGAATGTGGAAAAACCCAAAAATTGGATGGATGCCTTTGAACTATTAACCAACATCATTACAACATTTTCAAAACAAAAAAAAATTGTTTTGTTTTTCGATGAGGTGCCATGGTTAGCATCACAAAAGTCTGGATTTAAAAAAGCCTTGGATCATTACTGGAATACAAAGTGGTCAAAAAATCACAAAATAATACTCATTATTTGTGGCTCTGCCGCCTCTTGGATAATCAACAATATCATTAATGATAAGGGTGGGTTACATAATAGGATCACCCTGGAACTACGGGTCTATCCATTTTCACTCAAAGAAACAGATGCTTATTTGAATTATATTGGTTGCAAGTTTAATCAAAAACAAGTAACAGAACTTTACATGGCTTTAGGGGGTATTCCACATTATCTTGAGAAAGTTAAACCCAACCTTTCTGCTGCTCAGAACATATCTCAGCTCTGTTTCTTAAGGACAAGTCCGTTATTTAAAGAATTTGACAAATTGTTTGGCTCTCTATTCGAAAATGCAGATATTTATATTGAATTAATTAAAATTATAGCAAAAAAAAGATATGGTATTTCTCGGATACAACTAGAAAAATCTACAAAATTTGAAACGGGTGGAACCTTAACAAAACGTTTGGTTGCGCTAGAGCAAACGGGATTTATTAAAAGTTTTGTGCCAATCGGATACACAGAAAAAGGCCTCTATTATAAGTTAATTGATGAATATTGTTTGTTTTATCTCACCTGGATTTTTCCTGTTTGGCGTCAAATAGAAAATGAGGCTGAAGCTACGTACTGGACATCAAAGCATAAGACCCCAGCTTGGCACAGCTGGACTGGGTATGCTTTTGAATCTATTTGTTTAAAACACATCGCTCAAATTAAAAAAGCCCTTTTTATTCCGTCGGGCGCCTTAGCAGGATCCTGGCATTGCCAATCCGATGGAAAGAATAAATCTGAGGGTGCGCAAATTGATTTACTTTTTGACAGAAATGATGGCGTCATTACGTTATGCGAAATAAAATACTACCAAGGGGTTTTTGAAATCGACAAGACAGTTGCAGCCGAACTTGAACGCAAAATTAAAGTTTTTAAAGCGCAGTCCAAAACCAACAAACAAATATTTTTATCAATGATTATTAGCGATTCACTAAAGAAAAATAAATACTCTGAAGAATTGATTACCAGCAAAGCAACACTTTGCGATCTCTTTGAAGCTGACGCAGAAAAACAAGTTGGCTGACTGAAAATTTTCGATCGTATTTACTTTAAAGTATGCCTATACATAGATACAGCTTTATTATCAACTACGTATGGTATGCGTGTTGAGAACACACCCATTGTCTGCCTTTCGTAAATGAAAGGATTTTTTGATGCTTTGAATCATTTGCCTTTACCTGACGTAGAATAGGCGTAGAATGGATGTTCGCCACAAATGAGAAAGACCATGTTAGATCTGATATTAAATAAGTATCGATTATTCATAATAGCCATTCTAGCAGGTGCAATGCTGCCAGGTGCATTTGCGCCTCATCACCTCTGGCCATTGGCAATAGTCTCTCCTGCGATTCTGCTCTGGGTTTGGCAAAAGAATACAACAGCTAAGCAGGCCTTTATGTCTGGACTGGGATATGGCCTGGGCATGTTTGGGGTAGGCGTCTCTTGGGTGTTCGTCAGCATTCACCGCTATGGCAATACCAATATTCCTTTAGCCGTTTTGATAACCTCGCTGCTTGTGATTGTGCTAGCACTTTTTATCGCGACACAGGGGTACGTTTTAAAACGCTTTTTTCGTGGCAACACAACCGCGTTTTGTCTACTCGGTTTCCCGAGCGGTTGGGTATTATTTGAATGGTTAAGAAGTTGGTTATTCACAGGGTTTCCGTGGTTATATTTAGGCTATAGCCAATTGGATACACCTTTAAGTGGCTACGCGCCTATTATGAGCGTCTATGGCGTTTCAACTGCTATTCTACTCACGAGTGGCGCTCTCATTTTGCTAATGGGCAGCCGAAAAATCAAAGCCATGGGGAGTTTTTTAATTGTTCTGATTTGGGGAATGGGATATTTTTTGCAACAGCACGATTTTACAAAACCCAATCCAAAGTTGTATACCGCTTGCTTAGTACAAGGCAATATAAAACCTTTCGATAAATTTACCAGCATCGATCCGATTAGCTCAACCGAAAAAACCTACGGAAAACTCACCGAAAAAGAATGGGGCGCCGATCTGATTTTATGGCCAGAAAGTGCTATTCCTTTACCTTTGCCTTACTCAAAATCTTATCTCGATGCATTAGAAAAACGTGCGCTTTTGCGGCACTCAACCTTAATCACAGGAATCCAAGTGATCAACAGCAAAGAAGAATACCATAATTCATTAATTGCACTGGGAGACGGCCATGGCATTTATCACAAATATCACTTGGTGCCCTTTGGTGATTTTTTACCGTTTGATTACTGGTTAAGAGGTCTCATTGGTTTTTTTGATTTACCCATGTCCAGTTTTACATCGGGTCCCATACAACAACCTTTAATTACAGCGGGTGATCTCAAATTAATGTCCTTAATTTGCTATGAAATTGCTTTTCCGGAATTACTGCGAGACACTCTACGAAATGCAGATGCAATCATTACTTTGAGTGAGGATGGTTGGTTTGGCGAATCGTGGGGACCGCATCAACATTTAGAAATTGCCCAAATGCGTGCACTTGAAACAGGTCGTATGGTATTACGTGCAACAACGAGTGGGATCACCGCCATTATTGATCCCAAAGGAAAATTGACAGCAACAATCCCACAATTTGAAGCCCGCGTATTAAGCGGTACTTTCCAGAGTATGGCGGGCACCACGCCGTGGGTTAAAATCGGGTTATGGCCACTTTTGGTGTTACTATTCGCCTGTTTTATTCTGCCGGGGCGTCTGTTATGCTGTACTCTTCGCAAATAAATTTTAGGCGTTGTTGCCTGCGGGGGTTCGCAATCCTCATGTGTTTATTATACACTCCGGTTGCTCACCCCCTCGGGGGCCTAGCCTAAAAATTATTTGCTTTGAGTATGTAGACACAAAATTTCTTAAAGCGACGATAAACCGATGGAATCTCAATACAATCCGCAGAAAATTGAAGCAGAAGCGCAAGCCTATTGGCAAAAATCTCAAACCTTTAAGGCCAATGAGGATCCTCTGCGCGAAAAATTTTATTGTCTAAGTATGTTCCCTTACCCAAGTGGTAGTTTACACATGGGACACGTGCGTAACTACACCATCGGCGATGTCATCAGCCGTTTCCAACGCATGCAAGGCAAAAATGTCTTACAACCCATTGGCTGGGACGCATTTGGTTTACCCGCAGAAAATGCGGCAATCAAACATAAAGTTCCACCTGCAGCATGGACCTATCAAAATATCGATCTGATGCGACAACAATTTAAACGCTTAGGGTTTGGATACGATTGGGATCGCGAATTGGCTACCTGTAAACCGGAATACTATCGTTGGGAACAATGGTTTTTTGTTAAGCTCTTTGAAAAAGGATTGGTCTACAAAAAAAATTCTGTTGTAAATTGGGATCCCGTCGATCAAACCGTTTTGGCAAATGAACAAGTCATCGATGGATGTGGTTGGCGTTCTGGCGCTAAAGTTGAACGCCGCGAAATTCCACAATGGTTTTTAAAAATCACAGCGTATGCTGAAGAACTTTTAAAAGATTTAGACACGCTAACGGGTTGGCCAGAACCGGTTAAAACCATGCAACGAAATTGGATAGGTAAAGCAATCGGTGCTGCTGTACAATTTAAAGTCGAAGAACGATCAGATGTTATTGAAATTTTTACCACGTGCCCCGACACTTTATTTGGCGTTACTTATCTTGCCATTGCACCTGAACATCCACTCTCACTTGCAGTTGCAGAAAACAATTCGGAAATCCATCAATTTATAGAAGCCTGTCGCATTGGAAAAGTCTCAGAAGCAGAATTTGCAACGCTTGAAAAACGCGGTCTAGACACTGGACTTAAAGCGATAAACCCGGTTAACGGAGAAGCCGTTCCCGTGTGGGTCGCCAATTATGTTCTGATGGAATACGGAACCGGCGCGATTATGGCAGTACCCGCACACGACAGTCGCGATTATGAATTTGCAAAAAAATATGCGCTGCCTATTCGCCAAGTCGTTACCCCCATAGACACCAACCAGATTTGCGATTTGAATCAAGCAGCTTTTGTTGCAAAAGGGAAATTAATTCATTCCAGCCAATTCGATGGACTAGAGTCTACCGATGCTTGCAAAGCCATTATCGCGTTCTTAGAAAAAAATAAATCGGGACAAGGCCAAACACACTGGCGCTTGCGAGACTGGGGCGTTTCTAGACAACGCTATTGGGGTACACCTATTCCCATTATTTACTGCAATCAGTGTGGTACAGTGCCTGTTCCAGAAGCGGATCTGCCTGTTGTATTACCCGAAAAAATAGACTTTTTAGACGTAGGCTCTCCACTAAAAACCATGTCAGAATTTTATAAAACCACCTGCCCTACCTGTGGTAAACCTGCTGAACGCGAAACGGACACCTTTGATACTTTTATAGAATCTTCTTGGTATTATGCGCGATTCGCCTGTCCTGATCAGACTCACAAAATGTTAGATGAACGCGCGCACTACTGGAACCCGGTTGATCAATATATCGGCGGCATTGAACATGCGATTTTACATTTGTTATATGCACGTTTTTTTCATAAAGCGATGCGCGACCTCGGATTATTAAACAGCAACGAACCCTTTACACGATTATTAACACAAGGCATGGTGCTAAAAGACGGCGCCAAAATGTCTAAATCTCTCGGAAACACCGTTGACCCCGAAAATCTGATTGCTCAATACGGTGCTGATACGGTTCGTTTATTCTTAATGTTTGCAGCTCACCCAGAGCAATCACTCGAATGGTCTGATTCAGGCGTAGAAGGTTCTTCCCGCTTTTTAAAACGACTGTGGCAAATGGTTATGCAATATACTCAGTCATTGTCAGCAAAATCGTCAACGGAAATAACCGATCCCGAAGCATTAAAAAGCTTTAGACGCATTCTGCACGAAACGATTCGAAAAGTAACCGATGATATGGGGCGTCGCCAAACTTTTAATACCGCCATTGCGGTCATGATGGAATTGCTGAATGCCATACAAAGCTTTTCTGGTGCAAAGCACAGCATCAAAGAAGCTTTAGAATCCTTACTTTTAATGCTGTCTCCCATCGCCCCTCACATTACGCATGCACTGTGGCACACAATGGGCAATACAGATGCTATTGTTGATCATGCTTGGCCAACTTTTGATCCCCATGCGCTCATCAAAGACAATCTAGAATTTGCGCTGCAAGTGAATGGAAAACTGCGTGGATCGCTCAATGCACCTGCATCCATCGATAATAAAACATTGGAAACCCTCGCCTTAGCGCATGAAAATATTAAGCGCCACATCGAAGACAAAGTGATCCAAAAGATTATTGTCGTTCCCAAAAAGCTGATTAACATTGTGGTAAAATAATATGTTTAAAATATCTCGATTAAAACTATTTCACTTTATTATAACGCTTTCGTTACTAACAGGCTGTGGATTTCATTTAAGAGGCGCTTTTTCTATACCGCCATCCTTACAAACACTTCAAATTTTACCAAACCAACCCTATGACGCTTTTCAACGTGCCCTCAAACAGTTCCTAAAAAGCAATAACATTAAAATAGTCGAACAAAATATTGAGAACACCGTGCCTGTTGCCACGCTCACTATTTTGAGTCAAGCGTTTTCTGAACGCGCAATTGCCTATGGCTCAAATGGTCTACCGAATAGAGCAGTGCTTGAACTCAAAATTAGCTACCAGCTTACCGATGTCCAAGGAAAACCCCTTGGAAACAATACCCTGGTTACAGTCGAGCGCGAACTCATGCTTAACCCTAATGCTGTTTTAGGAACCGACAATGAACGTAGCCACCTTCAAGCAGATCTCTATCGCGATGCGGCTTCACAACTGGTGCGACAATTATCGATGATTTCTGAATGAGGATCCTTGCCCAAGATTTACCCCAGCATTTAAAACGCGGTTTAGCCAATTGTTATTTTGTCTTTGGCGATGAGCCACTACAACACTCAGAATCTATAGATGCCATTCGTTTAGCGGCAAAACAACAAGGATATACAGAACGTGAGGTTTTTCAACTAACACCAAATTTTGAATGGGCATCCTTATTGTCGAGTGTTGACACACCCAGTCTATTCTCGGAAAAACGCTTAATCGAATGTTGCTTAAACGATGGAAAAATAGGTAAGGGTACTGCGGATACACTCACTAAACTGGCAACCCTGTCACATTCTACCTCAGTCCTTTTTTTATTTTCTGCTTCAAAACTCGATGCTAAAATCCAACAATCCAAAGGATTTTCAGCCTTAGAACAAAGAGGCATCACCATTTGTGCACGTTCTCTCTCTCCTAAAGAAACTTTCGGGTGGATCGAAAAAAGACTGGCTGCTGCCGGTTTTCAAACCACGCCGCAGGTAACACAAGAACTATTGGAACGAACAGAAGGCAATTTACTGGCCACCAGTCAAGTCATCACAAAACTCCAATTGTGTGTAGATCCACAACAAACATCTTTATTGTCAATCGAAGATATTCGCACAATAATAAACACCGAGACCCGTTTTACGATATATGATCTTGTTGATGCAAGCCTTTCGGGCTCGGTTGAAAGAACTTCTCGCATATTTTCGAGTCTAAAAGATGAAGGGATAGATCCCATATTGGTTTTGTGGGCAGTCACAAGAGAGGTGAGAACGATCGTCGCGATATTCTGTAAAATAAAAGATGGACAAATTTCCAGCGCTTTGTTGAGTGAACAGGGTGTTTGGAGACATCGTGAGCCTTTAATTAAAACTTTCATCAATCGGTTTTCTCTCCCGTCACTTCAGAAAATTCTACTTCAATCGAAAAAAATAGATAATATTGTCAAGGGTCGACTGCAGGGCTCCGCTTGGGATGCCTTATTTTCTATTTGTCTCACGCTAACCGGAGCCTATCATGAATAATCTAAAAACAATTGTATTAGAAACATTAGAGGACATGAAGGCGATTGAAATTATCACTCTAGATGTTCGAACACTAACGAGTGTAACAGATTATATGATTATCGCGACAGGCAACTCAAATCGCCACACCACCGCTATCGCAAATCGCATTGTTCAACGCGTCAAAGAAAATGGAGTATTGCCCATCGGCGTAGAAGGCGAAAACGAGGGCGAATGGATCTTGGTAGATCTCGGCAACGTGGTTGTGCATATCATGCTCGCTCAAACACGTGAGTTTTATAGCCTTGAAAAACTCTGGTCCCGACTCCCTGTTACCCCTTACGCAACGGCGAATATTTAAGCAGTGCGTCTACAGATTATTGCTGTTGGAACCAAAATGCCACAATGGACTGAAATGGCATTTTCAGAATATGCCAAACGCTTTTCACGCGAATTTCCTTTAACACTTACAGAAATCCCCTTGCCTAAACGATCCCGTGCAAATACGGTTGATCGTTATATTGCAGAAGAAGGGGCGGCAATGCTCTCGACGATTCCCCAAAAGTCGATAACAATTGCTCTAGATGAACGCGGTAAACTCTGGAATACGGAAGAACTCGCAAGACAAATAGATCATTTTCAAAATAACACGCCACAACTTAATTTTTTGATTGGTGGACCCGATGGGTTATCTAAAGCCTGTGTTGAAAAAGCGCAGATTCAATGGTCCTTATCACCCTTAACCTTGCCACATCCATTCGTACGCATATTATTGGTAGAGCAATTATATCGAGCCATTAGCATCCTCAACAATCACCCCTATCATAGAACTTAACATTCCTCGCTCACCTGTAATTTCTCTTTTTGCTGTTGCCGAAGGCTCTGAAACCGCCTTGAGTGTTGCCAAAGGCGATAAAGCATTAAGTGTCTGGCGCAGTTTAGGGGTTTCTAATTTTGGTACTATACCGATACCCACAGGCAGCTCTGGCCTCTTGATTTGTGCGGATAATGATGGGGAAAAAGCTGCCTCCAACGTCAGCTTAATCAAATCCATCAAAATATTATCGGAACGTGGCATAAATGTCTGGTATACACGGTCTCAAGATTGCAAAGACTTTAACGATGTGCTTAAAAAGCATGCGGCAAACCACGTTAAAAAACTATTGGATGCTAAAATACAGGTTAAAAAAGTCATGGCGCTAATGCAGTTAACAGAAAGTAAAAAATTGGTTTCAGATGCGGGAATTCTTATTGCAGAGTTTACAAAACAATTTAAGAAATATAAAAATATGACTGAATCAAAATCCCTAGAAGAAGTGCAAAAAAAAATGGCTTTATTTGAACAAGTCGGCAAGGTCGCCAAACTTATTTACAATGATACGGTTTGTAAAGAAGCTGCAAAACGGCATGGTATCGACAGCGAAGTATCCTATGCTGTTAGAACTTATATTGAACAGCAAGCATGGCGCGTACAAGCAAGTAAGTTAAGGGAAAAACAAATTTAAAAAAGCGGTGTCTTATTATTATGCAAAAGGTGCCATTCAAGTACATTTAACGGATCTCAAATCAAGCACTCATTGCTCAAGCGATACTCAAACCGCTTTTCGCTTCTAAGCATTTGAGCAGTGCTTTTCAAAAAATCTATCAAGTCTTTTTTAAGTAATACAGGTTATCACAAGCGTAAAAAATTTTCATTATTTGTCGGGTGAATCACTAGTTAATCATAAGCGTTTCTGATGAATTTCAATATGTGAGATTCGCTTTGCCATTGGTTATAAAAACAGATTTTACAACAGATAACATATGAAAGTTAGGTGTAAATATTAATTGCAGATCTTATGCTCTCATGATATGGGCAGTTGAAAGGATATTTGATCAGCGTGCAATAGCACACGTCATCATGAATTGCTGACATAAGGTTAATTTAACATTGACATGAATGGTAATGCTAAACTATCATCTTGTAGTTTCTGAATATAAAACAAGCTTAAAGAGGAGATGAGTTATAATGGCCGCTAGTGTTAATCATCAAAAGAATGGAAAGTTACTAAAGGAGAGCGGCAAGGAATTTCGTCACAGTGATATTGATTGGATAGAAGCTTACCAAAGCTTTTTTGTTCCTTACGAAATCATATATTGACAGGAGTTTTCTGTATCGCTCATATTTCCAAGATCAATTTTAAATTAATTGTTTTTTATATATGACATTGATCAAGAACGTAAAAGTTCAATAATAAATGCTATCGCTAAAATATATTTAGCATTTGGCAAGATGTTTTTAGGAGGGCAAGCAAATGAAAAGTTATAAAGAAAGCATATCTAGTAATCTCGGTTTTTTTACAAATGAAACTTCAAGCTTGGAGGGTTTGCATAACAAACGTATGCTGCCTTTTCAAAAAAATTGGTTAAAGAATAAGATAATGATTTCAAAAAGTCATCAATCACTCGCCTTTCAAAAAATAAACGAATTGGTAATGAAAGAAAGATGTAATAGAGAAATTACTTTAATAGATGGGAAAAAATTAATCGATTTTTTCTCCTGTTCTTATTTAGGCTTAGACATGGATCCACGAATTATTAAAGCTGCAACTAACAATATTGAAAAATGCGGTATCACTTTTCCAGCAGCACGCACAAGAATACATGCGGAAAGTTTTGAAATTCTCGAAAAACTATTAAACAAGATTTTCTGTCAAGGAAATTCAATCCTTTTTGGCTCGTTACATTTAGGTCACCTCGGATTTCTTCCTCTTTTAGGATCAGGGGAGCTGCCTAGTTATCCAATGGCTTCAAATGGATCACACTTTATATTAGATAAAACAGTGCATTCATCAATACAGATTAACCGTGCATTGATGGAACAATTTGGAACGGTTCAAATGGTCGATTTTCGTAACTTAAATGTGCTTGAAGACAGCGTTAAAGCATCAACCAGGATAGGAAAAACTCCGGTTTTAATCGCTGATAGCATTGGTTCAATGGGAGGGATTAATGATGTTAAGCAATTATTAAATTTAGCAGAAAAATATTCTGGTTATGTCTACTTAGATGATGCTCACGGAATGTCTATACACGGAAATAATGGATGTGGATATGTCCTTCAGCATTTACAACATCAATTTCACTCTCGTTTAGCTCTATCGACTTCTCTATCGAAAGCCTTTGGAGTTGTTGCAGGGGTTATTGTGCTACCGACAAAAGAAGATGTACAGGTAATGAAACAATTCTGTCCTACTTATGTATTTGGCGGCCCTCCTCCATTACCAGTTATCGATGCCGCTATTGCTTCGGCTAAGATACATCTTTCTCCTGAACTATGTAGCCTGCAACGAGATCTTTGGGAAAATGTTTGTTATTTTGATGAGCAATTTTGTTCTGATTCAGAAAAAATAGTTAATTTAGGATGTCAATCGCCCGTTAGAGGCTTGCGGATTGGGGATGAATTTTTAGCAATAAAATGTGCCCTTTATCTGAGGGAAAATGGGTACGCAATTACGACAGCCATGTATCCTACGGTAGCTGAGGGTAAGAGTATATTGAGAATAGCACTTTCTTCTGTTCATTCTAAAAAAGAAATAAAAGATTTTTGCACTGTGCTTAAAAAAATGATTAGTGATTTTAAGAAATGTGAAAAGGAAACATTAAATGCTGAGATTAGATGATTTATACATGGATGAAAAAGAACAAGCAGATTTGAAGAACGTTTTAGAAAATTTGCCTGGATACATTTATTGGAAAAATGTTCGTTCTGAATATATAGGATGCAATAATAATCTTGCACGTGTTTCCAAACTTAAAAGCTGTGATGAAATAATTGGAAAAAAAGACGAAGATTTTGGTTGGGGAGAGGAGCAAGCAAAGTCTTTTCGGGCAGATGATAGCCTAGTCATGGAGACTGGGGAAACAAAGATCACGGAACACATGC
Source organism: Pseudomonadota bacterium (assembly GCA_052034335.1). Taxonomy (GTDB): domain Bacteria; phylum Pseudomonadota; class Gammaproteobacteria; order UBA6186; family Azoamicaceae; genus CADEGZ01. The sequence continues at coordinate 8,037 of JBPOIR010000002.1, read as the reverse complement.
TACCAATTTTTCAACACAATCAATTAATAAATATTTACGTTCGCACTGAAAAAATGCCATTGCGCAACAAGCAAGGCAAGATCATCGGAGTGTTAGGTGTTGCACTCGATATCACAGAACTTAAGAAAACACAACAGAGCTTGAAAGAAGAAAAAGAAGCGGCTGTAATTGCTAACAAAGCTAAAACAGAGTTTTTAGAAAACATGCGCCATGATGTTCGAACGCCCATGACAGGCATTATCGGTTGTGCAAAACTTATTAAAAGTTCAAAAAGTAATTCTTTTAAAGTGGGAGAATATTCAGATATTTTAATCGAATCTAGCGAAGCATTATTAAGTTTTTTAGCAGAAATTTTAGATTCCGTTCGACTTAATTCAGGAGATGTTCCCCTTTTAAAGAAAAAATTTAACTTAGAATCAATATTAGAAAAGATTATTAAACTTAATCAAGCAAAAGCTTGTGAAAAAAAATTATCTTTAAGTTTAAAGCATGATAATTCAATCCCGAAGTATGTTATTGGCGATCCAAAACGACTATATCGAATTGTTTTGGAACTGGTCACTAATGCATTAAAATATACTAATGAAGGATATGTAACAGTTAGTACAAAGCTTGCAAAAAAAGATCATAATAACCTGGTTGTTAAAATTGTAATTGAAGATACAGGAATAGGTATCCCATTAGATAAACAGCAGGACATCTTTGTCCAATTTAAACGACTTACTGCATCTTTTCAAGGTATTTATCATGGATCTGGATTGGGGCTCGCTTTGGTCAAGGGATTCTTGAAAGATTTAGAGTCTGAAGTTTACGTCACGAGTGAAATAAACAAGGGATCAGTTTTTACCTGTGTTATTCCACTTACGGAAGCTTTATTGTTAGAAGACTTTGGAAGTGATCATTTAGATTTGGATACATGCTCAGCTGTCATTGAATCAACGGTATTTTCTAAAAACTTATTAAATTTCGAAGTAATTTCTCCATCTTCTTCTAGGCGTGTTTTATTGGTAGAAGATCATAATATTACAGCAAAAATTAATAAAGACATCCTCATAAGCTCAAGTTGTCAGGTAGATATTGCAAGCAATGGCGCAATGGCTATTTCTTTAATAAACCAGAATGAGTATGACCTTGTGTTTATGGATCTTGGGTTACCTGACATGAATGGCCGTGAGGTGACACAAAAGATTCGCGCTGGTATAAAAAATAAGTTTATTCCTATTATTGGCTTAACCGCACATGCAAGTATTGAAGACAAACAACGGTGTCTGAGTGTTGGAATGAATACAGTACTGATTAAACCCTTAACAAAAGAAAAAATATCAGATATTTTTATCATGTTTATACCAAAGCACGATGAATTTAAGACAGAGGGAACAGATGAGTTTTCTCCTAATGATGATGGGGAAAAATTTTTACTTGTTATGACAGGCTGCGTCATTGATCTTAACCTTAGTCTGAAATTAACAGGAGGAAACAAGGATTTAGTTAGCGAATCTTTAAACAAGTTGCTCATTTATTTTCCTGAAGATTTGGCTGAATTAAAGATGGCGTATCAATCTTGTGATTGGCAAGCAATAAATTCAATTCTGCATAAATTACGAGGTTTGCTTAGCTATTATGCTGTTCCACGGCTTAGGGAATCGTGCATCCGTTTTCATGATTATTTAAACTCTGGAAAAAAAGAACTTCTAAAGAATCTTTATGAACAATTTTTGTTGGAATTTAAAAATTTAAAACGAAAAGTTGAATCGGATTATCCGCTTTAAAAGCCAGAGCATTACGCAATATAAATCGGGAAAGATTACGACACATTATTCTGCTGCCAATCTGTGGGAAACTGCTAATAAAGTTTGTGAGGAGCATTGTAAACCTACTCTCACTTTATTAAGAACAGCTTTAACAGAACCGTGTTCTATGCGGTATCTAATTTTACTCTAATAGCTTCGAGGCATTTGGGACATCTTAGAAATCTTCTGCTTCCTTAAAAAAAGTGGTCGAATCGGAACGCAGACAATCAATCCAGTTTACACAGAATTATTTACACACTCGATAAGAACAGAAAAGTAGCACTATAATCACCACCCACGAGATGTTCTAAAAGAATATATGTAAGTAATCGCTTTTTTTAAATCTTGTCTTAATCCCAGTTTTTTACTAAGCGGCGTAGAGCACAATGGTTTTAAAACATCCAATAAAGCAAACATAATTTCTAAGCTCGATTGGCTAATATATTGTGCATCATGAATCTTATCTGCCCACACTAATTCATTATTTTTCCGTAAAACATTCTTGATCTTCTCTAAGTGTAATTCAAAATTATCCCACGTCTTAAACTTACGAGGCCAGATCCTGATTTGGATATTTAAAATGTCATCAATAAAGAATATACACCACAGGAGCGTATATAATGGTCTTAAATACCAAGGCTGACTTTTGATCTCAAACCAAGCGTACCCTATGTATTCCACAACCCAATTAATCATTTTATATGGGATGTTAATTAATTTTTTAAAAAAATTTTTAAAAACATTCACAACATTATTCCAAACTCACTGGTATCAAACAAGATACTCATTCATAAATGGATTCAATTTCACCATTTGGATATTCTTTAAGTTCCTTTAATTTCTTCCACGCAATCATTTCCTTAAAATCGTCTGATCCGGAAGAATATGAAGACAACAACGGCAGGATTTCACTTTTTTTCAGGCATGAGTTACCAGCCGTAAAAGCATTCTTATTTTCTCTAGTATATCCTTCGCTATACTCTATTTTATAACACGACTCATTTTCGCTAATTCTATCTATAGCTATTTGCATATAATCATTGAAATCCTCTGAACGGATAATTATCAAGAAGCCATAATCATCTTCACCCACTTCGGTTTTTTTAATGACTCTCTCTATAAGAGAATCATAATTTAAAATATCTTTATTATCCAGATTGATGGAAGCTTTCATTGAGGTGTTGATAAATACTATTTTGTTGTTATCCAAATCAACTAGCGATAAATTAGTTATAATTTTTTGATTATTTTTGTATATCAACTCAGCATCAATTAGTGCTTCTTTTTTGATCCCTTTAACATTAAATCTAACTGAACTATATTTTATTCCATCTTTAACCTGAAATGAAATTTTACCACCTATACCAGCTTTGCTAATAGGTGCCCCTAAAAATTCTGAAATTCGATTATTATTATTCATAATGTAAACTATATCTTTGACAGCTTCTGAATTATTTATGCTATAAATTAAAGTCCATATTAAGGTCGCGAAAATTAAAATAAACGTTATAAAAATTATCAAACCGCTTATTGTCCACTTTCGCTGAGACTTGAGGAAATCTTCTTCTGATGTATAATTATTTTTTTTCCAAGCCCACTCATTACCTTTTATTGCCAAAACAAAAGGAATAAATATATTAACTACCGGCACAAACATCCATAAGCCAAACCAAACACCATGTCGGACTGCCCATACAACATTTAAAAAAAAGGCGCCCCAATTCCACTTTTTAATTGCATTAGGAATGATTTTATGCTGTAGATCTGCGCTCATGCTTTTCCTCAAAAAACGGACACGTCACTAAAAGTAAAATTTTACTCATTATATCATTATCATTCTTCACTTTTTCAAAAAACCTAATGCCCACAATTTCCCCACAATGGGAATTTGTTGATGAACTAACAAAAAGAAGCCTGCTTGTAAGCTCTTGATTTTTAAAGCTTTATTGGTGTTCCGTGATGGATTTTAACCATCGACCAACGGATTAAAAGTCCGAGTTAAAAATTGGTGCATCCGGAGAGATTCGAACTCCCGACCGCCCGGTTCGTAGCCGGGTACTCTATCCAGCTGAGCTACGGATGCATTCACAGAGGGCAATTCTACCAGATCGCCATAATAATGCTAGCAGTGATTATTACAGCTCAGGACACAAATAAATACTGCGCAGGTAAAATCAGTTTATAAACTCACTAAAAATAGACGCAACTTATTGGCCTTTGTTACTTTGTTTTATCATACTCATCGCTTTTTCATCCTCAAGCCATTCTGCATCTTGAATAAGATGTTTCTTTTGGAAAAGCGCAATAGCAGGATCAGGTGTATCGCGGAACTGTTCTAACCCCTTGAACAATATACCCACAAATCCAATCGCGTGCTTTTCACAAAATTGCTTAACATCTTCTAACGATTCTTCTCTATCATCTAACAACACCATCGTATTTGTTTTAAGGTATTGAGCATAATGAAGAATTGTCTGGCTTTTAGAGTTAAGACCTGTCATGAATAAACCTTTATAAAATGATGCGCCATTGACAGTGCCTTCCGGTATATTGAAGCGATTAGAAAATTCAATGCCGAGAGATTTAAGCTCTTGATATCGCCATTTTTCCATCGATTCAATATTGCCAAATTTGCCGATGTCCATTTTTGTAAGACCATAAACTGCAAATTTTTCTTTTAATTGTGCCAATAGCAAAGGCCAACTTTCATCTATCAACATGGCTTTACGCTGCAATCGCCAGTTGCTCACTATTTCAGTGTAGTTTGGATATTTGTCTTTATTCTTTTTAATCTCATCAATGAGCTTATTATAGGGCGGTTTTCTAAATGTTTTTGAAAGGGGTGTAATAATCGTATCATCGATATCAATAAAAATAATTGCGTTATGTGGTATATCGCTCAAGCAATTCATAAATTCACGGGTTGTTTTTGTTTCTATAAATTGAGCATTTGCTTCAGAAAGTTGAACATTAGATGGCATATACCCTTCCTAATAATTTTAATATCGCTTTCATATAATATCCCTCACATACCCTGCGACACCCGGAAGTTAGCTAATTTTATAAAAATCAACTCTCCCGCCTCATTCCGAGAGACTCTCTGCTCCATGGCACTGAGTTTGTGCTCCGGTAGCTTTACATAAAATGCTGTTTCGTGCAACAATTCTAAACGTAAGGTTCGTTATGCGTCCGTCCCTCCGAGAAATATAGCAGAGCGTCAGTTGGCTTTTTTTAGCATGAAGATTATAGGACAAAGAAAAATTTATGCGTCTTAGCAAAAAACAATTAGATGCTATTCACAAATCCTTTGTAGCACATTTTTTGCCTTTGGATACACTATGGCTTTTTGGCTCAAGAGTAGATGACCTAAAAAAAGGGGGGGGACATCGATTTTTATATCGAGACCCATTACAATGATTCTGCTCAAGCGATAGAAAAAAAATACACTTTTTACGAGATTTAAAAAAAGCCATTGGAGATCAGAAAATTGATGTTGTATTAAACGTTGTAAACGAAAATAAACAGCAGAGAATATACGATGAAGCAAAAACCACGGGAGTACAGCTAATATGAAAAAAAATATTTTACTATCTGATTATCTCAAAGTGGCAGATATTCATGCAGCAAGATTACAAGGAGCTCTAGAACAGTCAGCGCAATTTATGCCCCTGTCGGCAGAGCGTTTAGCAACACTTCCGTTAAATCAGTTGTCTTTTCTTGACATGATGACAATGCGATTTGGAAAATTACAAGATGTTATTGGCGAAAATATTTTTTCGCTCATTTTAAATATTCTCGGAGAAGATGCAGCTTCTCTTATTGACAAACTGAATAAGCTAGAAAAATTAGGTTACATCGATGATGTCAATTGGTGGATGGATTTACGAGAAATTAGAAATCAAGTTATGCATGATTACCCAAACGATTATGCTCTCATCGTTTCACATATCTCTATGCTTACTATAAAAGCAAATGAATTACTACTGTTTTGGGATGTGTTGAAAACTAAAATAAGCACGTTACCCTAAAAAACCAATTACAAACAAAAAGTGGGGTGGAATTATGCAATTTAAAAATTTAAAGACTTACGACGACATTGCCAAATCATTTGACACCTTTTTAGAATTAAGACCGGCTTTATCTGATGTCCAAAGCTTTACTCAACAAATTTTGAATCAACAAAAGGATGGCTATGAAATTATTGCTATCATTGAAGACGAGGAAGTTATGGCATGTATCGGCTTTCGCATGATGACTATGCTTGCTTGGGGAAAAATCCTATATATTGATGATTTAATCACAAAAGAAAAATGGCAAAGAAGGGGGTATGGAAAAATTTTATTAGAACATATCACCAAAATTGCAAAAGACAATCAATGCAACCAGATTCACCTTGATACAGGGTATACCAGATATAATGCACATAGGATCTATCTCAATCAAGGATTCGAATTTCATTGCCATCACCTAGCGCTAAAACTGAAATAGCCATCCACAATCTCATACCCATCAGAGACCCCGACTTCATTTAGGAAATCAACATCATGAGAAATGACGATCATGGCGCCGGGATAATTTTTTAATACTTCGATCACATGCCCTCTGGTTTCAAGATCGAGGTTGTTGGTTATCTCGTCTAAGATCAACAGTTTTGGTGTCAAAGCTGCAATTTGGGCGAGTGTCAACCTTACCTTCTCACCACCTGATAGCCTGCTCACCTCCGTGTTAACCTCTTCATTTTTTCGGAATAAGAAATCGTTCAAAAGACGACGCACTTCAATATAAGACCAAGTTGGCACTCGCTCCGCAACTGTTTCACATACCGTTTTTTCAGCAGATAAGGTACCGTAGTGTTGATCCAGATAGCCAATATCAATGCGCTTTGGCACAATCCAATTGCCCGATTTAATCACACTGACATCCTCTAAGATTGCCTTAATCAGCGTTGATTTACCGCTCGCATTATCGCCCCGGATTGCGATGCGATCTTTTGAGCGCATTGATAGGCTTATTTTTTGAAGTAGCGACTCTGTGCCGGTATACCCAATGCACCCATCACTAATCGATATAATCATTCGGTCAGAAAGTTCTGCCGCACTGATAGAAAATTTTGGCACAATAATTTCAGGAAGACGAAGCTTTGCAAGCTCTTCGTTTAATTTTTGCTTTTTGTTATCGATAACAGATTTTTTACGACCGGATGTTTCTTCTGCTCTGCTCGCTTTGGCAGCACTAACAACCGTTGGCCATTTTTTTTGATGAATGTTTTTTTCACCTTGGGTTTTGCTTTTAGCTGCACGCTTTTGCTCTTTCATTAAGGCATTGTGCATATCTTTCTTTTGCCTATCCAGACGTGTTAATGCTTTCTCCATAGACGCCCGACGGCTGTGTATTGCATCAACATAGTTATCATAATTCCCAGAGAAGACTTGAATTTTGCCATTATCAACATACCATAAAGTATCCATACAATAACGAAGCAACTCGGTATCATGGGAAACGACAATGAGTGTACCAGAATATGACTTCAGCAGTCGCATGAGGCTTGTTCGATTCTGTCGATCCAAATGATTCGTCGGCTCATCCAAAAGCAATACATTAGGATCAAGGCATAAGGCATGTGTCAAAGCTTCATTGAAACGCTGACCACCACTTAAAGAATCAAAATTTTCGATAATTTGTGGCACACAGCCAAATACAACGTCAGTTCCACATTCAATAATGCCACTTGTGGGTTCCAACTCACCCTGTAGGATTTTAAGCAATGTTGTTTTTCCGCTACCGTTTCTGCCAATAATAGCAATACGATTGCCATGCCTAATGTGAATATTAAAATCATCAAAGCAGGTTTTATGCGGAAATGAAAGGCTAAGATCTTTAATCTGTATTGGCTTATGTATCATAAGTATCTCTCTAAAGTATTGTAGGGCAACATTGGTTTAAGCCCTCTAGGGCTACTTTAAGAAAGTGTCTTCATGATACATGAACCTTCAAATCAAAATTTTTGAAACATCTAACAGGCCCATAATACCGTATTTAAAACAACAATTCAACAGTTATCCAAGAATAGTTGCACAAATGATATTTTTACGTCAAAATAACGCTCGCTTTTAACAAAAATCTCTCTCGTCTAGAGTGGGCATATGCAATTATTTGATCTCACACAATGGATAAAAAATGAATAACACACTATCAAAAAATTTAGGGTCTTTTGTGTGGCACTTTTTAAAGCCATACAAATACATCG
>JBPOIR010000067.1:0-9891 GCA_052034335.1 Pseudomonadota bacterium | reverse complement strand
AATCAAAGATTATCAGCTTTTTCATATCATTACACTCTCAAATGAATTGTTAGAAGGTGAGTTAATCCACTGTGGAACCAATTTTCTCAGCGGCTCTGCTCTAAAATCTATTTCTGAGAGTTTATCTAAAGGCATCCACAGCAATTCAATATGCGTTTCAAGTTGCGCAATGGTATGGGTGCTTTTTAAAGCTTTTGATTCAACTTCAAAAATGAAATTGTATTCGTGATTATGGCAGATACTGCTATGGCCTGGTTCAAAGCTATATTCTAAACATCCTAAAAATCTTTTGATATTGCATTCAACACCCGTTTCTTCTATTAATTCTCGAAGAAGTGATGTTTCAACTGATTCGCCATGCTCAACGTGACCACCTGGTAAAAAGTAAAAACTGATAGGCAGATCTAATGTTTTACAAAGTAAAATTTTGTCTTGATCAATAATCACTGCCCGACTTAAAACATGAATATTATTTTTTGTGTTCATCGCCTGCCTCCTGTACTACAGTCCCTTGATGATATAATATTTTCCACCCACTGCTTGTTCGACGCCATATTGTGGAACGTTTGGTTTCTCTCTTACCATGCAACAAGGTGTAAGTAAGCAAATAATTATCATGAGCAATTTCTTGGTATTTAAAATCTTTGGTTTCCCATATGTCTTTATATTCTGGGTCTGAATATCTATCTAATAATACCTCAATCACATATTCTCTGCTATATCGATTGCCAGAAGCACCCACTTCCCAAAATTCATCGCAGATCATATCAAGGATGTCTTGCTTGGTTTTTCCAAATTTATCTGGGTGATGGAATATTGGCTCACGCGCTTTGAGTTCTTCTAAAACTTGTATTTCATTAAATGATATTGCTTGCTCTCGCCATTTTTTAGGTGCGTTTAATTTAAATCCATCCCAAAATAAGCCTCCATATGGCATTAATATTTTCTTGACTACGGATTCTAAACCAACAACATCCCCTTTTTGAAATAGATCTTCAAAGCATTGGTTAAATTCTAAAGCAAGCGCTGGGCTATCATTTTTCAAATAACGAATAATTGATTTACCACTTGCACACCATTTATTTTGCGCTCTAAAATAAAACTGCCCCAGAGCCTCAAGCAACCAAGCTGCGGATGCAATCTGCTCATCACGTGAAACCGGGAATTTAATATCATCTAACACATCAGTAATTAGAAAACGTTCTTTATCAATTGTCTCTTTATCCCATATCGCAGGTCCTGATTTTAATAACTCCTGTGCAAGCAATTTAATACTCTTCGAAAAATCATTAGGTGCTAAAATTTCACGCCCATTCAAAATCATATAACTCAGTCCTGAAATGCCATTTCCAGCCCTCGATTCTTCAAAGAAAAAGCGTAGCGTATCAGGGTCATGTATAAACGCATCAATTGGCCAACCATCGTAAATAAACGCTTCTCGATATGCATTCGGAATAGAATCAAAAACGATAACCAAATCAAGATCAGAAGCGTTTGTGCCTTGACTTTGAGAAACTGAACCTGCCCAAAAAACAGCCTTTACATCAGAGTACCGTTCTTGAATTAATTTCTGAATTGTTTTTAGCGGATCAGCTTTATTACTCATGTTTTCCATCATTGCTATTTTTTAGCTTGAATGCGTGTTCTAAAATTTCTCTTGCTGCCTGAGCTGCCGACACGGCACTCACATCTAATTCGAATAAATTTGGATGCTCCATATGAAGGAGTTCCCGTCTTTGATATACATCTTGTGGATCAATTGATTTCCATCTCGCCCTCCTGGAAGGCTCCATAATACGTTTTAAATTTTCTTCTTTTGAAATGAGTAATTTCACCGGAATAAAAATTGAGTCGCGTTTTAATGCCATCGCTTCTACTTGTAAATAACAATTTCGATCACCTTCATTTTCATATAAGCAATTAGTTAAAACATAGTTGTGCTTGTGCTCCATCGCCATAAAATCAAGGACAGCAGTGCGAATGCGCCCTATCGCATTCCACGCAAACTCTGGAATTTTTCTATAACCGTCATAATTCAGCAAGCTAAAAATGGGATTATTGATCAGTTGATTATCGCAAATAATAAAGCCTTGTTTCATTAATTCCTGGCTAATGGTATATTTTCCAGTGCCCGTATGCCCAAACAGATAAATGATAGTGGTTCTTTGACTTTTTATCATCCATATTTCATCCGTATCTGGCTGATATTCCGTTTTCTTAAAACCCGCTTTTTCATAAGCACGGATTGCTGCAATATTGGTGCTCTCCGTATCCACGAATACGTGATTATAAGAAGTCGCGTATTGGTCTAAAAACAATGTAATCACTTTTGACCCAATGCCCTGTTTCAAATAATCTGCTTCCCCTATTAGTACATCAAAAGCAGCCAAACTTTCGGGTAAATTAACAAGAGAGATCTCTCTTGGAAAATCATAAGCATTATAAATTTGAATGTAACCAACAGGTTTTTCATCTACACAAATAATATAGGCATTGATCGGTTTAGCCACACCATTATCCAATTTATATCCTTTGATATAGTCGCCATATTTTTGCTGAATTAGCGCAGGGGTCCAATGTACATCCTGATCCCACCATTTTTTAACGTGCGAAGCCTCAAGCCATTTTAGTAACAGCGGAAAATGTGATTCCGCCAATGGTAAAAAAGTAATATTCATCACGCGTTTTCCTGATGCGCTCTCCAAAGTGCATTAACATCAGAGGATCTAATTAGCGGTAAATGTCGCTTTAACTTTTCTAATTCCCAACCCCACCATTTGATCTTTAAAAGTTTTTCGATTTCGTCGTCCTTAAACCGCTTTTTGATTAACTGTGCTGGGTTTCCACCCCAAACCTCGTAAGCCCCTACATTTTTGGTAACTAGACTGCGTGTGCCAATAACCGCACCATCTTTGATTTGAACCCCGGGCATAATCATTGCTTCAGCGCCAATCCAAACATCATTACCAATAATTGTATCGCCTTTACGTTTATAACCTTTGGGTGCTATTGATGTGTAGTTATCAAAATCATCATCCAAAAAATCCAGAGGATAGTTTGCAATCCATTCATAATTATGGCCTTGTGTTCCACCCATCATAAATTTTACGCCAGTGGCGATAGAACAGAATTTACCGACAATCAGTCGATCGATTTCATTTGCACCTGTGTGATCATCTGCTGCATCAAGATACATCACACAATCTTCGAAAGGTGTATCGTGATAATAGCCGGAATAGTAAGAGTACTCGCCGACAATGATGTGCCTTGCTTTTATATGATCTTTAATAATAATTGACTCGCGATAACTTTTGAAAAGCGTCATAGGTTTGTCTCTTTAATGCGTGCACAGATAATATACGTTATGATTGCACGAAATATCGTTTTATGTCAAAATATAGTTCAACAAGAAGGTAACAGGTCAATAACACCCAATATGTTGTTTTATAACCTACAGACAGGCATTCAATCAAGATAAGTGGTAAAAATATGGAAATAGAACATACCTTAACACCCACCAGCCAAGACATTGATTTTTTAACCCAAAAAATTAATGAAGAAACAGCTGAATTTGATTCAGCCTATCCGTTCGCATTTTTTATACGAAATGATGCCGGTGAAATAATTGCAGGTTGCAATGGCAGCATTATTTTTGGATCTATTTATACGGATCAATTATGGGTTCATCCTGAATATCGCAAATCTGGTTTGGGGCATAATTTGATGGAGAAAGTCCATGACTATGGACGAGAAAGTGGCTGCATGATGGCAACCGTTGCTACGATGAGTTTTCAAGGAGCAATAAAATTCTACAAAAAGTTGGGATACACGATCGATTTTGAAAGAGCTGGGTATACGAAAAACGCTAGCTGCATTTTTTTAAAGAAAAATTTATGACTACGAATGGACGTTCTAATCCCTCTAGTATATCAACCCGTCAATTCGGCGTATCCGATATTCCAATCATTGTCGATGCTTTTCAAAAAGCCGATTGGCCAAAGCCCCCTTCATTATTCGAGCAATATTTATCAGATCAAAAAGCCAACGAACGCTTGATTTGGTTGGCATTTGTACAAGCACATTTTGCAGGATATATAACGCTTAAATGGCAGTCTTTATACCCATCATTTAGAGATCAGAATATTCCTGAAATTATGGATCTCAACGTGTTACCCAGCTATCGAAAGCTTGGAATCGGTTCTCATTTGCTTCAAACAGCAGAACAAGAAGCTGCCAAACAATGCGATACTGTCGGCATTGGCGTAGGACTATATGGCGGCGAAGATGACGGCTATGGTGCAGCACAAAAACTTTATGTGAAACGTGGCTATATTCCAGACGGCAGCGGTGTGACTTATAATTATCAACCCACCATTCCCGGCAACAGTTATCCACTCGATGACGACCTTGTTCTCTGGTTTATAAAAAAATTATAGTTTGGCATTTAAAAAGCTTGACTCTATAGTAACTATATACCTTACCTTTGCTGATAAGGAGGTAAAACGATGGCTGAATGGTATGTAAAAGACTTAAGCAAATTAACCGGAATATCGGTGCAAACCTTGCATCAGTATGATCGTATTCATTTGCTCAAACCCTCTATACGCTTACCCAACGGCTATCGCATTTACTCCGAAAAGGATTTATTACGCCTACAACAGATTATTGCTTTGAAATTTTTTGGTTTTGAATTATCTCAAATCAAAAAACTACTCAATAGCGATTCAGAAGCTGGTTTAGCACCTGAAATGCTATCTTGGCTGGATAAAGCAATGGATGCTTATTGGCGAGATCGCATTTACAGAATCTTTAATCAAGTTGGGAAAACATCGTCTGATCTGCTATTGCATCTTTGGACTGAAGTATTGGATGATATGTATGGAGACGATAATGCACGTAAAACAGAAATTTATGAGGTTGCTTTAGCCGATCAAAAAATCAGCAAAGAAGCTAAAGCTTGGTTAAAAACTTTAAAGCATTAATTTCGTTTAGCCTCTATATAAGTAATAGCGAACTATTTGAGTATGTAAATAATTCGCTATTATTTTAGCTTTGCATAAAATGAGAAAAATTGCTAAAATAACAAAATGTTACCTAAAACACTTTTTCGATTTATATGGCATTTTTTGCGTGCGTACACAACGATTGTCATTATTTTTATTTTACTGGCTATCGGTGCAAGCTTTTGGGGACCGTTTAATAGCCTGTTGATCAAACATATCATTAATCTCTTGCCCAACCTTTCGCCGTCTAATATATCGCCCTTGTTCCTGCCCGCAAGTTTAATCGTTATTAACTTTATTGTATTCGACAATTTTACGTGGCGAGGAAGCGGTTATATTATTTATAAATATCAGGGCATTATCAAAAACAATATTATAAAAGAAACCCTCGAACAGGTATTAAATAACTCGCATCAATTTTTTCAAGACAATTTAGCTGGTCGTATCTCTAGCCAAATCATGACGCTTGCTGACAATATTGAGTTGATTTTAAGCAAAATATCTGCGGATCTCATTAGGGGACTCTCTTTATTTTTTGTATCTTTTTTATTAGTTTTCAGGTCAATCCGGTATTTTCGGGAATTCTATTCATATTCCTCATCTGTTTTTCAACATTTAGTCTCTGGATGTCTAAACGGTTAGTGAATCTTGCCGACAACCATGCTAAAAATGAATCCAATCTATCTGGTCAATTAGTCGATGTTATTTCTAATAATAGCAATGTTCGTATTTTTGCTCACAAGAACTTTGAATTAACCAGAACAGACACTTTTCTTAGCAGCCTACTCAATGCTTTTAAGAAAAAAGAAGGATTTCTTGTGGTTTTATATAGCGTCCAAGGCGCAATGATTGCTATTATGATGGGATTCAGCACCTATTTTTTAGTACATTTTTATAGCCTCGGACTGGTGAGCATCGGCGATTTTGCACTTATTTTAGGACTTTCCATGGAATTAGGGCATATTATCTGGTATACCATGTCGCGTGTTGATGACTTCAACCAAGCCTATGGCAAATGCAAGCAAAGCTTAATGGCACTTATGCTACCTTTAGAAATTGAAGACAAAATAAATGCTGTTTCTCTGAAATGTCATCATGGTAAAATTACTTTCGATAGAGTTAAGTTCCATTACAAAGATACGGAGCCTTTATTTCAAAATAAATCTATAAGGATTGAAGCAGGACAAAAAGTAGGGCTAGTCGGCTACTCGGGTAGTGGGAAATCAACTTTTGTTAATCTGATTTTGAGGCTTTACGATATTACTGATGGCGCAATTCTGATTGATAACCAAGATATTCGAGATTGCACTCAAGATTCTTTGCGCGAAAATATCGCCATGATTCCACAAGATCCTGCTTTATTTCATAGAAGCTTATTTGACAATATACGCTATGGAAAAATTGAAGCGAGTGACGAAGCCGTCATCTCAGCCGCTAAAAAAGCACATGCGCATGAATTTATTATTCAATTACCCAAAGGTTATCATTCACTGGTTGGTGAACGCGGTATAAAACTGTCTGGCGGACAGCGCCAACGTATTGCAATAGCCAGAGCGATTTTAAAAAATGCACCCATCTTGATTTTAGATGAAGCGACCAGTCAACTGGATTCCATTACAGAAAACTTAATTCAAGAAAGTTTATGGGAATTAATGCAGAATAAAACAACGCTTGTTATTGCACATCGCCTATCAACTTTGCTTCATATGGATCGTGTCCTTGTCTTTGATAAAGGCAAAATTATAGAAGATGGCACCCATCATACCTTGCTTGCAAATAATGGTCTTTATAAAAAGCTTTGGAACGCGCAAGTCGGCGGCTTTTTAGGCGATTCCTAAAGAACATTTTTAATAATATTTTAACGTATCTTCTTCTTCAAAAATTTCTTCAATTTTCGATACAAATAGTAATTTCGTAGCCCATCTCATTAACATGTCTGTGTGTGCGTTTTTAATTTTATCTAAATATTTTTGAGGTATGGCCTGAAATTTGGCATTTAGCTGTGAAACTAATATTTTGCTTTCGCCAATCACTTCGCCCTTTCGGATGCCAAGTTCTTCGCCCTTTCGGATGCCAAGTTCTTCGCCCTTTTGGATGCCAAGTTCTTCGCCTTTTCGGATGCCAAGCTCTTCGCCTTTTCGCATTCCAACCCGCTCTGCTGTCGAAACGTAGGTCATTTTTCGTTCCTCCTCTATTTTTTCTATTATTTCATTGTATTCCAATTCCAACTCTGGTGGCAACTCTATTACCCAATCTAAAAACTTAAATAATGCTAGCAAATCTCGTTCTTTCCATCCTTTTACATATAGCTGCTTACTGAGTTCTATTTTGGTTTTTAGTCTAGTCAATGGTTTCTCTCTTTTTATGACTCCTAATTGCGCTAAAATAACCGCAGCAAACGGATTAGAAGATACCTCTAATTCTAAAATGCGATCTTGATAATCCAAAATTTTAATAATTGGAAAATTAATTTCTACCGTGGTGCCCCAAAGCTCTTCTTTATAACAATGAGGCCGAAAATCTTTATTGTTGTCGATCAAAATTGCCAAACTTGCAATAGGCATTTTAAAATAATCACGTAGCCGCGTATTATAAGTAAACATACGCTCACCCAAACTGGTTTTTGAACTTCTTTCAACTTCAATATGTAGCAATATGCAAGCAGAACTCCCATTTTTAAGATAAATTTCAACTAATTTGTCGGCAATTTTTTTACCGGTTTTGGACTGCGGTGCAATTTTTGCTAATTCCTTGTCCCGCATTTTATAACCCTTACTCCAATCAATTTCAGAATATTTGCTTGGCCAGCAATATGCGATAAATTGTTCAAAATAAATATCGAGTATATCTTTCCATGGACCATCGAATGCGGGTTTGTTTTTTGCCATCGTTGTGTTCCATAAAAACAGGACGCGATGATTATTTATAACATGCTAAAATTTATAAAAACATCCGACAAATAGCGGATATTCCAAACCGTATTCTAAACGCCTTGCTTGTTATACTTAGATACTATAAGCTCGAGCAAATGGGGGCAATTTAATGTAAAATAAATAATATTCAAGGCATTGACTCAACTTAAACCTTTAAGAAGTTCAGTTAAGCCTTTGTTGTAATCAATAGAAAAATTTGCATATTTTTTATTGGTAAGCAAAGAAGGAATTTCACAAACTTCTAATAATACAGGAACAAGAATAATCTTTTTTTGATTTATTTCACGCAAGAAAATACTTTCCCATTCACGCTTTACCCAGATTGATTCGACAGATTTTTTTGAAAGCACTAAGATAAAATATCTAGTTCCTTTTAAAGCGGCTTCTATTTTTTCTGTAATAGATTCACCTACTTTAATATCATTTTCATCCAACCATGGTTTTAAACCTAGATCGGTCAAATCACTGCATAATTTGCGCGCAAACCCTTTATCGCTAGATGAATGCGATAGAAATACTTTAAGGCCTTTAAGCTTTTTTGAACTTGTATGTATCGTGTTTATATATCTCTCGGAAATTTTAGTTTCAATATAATTATATTCTAGCAACAGTTCACTTTTATGTTCGTAATCTACATCCTCTTCAAGCATAAACACCATGTCGCTTATTATTGAAGCGAGCTGATTATATCTTCTAAGTAAATCATCCATAGTAGCCATGCGAACATCTTTGGGATTAATTAGAGAATAAGTTTCACAAAATAACACGTCGCCAAAATAAATAATTAATTTAATTTTTTTGTCTTCATAATCGTCATCATCATATAAACCTATCTTTCCTTTATGGAATCCTTTAGTAATGAGCACTGCACAATTATAATAAAGATCGCTTTTTGGCATGTGAAAATCTCTAGCCTCCTTAATTTCTAAACACAATATTTCCTAAAAATGTTCATTTTTGATATTTGGCTTTAAGTAAAATTCGGACACTTCATAGATTATGAAACTGATTAATTCTAATCTGACCTTCAGGAAACCTCGCTATAATATCGAGCTCTCCGCCAAGTGCTTCAATATAATTCCTTAAGGTTGAGAGATAGATATCTGTTCTATGTTCGATCTTAGATACGCTAGATTGCTTAATATGCAATTCCTCTGCCAACTTCTCTTGACTCATTAACCTAGCTTGTCGCAACTCATGCAAGAACATCTCCTGTAGCATAAAATTAGTTTTTGCTTTTGCACGGTTTTGTGCGTCATGCGACATTTTGTTGCGTAAATGTTTAAATGATTTAGTCATAAATAACCTCTTCAGATACCTCAATTAAATGCGCTTCATATAAAGCATCTGCTATCTTAATATGTTGCCCATACCATCTATCTTTTCCAGTTTTGCATCCCCCGATTAACAAAATTGCAACTCGTCTAGGATCAAAGGCATATAAAATCCTATAATGCTGACTTTTATGCTGGATCCTAAGCTCTCGCATATTAGGAAATCGTGAACCATTAATCCCAGAACTATAGGGACGTTTCAAATTTGGCCCTGCTAGTAGTTCCAGCAATCCAATAACCGAGCTTATATCCTCCTGCACTGCTTCACTACATGTATCCCACCATGCTTCAAATTCATCAGTGTACTCAACATCCCACATAAACAAGACCTTGGACTACTATAAGTTTTTTAATATAGCTTACAGGGAATATTCTGTCAATGGAATAATTTCTAGAAATTTGAAACCGAAACATGTACAGAGTAAGCGATAACTTTCATCCACCCTTGTGTTTTTCGTCGCTATGACGTGTTCTTACTCTGCGAGACAATCACCAGCTCCTCCGGTTTTACATTAAATGGCATCAGCTGTTCAAGTTCTTCGACCGTCTTCGCATAAGGGATTTTTGTTAACACAAACCTCAGATACGCATAGGGTTCAATTTTGTGTAGTTCACAGGTCT
>JBPOIR010000098.1:0-5204 GCA_052034335.1 Pseudomonadota bacterium | reverse complement strand
GAGGTTTGTACAATCTCATACCCCAGCTTCATTAATTCTTGGGCTAAAATAGCCCGGTATCGCATTCCTAACATTATTTTATCGTGAAAGATTTCATAAGAATCAATCGTACGCCAACTACCATCTTCCCTTTGAGTTGCGTTTGCAATCACCGAATGGCTGTGCAAATTCGGATCGAGTGCTCTCGAGTCAGTGTGTTCAAAAACTGCAATCACCAAGTTGCCGGTTTTTTCAATCGTTTTTTGACCCTTATCGGTAACACGGGTAGCGGCATAGTTTTTTTCAATAAAATCCAAGGTACCTTGCACCGCTACCCTGTGCGCATTTAAAATCTCCGAATCATTTAAAAGTACTGCTAAAATAGAAACAGATTTAGGCGCTGAAAAAGTTAAATCATAGCCCGGTCTATGGTTTTCATCGGTACGTTCTAGACTGATATCCAATGATAAATGACCGTTTAATACAGCTTCAAAGGTATCAAGCTCAACATCACCCACTAAATTTAAACGTGCAGCGCCCTCTCCAAACCATTGGCCTTGATGGGTTTCACCCTCCGTGGCATAGTAATTATCTTTTTGATAATAGTCTCTGGCTTTGGCAGCTGATTTAAGTGGCTCAATGCTAAGCATCGTTATTTAACCTCATAGTAATAAATCCTCCACTTTAGAAGGGATAAGGTCTGATTTTTTGCCAGGGTTTAAATTTTTTTCTTTAAAATGCTTTTTCCTTTTAATGGCAACAACAGGTTCTTCTATAGCTTTAGGGTCTTTCTTCTCTGTCTCTGTATTCACCTTAAAGCTATTAAAGATTTTTGGGGTTCTAGGGGATGCAATAACGGCGCGTTTTTTAATATTTAAAGTGATTTTGCTAATGGGGATGTTGCCGGGCAATATCACATAGGCTTCTCTATCATTTAATTGCTGAAATTCGGTATCGAGAATGAGGACTTCTTTACGACGTTCTTGATGTATAGAGACCCCATCCCGTAAATCATTAGCCCCATAGGAAAAGCCTTCTTTGCGCTCAACACTCTCCCGTTGTCCCGTTAATTGAGACATCCAAAGTGCTGTATCGGGACATTTGGTTCTAAAAAAGACATTGGTATTGTACATGGCCAGCAAAGCATCTGCTTCATCTCGGCCATAGATGTTTCGGATCTGATGTATATCTTGAAAAGCGGAGACTGCGCAAAGTCCGTACTTGCGACCTTGGGATAATAATAAACTTAAACTCGGTAAACGATGAAGACTTGCCAATTCGTCAATCAATAGCCATAAGCGTCGCTCATGAGAAGGTGCCAAGCTTAGAATAGAGCGTGCAGCCGTATCCAACCACACCGAAATCAAGGGCTTTAAGGCTTCCATTTTCTCAGCGCTGGTGGCTATAAATAACCAACTATCGCCTGACCCTCCTTGCACCCATCTTTTAATGGAAAACAAAGGATCGGTTTCCGTCTGCAAATATAAAAGGGATTTGCAATAAGTGGATGCAGTGGATTTAATCGACAAAGCCATTTTTTCAACTGAAGCCGAGACCAAGGTTTCAGCCACGGTACCTTTCAAGAGTTGACTAAGGGACGCCAAATCAGAGCTAAACAAAGGCTCCAAAAGCTTGCATGTTTGAGGATTTTTATCCTGTCTTAATTTCTCTGCCAAGGTCGAAAATACAGTGCGTGCCGAGTTAATCCAATACGGATCGCTTCCCGATAAATGCAAAGGCATTAAAGAGGCCGCAATAGCCTCAAAGTCTGCCAAATCAATGGCGTCTTGCCAAATATTCCAGGCAGCGCATTCACTATCAAAGGGATCTAAAATAATATCGCGCTCTTTTCTATAAAAATGCGACACAAAGGTACCCGCAATATCATAAACAATGGCACGTTCTTGTCTGCGACGTATATTATCCATCATTTCCATCATATAAAGGCTTTTACCGGTACCCGTTGTACCGGTTAACAACATATGTTGGGTTTCCGCATTTTTAACCAAAGGCAAATTGGCAATATAAATATCCGAAGCTTTGTCCAATTTTTTAAGCAATTTCTTTAACAAGTTGGGTGCTAAAAAACGTGCACCTCGGATTTCTTGATTATTTTTTTGCAGTTGGCCTATAAAAGCTAAAATATAAATACACAATAGAAAACCCAAGAAGGTATAAATGCCGCTTTTAATCAATGCCGATTGTATGCCCTCTAACGTATCCTTCACATAATATCGCGTTGTGGGATGGCTTAAAAAATGACCTACTTTCATTTGCATTAGCCGTTCTTTAGTATCTAAACACTGATAAATCGCCAGAGGACCCGACAAAGCGTTATGAAGTTTTGCAGAATAATAATGAAACAACATATAACGCCCGTAACCGCTGGTTTGGGTTGCGATTAAATACACACTGCTACCAAAGAAAAACCAAAAAGCAACAATCAGCACTTTTTTATTAATTTGGGCAAACATCCGATAAAAATGCATGGCTAGCTGCCCACCGCGAATGTATCTTTTAATCATATGATCTCCTTTGCATCCAATATATGGCGACTTTAGAAATTAAACGCTTTGTGCTACCCTTCACTGAAGGCCTAAACAAACACGCCATAGGAGCACCTAAAACCATGCATCTCATTAAAATCTGTAAAAACCTCAATTCTGACCAACGCAATATCATCTATGGTTACCTCTCTGCACTCTTAATAGCACTCATCCAGCGTGTGCTATTGTGTGATTCCTTTGGTTTTTCAACGATTGGATTTTTGTTGTTTTTCTCCATCGTCATGCGGGGATTTTTTGCCACCCGCAACACCTCTGATATCGTGACTAAAGACGGTATAAAATATCTAAAATTCAACAATGGCCGTATCATCACTTTCTCCTGTTATGCAACCTATTTTAAGCTTACTAAATGCTTAAGTATTGGTTTAGGTGTGGGAACTTTTTTGATCTATGCCAAACTTGGCTATGTATCTTCTGATTACGTCTCTTTGCTGGTAACCTTGAGTTATGTCAGCTTTTTGAACGGGTACCTGCTGATCAAAGATCTGCCCGCCCTCAATTGGGGGTTTGAACCGGTTAACGCTAGAACCCAAACTGATTATCGCGTCAGAAAATCGATGGCCTCTCATTCTGATAAACACTTTTTGAAACAGCTGCGTGAGCCAGGATACTCGAGCCTGAGCAGTAATATTCACCATAAATCTTATCATCATCGCTATTAATGCTTTCATGAGTCATCCTCTGTGTTATGGGTTGGAACACCCTGAATCATTCTTGTGAATAGATTTGTTTCGCCTGCTTCTTTTCTAGCCTGTACTTGAGCGTTGTATTTTTTTACTAACTCTGCTTTAGTTTGATCTAGAATTTCCTTGTTTTTATGCAAAGCATTTTCCACATCGGCTTTTAATTGGGAATCAATGGGTTTTTCAATATCTATATTTTGCTCTATTGCTTGATTGTTAATCTCTATACGATGCTTATCATGGCTGGTTTGTATGTCTTTACGACTTCTGCTCAGGATTTCTTTTGAACCTTCAAACGTTTGGCGTATCGTCTCTTTTGTCGGTTGTTCAAGGGCTGAAATTTTAGAAAGCAAGCGATCGGTTCTTTGTTCTTTAAACGCTTCAATATAATGTTCTCTTTTTTCTGCTAAAGGCCCTTCCGTTGATTCCAGCAAGATGCGTGCAGCAGCCATGCCTATCACAGATTTTCCATCCATGCTGGGTTGTGTTGCTATAAACTTTAAAATATCTTGGGTCACATCCGTTCTTGTATCAAATGAAGAAGAGTTCAGATGATTGACGGCTTCGTTAAATCGCGTTGCCTTTTGATGATGCAAACTGAAGCTATCTCTATGTGTTTTTAATTCTTCTAAGGTTGCTGCTAAGCCATGGCTTAAACCCGCATCTTGGGTGTCGCTATGCCCATAATTTTTATTCATATGGCTTTTTTGCAGTGACTCTAGCGTTTCCGTATATCCTTGTTCTTTGGCTGCATCCATAATATCCGAAAAATTAAGATTTCTACCCACTTCTTTGGAATAATTTCCTTGTGCACTGGCACCTATTTTAATATTAAAGCTAAAAGAACTTTGCTCATCTTCTGCAACCGATTGTTCATTTTGTTTATTTTTTGCAGGATCCCAAACACCCTCACCGCTTAAAGAGGCGGCTAAGGCTAATTGCAATCCTTCTTCAGCCGTAACACCAAATGTTTTTTGTAAATTTCTTGCAAATTTTTGCACATGACTAAAACTTTGATTATCACCAGCCCCTGTTTCAGCATTATAATGTACACCACCTTGCTCAGTGTGGCTTCTTCTCCCTGTTAATTCATTCATTTGTCGAGCGGCATTGGATAAACCCTTAGAAATTTCGACACCTTCAGATTCCATCAAAGACCACTCTTTGGCGCTAGCCTTTGTTAACTGAGAAGAGAAATTATTACTCGCTGAAATACTGGTTTTAAGGCTTGAAACATTTTTGCCACTGCCACTCAAAAAGATCTGTTCATTGGCGGTCGTAACCTGAATAGCGCCATCGGCTAAGCTGTGTGAAAATTGCCCCGAATGATGTTCTGGGCTAACACGTGTTTGAAAAGCGGATTTGTTGTACATATTTTGGGTACCTTGGCTAAAATTGCTTAAACTGATATTGCCACCAACGACTTCGTGCGCACTGCTGGAAATCGCGGATTGCGCCGCAGAACCTAAGTGATTCGCCAAATGCACAAAGGAACTCGCTCCTCCTTTAATCATCATGTAAGCAATGGCCGGAACACTGAAAGATAGCCAACCCGTTAAAGCCGCCATATCGCTATTCAGATTTGATAGACCATGGGAAGTGCTAAGGGTCAAGCCTTTCGGTTACAAATATTGCAGACCATAAATCCAGACAGATGCTTCATAAAGCTAAAACAGAAAACCCGGATGCATGTATTATTGCAGTTGGCTGCTATGCACAGGCTTATGAAAAAGAGCTTGAGGATGATAAAAGGGTTGATATAGTCATAGGCAATGGCGGTAAGGATAAAATTATTGATATCGTGAAGTCATATTTGGAAGACAGAAAACGCTGCCATTTAGTAGGGGATACTGTAACATTAGAAAAATTTGATGAATTGCCGGGGGCACCTGAAACGGAGCTTACGAGGGCCTATATTAAAATACAGGATGGATGTAACCAGTTCTGCAGCTACTGCATTATACCATATGCAAGG
>JBPOIR010000072.1:0-62364 GCA_052034335.1 Pseudomonadota bacterium | reverse complement strand
GCACCAGGATGAGACGGTTATCTCGCTGGTGCCGCTGGCACTTTTCTGCTCCACCCGGTTTATTTCTTCGTTTTATCCGCTTTTTCCTTCGCTAAATCTAATTTGTTTTGTTTTTGGAAGGCTGCCTCCTCTCGACCTGCTTTGCTGGATTTGCTCACATTCCCCAAGCTAGAGCCCGTTTTTTCACTCGCTTTGGCATGTCCTGCTTCAAGGCCTTTTTGAGCTTGTCCAGCACCACTATCCATACCGGTTTTCGCTTCTTTGGCCATATCACCCGCTCCGTGATCACCTTCTGCAGTGCCACCCATCCAGCGCATAATTTGATTGGGCAGTAGATAAATCAGCGAAAAAGATTTATTTACAATAGCGGTCATAAGAGCAACATACATACCTAAGACGGCGAGAATACTAAAGATACTGACCGCAGCGCCTTCCGTAATGGCGGGAATAAATCCAAAATTGACTAAGGCAATACCTGCTCTAAGCAAACTTGAGGCTAGAACAAATCCAAAAATCATCAAAGTGGGTCTTAAGAAAATATTGGCTAAAATAGGCAGTGCTGTGCCAAGTTTGCCGAGTTCTTCTCCACCGGGGTGAATTAACCCCAGTGCAATAATGGGTGCCGCAACAACAGCCTCTATCACTTGGATCATCCACCCAAAAGCGGTCGTCGTGAAGATTAAATAGGGCACCAATGGAATGTAGATGCCGAGCGTTGCGCCAAGCGTCCACATCACAATGGCCAGTGAGTAAATCATAGGCATTATTGTTACAAACAATAAGTTTATTGCCCATGCAACAGGGCTTACGCAGGAGGCTGGAGATGCTATCATGGAAATCAGAAAAGAGGTAATAATCGATACAAATACCGCGATTTCTCCGGCTAACATTAAAATGCCGCCAAACTGTCCAATAGAGATTAAAGGATCAGGGGTTCCCCCCGTCGCAGTCGAACCATTGGTAATACTTTGTACGTAGTTAAGTATCGGTGTTTGCATCCCGTTTCTAATGCCGTTCACTATTGAATCTAAAGTGCTATTGCCGGTTGAGGCAGCGGACATGGCTAGCCCTTGAGAGGGTGGCTGTGGTGTACTTTGATCGGTATTCCAATAGTTGTAACTCTGAGTTAGGGCGATATTCATTTTTGCGAGTGGGGAATTAGCTGAGCCACCCGGAACGTAGTCCTGAAGTGCAGATGCGCTAGTAGTATCAACAGTTGGCCATGGTACTGTTAGGGTATAATTGGCGGGCATAGTACGCGGGTCGATACGTTGAGGAGCACCGGATGGTACAGGCAGATGGGCTTTTCCAGGAACTGTTTCGTCATCCATTCGAGCGCCTGATGATCTGACCATTGTAAAATAATAACTACCTGCATGGATCCACCCATAGCTTTTAAGCTTCGCATAGTCGCCGGCAATAGAACTAATAGGGTTAGCACCCTTTTCCCAATTTTGTGCGCCGCCCTGTAGTGCGGTTTGAACACCGGTTGCCAATTGTGTAATTTGGCTAATATACGCTTGTCCCGCTGCGTAAACATAGCCGGGGTCGGGTGGTGCATACGTGTTTGGATCAGTATTTGCCAAGATTTGCGCTGCCGAATCCACCGCACTAAACATATTTTGCAATGCAGCTATTTTAATATTGAGCCTTTGTTGTACGGTTGAATAGCTATAGGTATTAATGGGGTCACCCTGGAGGAGTATGCTTGTGACTGTATAAGACCCACATAAGCTTCTAAGTGGTTCGGGGGCGCCTTGCACACCCACGTACACAACCGCCTGCTGTTGTATTTGTGTTGGGACTGTGGCGGAAGAGGGAGGTTGCGGAGTGCCTGTAACTGTGTAAATCGAAATCGATTGATTTTGCAGCGGACCTGCGTTTGTGGTGAGTCCTGGTATGCTCTTATTAATGGCATACATGCAGGTACTGGATTGTAAAATGCTTTGTGTCACAATATTTAAATTACTGGGTTGTAATTGAATGCTAAGTGCCCCCACACTCGGAACACCTTGCGCCAATTGCTCTAAGACCACCTCCCAAACCGAGTTTGCCGCGCCTATGCCATTTAAGACAATCCACATGACGGTCATTTGTACAACAGAATATCCAGAAGTGGGGCCTGGCACCATTAATAACATGCCAGAAAAGGCGCGAAGCGGTACCCAAAGCGACATTTTCTTTCCCATGGCTTCGCCTTCGCGTGCGGTATTGATAGTTGTCATCACACCAATATAAGAAAGCACCACGGCACCAATCGTGACAATAATAAAATTAAATCGTTCAAACATAAGCGCTAAGGTTGGATTGTTACTGCCGCCTAAACTAATGGCGCCAACACTGCCACCAAACACCATGCCGAGATATTCTTGCGATTTATCGGTTGGGATTACTGTAAAAACACCCGCAAAAACTTCTTCACAAATAAGACAAAAAAGGAAGAAAATAAGTCCTTTTTTCATGGTTGATTTTTCCTTTTCCGAGGCAATATTAAGCGACACCATTCCCAAGCATCACAACCCAATTTTTTTTGAGATATTTGGAAATGCCAAAAATGAAAACGAAAAGCGAGCGATAAAGCATATAATGAAAGCGAAAGACAAATACCCATGCCTGTCCAATTTTTCAGACGGTAGAGTACTATGGCATAAATAACGAGCGCTATTGTCATGAGCACAAAAAAAAGAGAAAGCCTCAGAAAACGCTCTGATTGTTTGGCGATAGTTTCTGGAGATAGCGCCATCCTATCTATGGCTTCTTCAAAGCTTTCAGGGTGTTCGGCTGTTTTGATGCTGAAAAGACTTTTTGCTCGCTCCCAAAAATAGCAGGTTGAATTTTGCAGCGAAGTAAAATCGACCCAACGATCAACGCGCAAATCCACTACATGACCTACAACTTTTTTGGTCCCCTTCCAGAGCCCCATGTCTCACTCCTCGTCATTGTAATGCTTTTGCGTGTTTCTGGTAAAATCATCTATCTAGCGATATCATTATAAATAGGTTTAATGAGTGGCGCCAGGAATTCTTATGCCAGATCTTCATTTAGATGCCTTGAATGCTTTTTGGGACAGTTATGATCGCCGGACACTGTATCGCGTGATCGTTGCGCTCGAGCGCGTAGAGCATTGGATGTTAGATAGCATTCCAGCCGTAGAAGCAGCGCTCATTCAGCTGGGCGAAGCAATGGATCAAGCGAGCGGATTTGAGCTGACGGCCGAAGCCAAAGTGGTTCGGGTGTTAGCGAATACCCGAGCCAGTAGGGCCTTACGGATCCTCCAAGCGCTGGATATTGCAAAGCCGGGTTCCGCTTCCCAATTATTGATGTATGCGGAAGAGGCGAGTACCGAAGGTGAAGGCAAAATCCCCGATCGTTGTGCGCAATTGTTTTTAAGGCGTAATTTGGTGTTTGAGCGACTACAATTATTATCACGGGTGTTTGCGCCCCAGCGCGTTTCTTTAATTTTAAAAGCATTGGAACAACAGAGTGAATAATATACAAGGAGGCAAGGTAATGGAAAAAGAAGACAAAAAGGGAGCAGGGCATTTAGGTACCGCGGTATTGACTGTTTGCATTATGGGTATTTTATTTGGAGGGGCGGCCTATACACAGGATTCGCCTGCTGTTGATCAAGATGTCACGAATGTGAATCAAACAGCACTCAATGGCTCACCTTTAACACAACCGCCTCCAGCACCCCCTCTGGGTGTTTCACCGCCACCTTTGCCACTTGGCATTTTGGATACGGCAACACAGTTTATGGAACAATTGGGAGAGAGCGTTCTGTCGTTGATCAATAGCAATACAAACAGCGATTTTTATGGTGGGTTAAATACCCCCGATGCCGTCGATGCCGCCCACGCAATGGTATATCGACATTTTAATACTTATTGTGCGGGTGCGGAAACGGGTAATTGTCCTAGTGATCCTTTGCTACAAAACGGGGATATTAAAATCACGAGCATTCTTTCTGGAACAGCTTATGACGGTCCAACAGGTCCACGCACACAAGCTGCTCAAGATTTCCTCACGAACTTATTTGTGCCCCCCACCGCACCATTAGTGGCCAATTTCGCGGGTGATTTAACAGCGGCTAAGATCACGGCCTTGGATTCTACTACCGTTACGAAGAATCCCAAGTTATTGCAAAAATATACCCAAGCATTATCAGATGAGACAGTACTCTCTGCTGCCAGACAATCCTTTGCGGAGATGATGGCAAGGCGAACGGTATCGAGCTCAAATGCGGGTAGTACTTCTGAAATGCAGGTCATGGAAGCAGAAGGGATTAAACGGTTTATGAGTGCGGGTTGGGTTCAAATGATTAACAACCCAAAGACGACGCCGGCACAACTTCAGCAAGAGACGGTGGCTATGCAAGCCTATCAAAACTGGATGGCTTATCAACAATTTAGGCAATTGGAGCGCATTGAGGCATTATTAGCGACTTTAATTGTGCAAAATGCGCGTACATCGAAGGCGCTCGCAGCGAGTATTCCAACAGCGCCTTCAGCGGCGTCGGCTATCGGTGGCGCTACGGGTGCGGGCAATGGCACTTCGAATATAGACACGGGCTCGGGTCCGTAGTCAAGGGGAAGTGTTATCAAACTAAAGCGCCGTGTAACGTTCACGAGCTACACTGCTTATCTGTTGGTAGCGATAGGCTTTGGGACAGCGGGGTTTGCATTCGCCGATTTATTGCCTGTGATATTGATAAGTGGTGGGATTGTAGGTGGGCTTGGTGTGTTGTGTTGTGTAACGACAGCTTTTGTACATCCGAAACCTCTCACAAATTCAATATTGCAGGCTTTGATACTTCAAAAACCGCATTTTAAAACAAAGCAACTGTGCCGATTATGGTTGGGGCAAATCGTTTTTGTTTGTATGACGTTTGTTTTATTTCATTTTTTAGAAACCCAAACCCAGATCGACACGCGCTTATCTTTTGTAGAAACCGGAACTATCGTGAGGGTATTGCAGCAGCATCCTTTTGGATTAGGGTTGTTACCTTTTCTTATTTATGGTGTTTTGGGATTGGGTTTAGCCTATTTTAGTATTTGTTTAGGCGAAAAACCGATTTTAACACGGGCTTTTTCGCTTAAACAGGCTTTTTCGTCGACAGAATCGGGAAAGCCCGCAACAAAGCTTGTTTTATTTTGGCAAAGTTGCATATGCTCCGTGATCGAGATTGTTATTACGTTGTCACTGGTATTTATGGCCACTTTTGCATTATTTTGGCTTTGTGAAACAGTGAATACTTATTTTGGATGGGATTCACTTTTTCGCATGCCTTTGCGGACATTGTTTATTTTGGGATTGATGATGTTCGTTTTTCAAAAGATTAATAAACAATTGATTTCCTGGATGAGTAAATACCAGATTTCTGTTGGACAAATTCTGATGGTTTATATTCTGACTTTTGCGTTATTTATATTGTGGCTGCATGCCTCGGCCGATTGGTTAACGTTGCCAATACCTGTGTCATTGCCCAATTCAGAAAAAAGTTATTTTGCAGGGATATTTAACGAAAAATCATTGCACGTGAGAATTCAGTATTTGATTTGGGGGTGGTGGAGTATTTGGATCCCCTGGATGACATCGTTAGTCGCGCGTTCAGCGATGGGTTGTTCAATACCACGGGCTTTAATACAGGCGCTTTTATTGCCGGTAATCGTTTTTGGTTTGGGTATGCAATATCAGGATCTCGTCGATTGGACTTTGATATATGCATGGTTTCAATTGCCGGCTATTCAACTATTCGTGTTATTCGGCATATTTTTCTGTCTGTGGACAATGTGCGGTGAAATGCGAACCATGGGTGATGTTTTAAAAGGCGCCATGTTATCTACAGGGCGTGTATCAAATCGTTCGTTAACTCGCTGGATGACTGTTCTGATATTTTGGTTGACTTGTTATATTCCGAGCGGGTTTATTTTGGGATGGTTGCCCATGCAGTTTATCGTTACCGTTGCCGGATTATTTATGAACAGTGCAGTGGTGGTTTTTATCGGGATATGGGGCGCATCATTATTCCGTCTTTGGGTCTTAAAGAAATATTTGGCTCAGGTCTCACATTTGAAATAAGCTGGGGCCCGTTAGGGGCTTTAAGAGTGGAATTGTAGTCATGTTCTCTTTTTGCCAGGCCCTCGGGCTCCGGTTCCAGCCGTAGGATCCAGCGTAGGTTCGATTGTGCGACGCAAATTCTGTTGACGCCTAAATTCGGTTGAATCTTTGGGTGTGATTGCGACGTTGGCATCCAAAAGCTCGTATTGTTTAGTCAAATCTTCTTTAAGCTGCTTAAATTGTTCTTCAGATTGTTTACGCCAGGTATCGAAACCTAAGAAGTGTGTCAGGGGTTTTTGCGCATTAAAAATGCGTTTTAATTGTTGCGCCATGCGCTCAATGGTTGTTAAATCTAAATTTAATTTAGCGGCAATATAGGTTAAAGAATCGGTACAGCCCATCAAGTACCAGCATTGCATCCAAATATTAATGGGTGGCTCTCCCACTTCTAAGGGTGTACCCGAGTCATCATTAAACTCGAATAAGCATTCTAAGCATCGGTAGCGGTGATTATGGGGCGATTGCGAAGGTAACTGGGCTAGGCGTTTAAGATTTATTGAGCTGCAGTTAGGACACTGGATATTGGAGTGCCAGCGTTCTTGCCGAACTGTCTCGAAGGACTCTGCAATACCAACGATTTCTTTAATTTCTGTTGCGCGTAAGTCGGGCTTTTCTTCTTTGGGTTCTGCCATCCGGGCTTTTAATGCAATTAAATGTTCTAAGATATCGTTGCTTTGTAAATATTCTGTTTCTGCTTCTACATAGGTGTTCAGCGCAGATTTTTTCGCTTCGGTTGTGAGAGTGTTTTTTTTTGTAACGGCAACATCGTTGTCTGATGAAACAGGCGTATTAAATTTTTTCCAAAGATCACTTAAAAAAGTCATAGCGTGATTCCATCCGTTTTTCGCTATGCCATTAAGGCATTTTCCTTAGATATTTCTAAGTTTTTTGCTCTCTGTAGATGTGGCCAATGTTGCGCTTCTCGAGCAAGGGTATCTAGCAGTTGAATATCCTCTTCTTTCAGTTCGCGAAAGAGTTGCATTAATTGAACAACAGGTTCTGCTAATCCCACATTTTCTAAATTGCGGTGACTATGTGTTTCTAATTTTAAGACTTTGGCCAATTGTTCAATATGACCTTTAATAATTTTTAAATACACGGGCATGTGCTTCGCAGCCGATTCAAAGGCATAGACAAGAGAGCGAGGGCCTGCCAAGACATTCGTGCCTGACCCAAAGGAAAGCAGCGTTTGTTTAAGGCGATGGATCTCAGATAGGTTTTGTTTTTCAGCGTGGTCGTGCGCTGGGCGTGTATCATTTGGGAACGCATCGTTTTCTAAAACCGGCATGCCGGCTTGTGCGAATTCCCGTATCATGTCGTTAGGACTCAAATCGCGACGTTGATATTCATGCAGTATGGGCAGCGCTTCTAGTACAAAGCGATTAATCAGCGTGATATCTTTGATTTGTTGGATCCGATCTTGTAATTTCTTAACCTGAGATTCGTCCCAGAGCGGGGGTTTTAGCGGGGCAATGCCTTTAGCATTTAAGACCTCTGCAATGTCGGCTGACGTTAAAGCGTTCGTATCCCATTCAGCACTGAAGCTTTTAACTTCAGTGGTGATTTCATTTAGACGTACGCGATCTAAAACCTTTTGGAGTTGGCTCAATACCCATTTTCCACCTTCGGGTGCTGTAAAACCTTCTTCATTTAAAGTTTTAACCATGTGTCTTTGAGAATACCCTTTGCGACGGTAATCCTGAATAATCAGTTGAAGTAAAAATGCAAACACGATTGCTGTATCGATCTTGGGTTTATTGACTTTGCTGATTACCTCTGCTGCATTTGGATTCCCCGATTTTGCCGTCGTCATTTTTAAACCTTCGCGGATCAGTTGACCATGCAGATTTTTTTGCACTTTAGCATGTTGGCTTAAAGCTTCGAGAATGGTTTGGTTTACAAATGGCTGATCAAGGCAATGAAAAGCCACATTGGAAGCTAATAAGCGTTGTGTAAAGGATTCGTTGCTGGCCAGTGTACCCAATTCTGTTATTAACAAAGAGGCACCTTTTTGGTGGCAACTGTCCAAGGCTTTTTGCAGCTCGGGCCATTTAGCGTTTCGTCGATTCTCAAGGATTTCTGTATAGCTGCCAACCAATTCTTTGGGTGGCTGCTGTGAATTTAAAAATTCCGAAACCGCTTTATTTTCTGATTCAGGAGATTGTGGTTTAGGTACGCTGAAACCGAAGGTGTTGTTAGATTTCTCGCTTCCTTTTTGTTGTGGTGCAATATTGTATACAACGTATAGCATTGATTCCGACACGTTTTCACCCCACTAATTTTGTTGATCCGTAGACCAAAAGTAGATCGCCGAAGCCGAACAGTCAAGAAAAAAATGCTTTTTCTTCTGAACGCAGCGTTAAAACCTCGACGCCGGTCTCTGTTACAAGCACCGTATGCTCCCATTGTGCAGATAAACTGCGGTCTTTGGTGACCACTGTCCAGTGGTCACCTAATAACGTCACAAACCGTTTTCCAGCGTTGATCATGGGTTCGATCGTAAAAGTCATGCCGGCTTCCAACGGAAGCCCCGTTCCGGCAATGCCATAATGTAAAACCTGCAGTGCTGCCTCGTGAAATTCTGTACCGATGCCATGGCCACAATATTCACGTACGACCGAATACTGATTTGACTCTGCATGCTTTTGAATAATAGCACCCAGATCTCCTAGTTTCGCACCTGGCTTAACGGCTTTGATTGCAAGATAAAGGCACTCTTGCGTAATACGCGTTAAACGCTTAGGCAAAATGGCGCATTCGCCCACCAAAAACATTTTGCTCGTGTCTCCGTGATAGCCGTCTTTGATAACAGTCACATCAATATTGAGTATATCGCCAGATTTTAATTTTCGATCGTTTGGGATGCCATGACAAACGACATGGTTAATCGATGTACAGACAGATTTTGGAAAGGGGATAACGCCACCACCACGATAGTTTAAACAAGCCGGAATAGCACTTTGTTTGTTGACTATATGGTTGTGGCAAATATCGTTTAATTCGAGTGTCGTTACCCCGGGCTTAACATAAGGCTCTATTATTTCGAGCACCTCTGCAGCCAGCCTGCCCGCCACACGCATTTTTACAATTTCATCACCATTTTTGATTTTAATCTGAGACAAAAGTTAGCGTCCTTATTGCCAGTTAGAGCTTTATCATGTTATAACGCTTTTTCTCCAGTGTCTAGAAGCGTTTTCTAGAGGCGAGATATTACACACATGCATCGTCACATGATCTTGGGTGCTCGGCGGGTTTTTAGAAACACGCAGGGTTGGATGATGGGGTGCATGGAGGCTTAACCCTGGGCGGACACAGAGGTCCGCCTCTACAGATGAGGAGTTTAATATGACTGTTTCAGTGAGTATGCGTGAAATGTTAGAGGCCGGCGTTCATTTCGGTCATTTAACTCGCTTTCGCGACCCTAGTATGATCCCGTACATTTATTGTATTCAAAACGGGGTTCACATTATTAATTTAGAAAAAACCCTGCCGTTGTTTCGTGAAGCCCTTAAATTTGTCCAGAAGGTTGCTTCTAAAAATGGAAAAATTTTGTTTGTGGGTACGAAGCGTTCTGCAAAAGTACTTGTTGCAGAATATGCGCAAAAATGTGGAATGCCTTACGTGGATCACCGTTGGTTGGGTGGCGCACTCACCAATTATAAAACGATCAAGCAATCGGTTCGTCGGCTTAAGGATTTAGAAGCCATGAGTCAAGATGGCACTTTAAAACAACTGACAAAAAAAGAAGGTTTGCGGTTGATGCGAGAATTAGAAAAATTAGAGCGGGGTATCGGCGGCATTAAAGAAATGGGTGGATTACCCGATGCCATTTTTGTACTCGATGTGGGCAATGAAAAAATTGCTATTAAGGAAGCGAATTGTTTGGGTATCCCCATTATTGGTATTGTCGATACGAATCATAATCCTGCTGGTGTAGATTATCCGATTCCGGGTAATGATGACGCGATGCGTGCGATTGAATTGTATCTTAAGAGTGTGGCAGATACCATTTTGGTTGCAAAACAATCCGAAAAACACGCGTTAAGTGCCAAATTTACAGAAGAATTTATTGAGGTGGATGAAACCATCGAGAGAAATCTTGATTCTAAAAACAGCGCAGAAGGTTAAACATATGACAATTACAGCAGCACAGGTTAAAGAACTTCGCGAGCGTACCAATGCCGGTATGATGGACTGTAAAAAAGCGTTAACGGCAGCGGGTGGCGATATCGAAAAAGCGATTGCAGCCATGCAGGAAGCTGGGCAGGCTAATGCCATTAAAAAAGCAGGGCGTATTGCATCAGAGGGCACCATTGTTGTTTTGGGATCTTCTGACGGTAAACGTGGTGTTTTAGTTGAGGTCAATTGTGAGACGGATTTTGTTGCGAGAGAAGAGAAATTTAAACAATTTGCCAAAACAACCGGCGAGAAGGCATTAGCGGGCGGTTTTACAACGTGTGAAGCCTTACAAAAAGAAACAGATGCCGATCGCTTAACATTGGTGGGGCAATTGGGCGAAAACGTTACCGTTCGTCGATTAGCCTTTCATGAAGTGCAATCGGGGGTTATTGGTTTTTATGCCCATGGTGATGCCAATGGGGTTCGTATTGGTGTATTGGTTGTACTCACACGGGGGACCGCAGATTTGGCGCGCGATTTAGCGATGCAAATTGCGGCGATGAATCCAGAATATTTAGCAATAACAGATGTACCCGAAGCGCGTAAAGCGACGGCATCCGACATTACTTTGCTGGGGCAATCTTTTCTAAAAGAGCCCGCAAAAACAGTTGAAGCGGTGCTAAAAGAAAAGGATGCTGCTATTGCGTCTTTTGTTCGATTTGAAGTGGGCGAAGGCATCGAAAAGAAAGAAGACAATTTTGTTGCAGAGGTTATGGCGCAAATTCGGTAATTATTGGGGCATTCACGTATGAGCCAACCCATCTACAAACGCATTTTGTTGAAGTTCAGCGGCGAAGCGCTATTAGGTGATAAATCTTTTGGGATAGATCCCGTGGTGTTAGATCGCTTAGCGTTTGACATTGGCGAACTTGTTAAACGTAAAGTACAAGTGGGATTGGTAATCGGCGGTGGTAATTTTTTTCGAGGCGAGGCATTATCCGCGGTCGGGATTGGTCGAATTACGGGCGATCAAATGGGTATGCTCGCCACGGTGATGAATGCGCTTGCCATGCGTGATGCCTTAGAGCGTGCGGGTTTTACCACACGCATCATGTCTGCTATTCATATGAGTGGCGTTGTTGATTATTATGATCGGCGTAAAGCAGCGCATCATTTAAATAAAGGACGTGTGGTTTTATTTGCAGCGGGTACGGGGAATCCCTTGGTGACAACCGATTCGGCTGCAAGCTTAAGAGCTATCGAAATAGACGCGGATATTTTACTAAAAGCCACCAATGTTGATGGTATTTATACGAGCGATCCCCGAAAAGATCCTCATGCCACGCGTTATAGCGTTTTAACGTATGATGAAGCTTTAAAAAAAGAATTAGGGGTGATGGATTTGACGGCTTTTTGCCAATGTCGCGATCATCATATGAAAATTCGTGTTTTTAGTTTAAAAAAAGAAGGGGCGCTTTTGCGTATTGTCGATGGCGAAGATGAAGGAACATTGGTGACATAACCCTCACCCGCCCTTCGGGCACCCTCTCCCGTAAAGCGGGAGAGGGGGTGATTGGTGCTGTTGCCTTTTTCCTTCTCCCGTTTTACGGGAGAAGGTGGCGCGTAGCGCCGGATGAGGGTTGAAAGAGAGTTAGGATGAAGGTATGTTAAAAAAAATTGAGCAAGACACAGAAATACGGATGAATAAAGCAGTCGAAAGCCTGAGTCATGGTTTGGCGAAATTAAGAACCGATCGTGCGCATCCCAGCATTTTAGAATCCGTTTCTGTTCTCTATTATGGTAACCCAACGCCTTTAAACCAAGTGGCGAGCATATCGATAGAAGACGCGCGTACGCTTTCGGTTACCCCCTTTGATAAGACCGCTATTCAGGCGATTGATAAAGCGATTCGCACATCGGATTTAGGTTTAAATCCGACAACAGCAGGGACAGTTATTCGCGTTATGCTGCCACCCTTAACAGAAGAACGTAGACGGGATTTGGTTAAACATGTAAGAAGCGAGGCAGAAGAGGCACGTGTTGTGGTACGTAATATTCGACGTGATGCCAATGCGGAAATCAAGCAACTTTTAAAGGTGAAAAAAATTACGGAAGACGACGAGCGCCGTGCCACGGATATTACCCAAAAATTAACTGATCGATTTGTTGCAGAAATTGACAAGTTGGTCACCTTCAAAGAAACAGAGCTAATGCGCGTTTAATGAAACTTCCACGTCATGTCGCAATTATAATGGATGGTAATGGTCGCTGGGCAAAAAAGCGGCTGTTGCCGCGTGTCGCAGGGCATCAGCAGGGCTTGGAATCTGTTCGCGCCATTATTACTGCCTGTGTTAAAAAAGAAATTGCGTGTTTAACTTTATTTACATTTAGTAGCGAAAACTGGCGACGTTCTGAGAATGAAGTGAGCTTTCTATTTGGGATTTTTTTAAGATCCTTACGTAACGAAACCAAAGTATTGCATGAAAATAACATACGATTAAAAATCGTTGGCGATAGAAGTGGATTTTCGGAAGAATTAAAAGCGGCTATAGTGACATCAGAGCAAATAACCGAAAAAAACACAGGGTTAAAATTGAATATTGCTTTTAATTATGGGGGCCGGTGGGATATTGTAGAAGCCTCGCGTGCATTAGCTAAACAAGTTGCCGCAGGGGCACTTTTGCCCGAAGATATTTCTGCTGAAAATTTTAGCGAGCATTTAGCATTTGGCGATTGTCCTGAGCCAGATCTTTTTATCCGTACCAGCGGTGAATACCGCATCAGTAATTTTTTGCTTTGGCAATTAGCTTATACAGAATTATATTTTATAGACACCTATTTCCCAGATTTTAGAGAAGCGCAATTTGAAGATGCCTTAACGGCATATGCCAAACGTCAACGCCGTTTTGGTTTTAGTGAGGAGCAACCAGATCCGCCACTTAATTTTGTGTCACACAAAGAACATGCTTAAAACACGCATTATAACAGCCACTATTTTAATTCCCTGTGTAATTTTCGGAACCTTATTTTTACCTTCCCTGGCTTTCGCTGTGATCAGCGGTGTTGTTTTCGGGTATGGGTTGTGGGAATGGTCACGATTAGCCGGGTTTCAATCGGTGTTTGGCCGTACAATCTGCCTTATTTTAATGCCACTCGGTATTTGCTTGTTATTAGCCATTTTGCAGTGGTCTTCAGTCCAGTTACAATTGGGCAGATGGCTGTTTCAGGAAGGCGTTCCTTTGCTAATTCTGATCTTTTGGTTGATCGCTGGTTTTTCGGTTGCCTATTACCCCAGATTAGAGGGATTTTGGAAGTCAAAGCCGATGGGTGTCGTTGCGGGTTGTCTGGTTTTGGTGCCTTCATGGTTTTTATTGGTGGCTTTGCAGCATAGAAATCCTTGGCTTGTGCTGTATATCTTGAGTTTGATTTGGGTGTGCGATATTGCCGCTTATTTTGTCGGGAAGCGTTTTGGAAAATATAAACTGGCACCCAAGCTTAGCCCAGGAAAAACGTGGGAAGGGGTGTTGGGAGCTTATGTCGGGGGTTTGTTTGTTATTCTTGTAGGCTACCACTATTTAGCGCAAGATCACTCGCTGTTTTCTTGGGTGATGTTAGGGTTGATCACAATTACTTTCTCGATCGTGGGCGATTTATTTGAAAGTTTATTCAAACGTCTTCGCAACTTAAAAGACAGCGGTACGCTTTTACCAGGCCATGGAGGCGTACTCGATCGCATCGATAGCATTACAGCCGCTGTGCCGATTTTCGCCATTGGGTTTATGTTTTTTTAATGAGATCCCTTTGGTTACCAATTTAATTTCCATTCGCCCGATTTGATTTCAGATGTTATAGAAGTATTAAATTTTCTAATGATAGAACAATTTTTATACTGTATATAAAAACAGTGTTAAGAATCTATATATAGACTATAATAAAAATAAGTCCACAAATAGATTTAGGGGGTATTTTATGAAACCATTACAAGTCTTACCTTCTAATATTGATCCCCTAAAACTCCAAGCTGCTGCATTACAAGCTTTCTTTAATATTACCAAAGGTTGGGGATTAAATGCAGAAGAAGAGCAAATTTTACTGGGCAGTCCTCCACGGTCGACATTTTTTAAATGGAAAAAAGAAAAACAAGGTCATCTTTCTTGCGATACGTTAGATCGTATTTCTTATCTCTTGGGTATTTATAAAGCATTACAGATTTTATTGCCCAATGAGCACACGGCAAACGAATGGCCCAAAAAACCCAATAGCGCTCCGTTGTTTAATGGGCGCTCAGCGTTAGATAAAATGTTGGCAGGTAAAGCAATCGATCTTGCCGATGTACGTCGATATCTAGATGCAGAATGCGGGGGGTGATATTATATGCAAGAATTAGCAGCAACAATTATGCCAGATTGGAACAGACAATTTCGAATTATTCCATCAAAATTTCCTCCCATTAATTTTTTTGAAAAATTAGTGCAGGCAGATCAAATGGCGGAAATATTTTATCTAGAAAGTTTAACGAATGATCGTTTGCGTGAAGAAGTTGGAGATATTTCGCTTGTACGACCCGAAGATCGTGTGTGTGGTGAGGGTTCTAGCATCGTTATGGCCGCTTTTACACATATTGGCAAAAATAGTCGCTTTACCGATGGATCTTATGGTGTGTATTATGCCTCTAGAGATCTGAAAACAGCCATTATTGAAACTGTTTTTTGGCGTGAAAAATTTTTGGCTGCTACAAATGAACTCGCAGGGGAAATTGATATGCGCGTTTATGTTGGGGAAATTTTAAAGCCGTTGCATGATATTAGAAACAGTCAATTTCAACATCTTCATCACCCTGATAATTATTTTCCTGCTCAATCGTACGCTTTAAAACTAAGAGTGCTCGGTTCATTTGGACTATTATACAATAGCGTACGAGATAAGGGAGGACAATGCATTGCAGCGTTGCGGCCCTCTGCTATTTCTATCCCAATACAATCAAAACATTTGGCTTATGTATGGAATGGTGCAAAAATTTCTCGGATAATCGAAAAGTCTGAGTTGGTTATTGCGTGAAGAAAAGTGGCGAGGCCGCACGAGGGTCAAAAAGAAGTTATTTAAATTAATAATTTTGAAATTTAGTGAGTTATAAACAAAGTATAATGGTTGTAACGCTACCCCTAGGTTAAGTATAATAGCGCTTGATTTCTATTGAGATCCCTGGGGCAAACATTGAAAAAATCACCTGTTTACGCTGAAATTCCAATGCGAATGATTGGACCTGTTAAAATCACAGGATCAATATTGCAGGAAGATATTCAGGTTCCTCTAGCAACATTCGAAACACCCTTATGGCCTTCTGTAAACCGAGGCGCGCTCGTTTCAAAGTTATCTGGTGGAATTAAGTCTGTGGTCGTCGAAGAAAGCATGACACGCTCCGTTGTCGTCGAAGGCGTAGATGCCGAATATGTTTCTAATGTTGCAGCTGCACTCAAAGGTTATAAAGACGAATTAAAAGCGGTAGTCACAACCACCAGTCATTTCGCACGTCTAGAAGATTGGCATGTACAAATTGTGGGTAATCTTTTATATATTCGTTTTTCGATGTCAACAGGAGATGCTGCCGGTCATAATATGACCACTAAAGCCGCAGATGCTTTGTTAGGCTGGATTTTAAAACACTTTCCGAAATTGCGTTATGTTTCTATTTCTGGCAATTACTGTACGGATAAAAAAGCCTCTGCTGTGAATGGTATTTTAGGTCGGGGAAAATACGTGGTTTGTGAAATGACAGTTTCCCGCGAGATTTGCGGACGTATCTTAAGAACCACACCTGAAAAAATGGTTAACTTGCACATCAAGAAAAATCTCATTGGCACACTGTTGGCGGGAGGCATTCGCAGCGCGAACGCACATTTTGCGAATATGTTGCTCGCATTTTATTTAGCGACAGGTCAGGACGCTGCTAACATTATTGAAGGATCGCAAGGGATGGTTCATGCGGAAGTACGCCATCAAGATCTGTATTTTTCTGTTACCTTGCCCAATGTCATTGTGGGTACGGTAGGCAATGGAAAACGGCTGCCTTTTGTGAAAAAAAACTTGGCAGGCTTAGGTTGCTTAGAGGCTCGCATACCTGGGCAAAATAGTAGACGTTTAGCGGCCATTGTCGGCGCGACGGTCTTGTGTGGGGAGCTTTCTCTTTTAGCGGCTCAAACAAATCCAGGAGAACTCATGGAAAGTCATCTTCGATTGGAACGTTTAGAATCTGAGAAGGTCGAACAAACAATATGATAAAAGTGGGAATTGATGCAATCGCCTTTTATACCCCCCATTATTATTTGGATCTTAGGGTATTGGCAAAAGCACGTGGTGTGGATGTCAATAAATACCATACAGGCTTGGGTCAAGAAAAAATGGCGGTTATTCCACCCGATGAAGACGTGGTGACGATGGCAGCAGATGCCGCTTCTCGCGTATTAGAAGACGTTAATCTCAATGATATCGATTTACTGCTGTTTGCGACCGAAAGCGCTGTTGATCAATCTAAAGCGACGGGTATTTTTGTTCATCGATTATTGAATTTGCCCTCACGGTGTAGAGTCGTAGAATTAAAGCAAGCCTGCTATAGCGCCACGGCAGGTTTACAAATGGCATTGCCGATGTTGCGCGAAGATCCCAACAAAAAAATATTGTTGATTGCGTCTGATGTTGCGCGTTATGGTTTGGAGTCTACAGGAGAGTCGTCGCAAGGTGGCGGTGCCGTTGCGATGGTGTTGTCACAGAACCCCAGAATTTTAGCGATTGAGCCAGAAAGTGGATTTCATACAGAAGATGTGATGGATTTTTGGCGTCCAAACTATCGTGAAGAGGCGATCGTTGATGGTAAGTATTCGTGTGATCTTTATTTAAAATTGGTGCAAAAAACGTGGGAACAATATACAGATTTGTCAGGTCGAACGTTTTCGGATCATGCGCGTTTTTGTTACCATGTGCCAGTCCCGCGTTTAGTGGAAAAAGCGCACCAATGTTTGGTAAAATTCAATGGATTACCCAAATTAACACCTTTGGAGTTAAATGCGCAGCTGGGTTCTTCGTTACAATATGGGCGTGCTATTGGTAACTGTTATACGGCAGCACTTTATTTAAGCTTGATTTCGTTGTTAGAAAATACGCCCGAAGACTTAGCGCATCAGCGTATCGGCTTTTATAGTTATGGTTCTGGGTGCGTTGCAGAGTTCTTTAGTGGGATCGTTCAAAAAGATTATCAAGACAGACTTAAAAAAAATGATCACCAAAAAATGTTAGAAAATCGTGAGTCGCTGTCAGAAGAAGAATATACCGCATTTTACAATTTTCGCTATCCTGTTGATGGGGGAGCTCTTATTATAACGCATCACAATAAGCGTCAATATCGACTTGCTGCGATAGAGCAACATAAACGTATTTACGAGAAGTTGGATTAAGATTAATGACTAAGCAATTCAAGGCGCGATCGCCTGCCAAGTTAATTTTATCAGGCGAGCATGCGGTCATTTATGGAAAACCTGCCATTGCAATGGCGATCGATCGCTATGCAGAAAGCACAATAAATGCGAATTTGTCTTCTGCTATTTTGTTTAATTGTTTAAATTTTAAGTCTGCAAAATCTTTTACGTTACAAGCATTAGAAGGAATAAAATACAGATTACAAGATAAGTATCATGCCTTTTTGGAGGGGCGTTGTGGTATTCGAGATGTGTTAAAAACCCCTTTTGAGTTATTGCAGTATACCGTGACACATTTGTTGGAGACCTTAAACGTCACGTTATCTGAAGGCTTAGAAATTCGTGCTGCATCCGAAATTCCGATTGGTTGTGGTATGGGATCTTCTGCTGCAATTGTGATGAGTACCTTGTACGCTCTGGCACATTTTTTGAAATTAGAGATTGATCCCGCGCGATTTTTAGCACTGGGTCGTGAAGCCGAAAATTTACAGCATGGTTATTCCAGTGGATTAGATTTACATTTAGCGATGAAGGGTGGTTGTTTGCGATTTGAAGAAGGCAGGACGTTGGTTCGTACTTTGCCAAATGTGCCACTTCGTATTGTTCAAACAGGTACGCCTGAATCCACAACAGGGCAATGCGTCAGCGGGGTTTCAAAACACTTTACACAGGGAGCAATGGCAGACGATTTTGCTGCGATTACTGAGCTTTTTGATCAAGCGCTGCAAGCCAATGATCTTCCTAATATGCAAACATGCATTCGGCAAAACCATCGACTTTTAGTGAAAATAGGGGTTGTACCCTCGAAAGTGCAAGACTTTATTTGTGCACTCGAAAAAGAGGGCGCCGCAGCCAAAATTTGTGGAGCAGGCGCTGTAAAAGGTAACAATGCAGGCGTTGTTTTAGTGCTCTCTGATCGAGATTTGTCTTCTGTTACAGAAAGTTATGGTTATAGTCTTCAATCTGTTCACGGGGACTTATATGGCACGCGAATCGTTTAGTGCCTCAGCACCGGGCACTTTAATGTTATTGGGTGAGCATGCTGTATTGAATAATAAACCCGCAATCGTATTGGCTATTGATAAACGTATTACAGTTACATTGCATGTCCGTTCGGACCAGAAAATTCTGATAGCCTCTGATTTGGGTAAAATAGCATTAGAGCTGCATGAAGTAGAAAATTTCTCAAATCAAAAACCATTTCAATTTATATGTGCAGTGATTCAATATTTTAAGGAAGAATTAAAAATACGCAATCAGGGTTTTGAATTAATTATTGATTCAGAATTTTCGTCTAATTGCGGATTAGGGTCATCGGCAGCTGTAACAGTTGCTTTAGTTGCTGTTTTATTGCAACTGCTTTCAAAAAGCACAGAAACGCTTTTTGAGATATCTCGAAAAATTATTCGCAAAGT
The DNA here is from genome assembly GCA_052034335.1 of Pseudomonadota bacterium. GTDB lineage: Bacteria > Pseudomonadota > Gammaproteobacteria > UBA6186 > Azoamicaceae > CADEGZ01. Next base: position 43,241 of record JBPOIR010000072.1, on the reverse strand, counting down.
ACAAGGGGTGGGTTCGGGTGCAGATGTTGCAGCGAGTGTTTATGGTGGCGTTATTGTTTACCAACAGCAATCACCGTGTGTTATCAAAAAATTAGACTGTGTATTGCCCTTGGTTGTGATATATTCGGGCTCAAAAACGCCAACACCTGTCGTCATTAAAAAAGTAGAAGCACTGCGGAATAAATATCCGGAGGTGATTAATACCGTGTATGACGCCATTGAACACGCAGTAAACCGGGCTTCTGTTTTTATTGAAAATCAAGACTGGGCAGGACTGGGTGAAGTGATGAATATCCAACAAGGTGTTATGAATGCGCTTGGGGTTGGAACGCCCGTGTTAAACCAATTAATCGATAGGCTAAATAGCACGCCAGGTATTTATGGGGCTAAAATTTCGGGTTCGGGGCTCGGTGATTGTGTGATTGGTCTTGGTGTTGGATGCGATAAACTGTCAGAGATTGAAGCACTAGGGAACGGCATCAAAAAAATTCCATTATCTGTTTCTTTACAAGGTGTGCATTATGGATAAGACAGCCGTTGTTCAAAAAGTTCTAAAAGCGTATTTAAAAGAACCTCAAAATAGAACAGGCACATTTTTCGCGCCATCTAATATTGCATTATGTAAATATTGGGGCAAACGAAATACCGAACTCAATTTGCCTGTAACGGCAAGTCTCTCTGTTTCGCTTGGGCATTATGGCGCGAAAACAACGCTTTCTTTTGTTGAAGCAGGATTGCATGATGATATCGTTGTAAATGGCAAGCAGATGAATATTAACAGTGATCCGGCTTTCGTTTTAAATTTAACGGCGTATTTAAATTTATTTAGACCCACACCGACGACACGTTTTTGTGTTGAAACAGAAACGAATGTACCGATTGGCGCAGGGCTGGCGTCTTCTGCTTGCGGTTATGCCGCGCTGATAGGTGCAATGGATAAATTATATGGTTGGCAGTTGCCGCTTCAGACACTTTCTTTGCTGGCACGTTTAGGAAGTGGGAGCGCAAGTCGATCGTTTTGGCAGGGATTTGTAGAATGGCAAACAGGATCTGCAGAAGATGGGATAGATTGCGTTGGAGTTCCTTTGCCTCAAATTTGGCCTGAATTGCGAATCGGTTTGTTAATACTGAACCGGGCATCCAAACGGATAAGTTCAAGAAAGGCGATGGAGGCGACTAAATTAACCTCACCTTTTTACGCTGCATGGCCCAAAAAACATGCAGAGGATTTAACACGTTTAAAAAAGGCAATTAGCCTGTATAATTTTGTTGAGTTGGGTGAAGCTTCTGAGTCTAATGCCTTGGCAATGCATGCGATGATGCTAACGGCGTATCCGCCTATTATGTATACGGAAGCTAAAACAATCGATGCAATGCATAAAATTTGGGATGCGCGACAGGCGGGATTGCCGCTTTATTTTACGCAAGATGCGGGTCCAAATTTAAAATTATTATTTTTAGAGAAAGATAAAGAGACGGTCAAAGCGTTATTTTCAGAATTAATCATTATCGCGCCATTTGAAAATGGGAAATTGAACTAATGGGTCAAATCAATAAAAATATAGAACAAATTGTTTTGGTAGACACCGAGGATCACGTCATTGGCGTTGAGGAGAAATTAAAAGCACATCAATTGGGCTTATTACATCGCGCTTTCTCGGTGTTTATTTATAGAAAAAATCCTGAAGATTCAAATGTCATTGAATTTTTATTACAACAACGTCATGTGGATAAATATCACTGTGGGGGACTTTGGACTAACGCCTGTTGTAGTCACCCGCGTTTAAACGAAGACATCATATTGGCGGGTCAAAGACGCTTAAAAGAAGAGATGTCGATTGTACTCACTTTGAAAAAAGTCGGTTCTTTTCAATATAAGGCCTGTTTTGAAAATGGATTGACCGAACATGAATTTGATCATGTGTTGCTTGGAGAGTATGACGGCGTCCAGCTTATTGTATTAGATCCTAAAGAAGCTCAGGATTTTCGTTGGGTATCTGAACAACGATTACAGAGAGAATTGGATTTGTATTCAGAACATTATACCCCCTGGTTTAAACCTGCCTTTCATTTGGTATTGGAGGATTTATGGTTCAACTCTTAATTTCGATTCTTGCCTTTATTGTGGCCATCAGCATTTTGGTGGGTATACATGAGTTTGGACATTTTTGGGTTGCAAGACGATTTGGGATTAAAGTGCTCCGTTTTTCCATTGGGTTTGGACGTCCCCTCTATCGCTGGTATGACAAACTTGGCACGGAATACCTGATATCCGCTATTCCATTGGGTGGATATGTATCACTTTTTGGCGAGCGTGATCAAATCATTTCTCCTTTAGAGCGACATCAAGCATTTTGCTTTAAGCCCGTCTGGGCACGAATGTTGGTATTAGTGGCAGGACCCTTTGCTAATTTATTGTTTGCAGTTGTTGTTTATTGGTTATTGTTTATGGTAGGGGTTTCAACATTTATTCCCATTTTAGGGAATGTGTCTAAAGATTCTATTGCAGGTTTGGCGGGATTCCATCGGGGGGAAGAAATCGTTTCAGTCGAAGGAAAACTCACACCCAGTTGGGAATCCGTTTCTATGCAGGTATTGGCGCATATTGGGGAAGATAAAACGATTAATGTCGGGGTACGGGATCATGCAGAAGCGCCATTGAAAAATAAAATTTTGGATTTAGGTATTGTATCGGGTGGCACTTCAGAATCGAATTGGTTAGACAGTTTGGGGCTGGTGCCACTTGATCCTGTGCCCGCGATTGTCGCTAACGTTTTACCGGATTTGCCTGCTTTTAAGGCAGGGTTGCAGCCAGGCGATCGTATTCTCAGTGCAGATGGGCACGTTATAACCTCTCGTATGGATATTATTCATTATGTACAGTCGCGGTCTAACAAAAAAATCCATTTGGTCGTTCAACGTGGAAAACAAAAATTACCATTGGTATTAGAAACAGTGACTAAAGTTTCGGAGGAAGATAATAAAAAAATTGGATTTGTGGGTGTAGAATTTCCAGCGTTAAAAGAAATGCCAAAATCATTATTTCGTATTCAGCGTTATAGTGTAGGGGCAGCTTTGGTGAAGGCGGTTTCTCAAACAGCGGAATATTCAGTTTTAACTTTAGAGCTTTTAAAAAAAATGATTGTTGGCAAAGTGTCTGCACGTCATATCAGTGGGCCAATCAGCATTGCTAAATATGCCGGAGAGTCTGCCGCGATTGGATTAAACGAGTTTTTAACTTTTTTAGGTGTGATTAGTATCAGTTTGGGTGTTTTGAATCTATTGCCGATTCCCATTTTAGATGGCGGTCATATTATGTATTGTCTTGCTGAGATTATCATAGGCCGTCGACCTTCCGAAATGGCGCAGAATGTAGGTATATGGGTAGGGGGCCTAATATTAGTTGGGTTTATGATATTAGCCTTATATAATGATCTGATGCATTTTTTAAGGTGAACCCCATCCTATTTTTGTGGTAGGATGCCCCTTAAGATTTTTAACCAGCGAAACCAAAACGATGGCAACGATAGATAAGCGCTCATTTCTGCTACTTTTAGTTGGAAGCCTTGCATTTTTTCAGGTAGAAGCCTTTCAATCTTTTGTAGTAAACAGCATTCGTGTTGAAGGACTACAACGGGTCTCTAAAGGGGCGGTCTTAGAAGATCTGCCTGTAGAGATAGGGCAGACCATAACAGACGCAAAGGCGACGGAAGCGATCCGTGTGCTTTACAAATCAGGATTTTTTAAAGAGGTTACCTTAAATCGTGATGGGAATGCCTTGGTGGTCCGTGTTATAGAGCGCCCTACGATTAGTCACCTAACGCTTACTGGTATTAAAGATAAAGATAAAGTTAAAAAACTCCTCAGAGAAGTCGGTGTGGCAGAAGGACAACTCTTTGATCCCGCTATTTTATTACGTGCCCAAAAAGAACTCGAACGCTATTATTATAGTCGCGGTCGTTATGGGGTAAAAATTGAACCAACAGTTACGGAAGAAGGTTCGTTGGTTTCTGTGACCATTGCTATTTATGAGGGTGAGGTTGCACGCATTAAAGAAATCAAGATAATGGGAAACACCCTTTTTTCTGAAAAAGAACTTTTAAAAGAATTTAAAACTGCTAAGACAAATTGGTTATCTTGGTTTTCTAGCGATGATAAATATAATAAAGAAAAATTAAACGCGGACTTAGAAACATTACGATCTTACTATATGGATCGCGGATATATTAATTTTCAAATTGATTCTTCTCAGGTTTCTCTGTCTTCCGATAAAAAGAGTATTTTTATTACGATACATGTCACCGAAGGGGAGAAATATAACTTTGGGCATGTGAGTTTGGCCGGACAATTTGTGGTTCCCAAAAAAGAGTTAGACCCTTTGCTGGCACCTTTAGAAACGGGAACAGCTTTCTCTAGAAAGACATTATTAGAAGTGAAACAAGCACTTGAAAATCGATTAGGAGACGAAGGTTTTACCTTTGCCGAAGCACGCACAAACCATGAAATTATAGAAGACAAAAAATCCGTTGATATCGTTTTTGAGATCCAGCCCGGTAAACGTATGAGTGTGCGTCGGATCTTATTTAAAGGCAACTCAACCACAAAAGATGAAGTATTGCGACGTGAACTGCCTCAAATGGAAGGCACGTGGATTTCGAATGCACTGGTTAAAGAAGGCAAAGAAAAGATTTTACGGCGTGGGTTTGGTTCTGAAATAGAAATTGAAACGCCACCGGTGCCTGGTACAACCGACGAATTGGATGTTATTTATAAGCTTGAAGAAGCGCGTTTAGGGCAAATGAGCGGTGGTCTCGGTTATTCACCTACTGAAAAATTAATGTTTAACTTTGCCATTTCTCAAGAAAATTTCTTTGGAACCGGTAATACAGTTGGTTTTAACTTTGATAAAAGTAAGGCGACGACAAACTACGCGCTGGATTACATGGATCCTTATTTTACGGTCGATGGGATTGGAATGGGTGCGAGTGGTTATTTTAACCAGTCTAATCTCAGTAAAACCACCAACATTTCTAATTTTACAACGGATACGCTCGGTGGAGATTTGCGTTGGATATTTCCTGTAGACAAGTATGAATTTATAAAACTTTCTGTGGGTTATGATGACACGCGATTAAAAATCGACTCACTACTCGCGCCGAGCGAAATTCAAAATTTCACTAAGCGCTATGGAAGACAGTTTCGTGAGTATGCTGTTGGTATAACGTGGATTTACGAAACGTTAAATCAACGAATATTCCCAACCCGGGGTTTATCACAATCTGCGGGTGTTAGGACGGTTGTTCCAGGTGCCAATCAGCAATATTACCAGCTGTCCTATGCAGCAGTGGCCTATCATCCACTGACAGCGTCTGAATTGTGGGTTATTGGTTTGAAAGGCAATTTGGGTTATGGGTCTGGTTATGGAAAAACATCTCGACTGCCTTTTTATAGAAACTCTTATGCTGGAGGTATGGGTTCTGTTCGCGGTTTTGAAGAAAGTTCATTAGGACCCAAGGATGCGAGCGGGCGTTCATTCGGGGGTAATACACTCATTGTAGGAACGGCATCCCTTATTTTCCCAAATCCGATTAAACCAGATGCAAAATCTGTTCGAACAGCATTGTTTTTAGATGCCGGTCAGGTATATGATACCAGCTACACGAAGAGTATCGTGAATGGTGCATCTCGTAATCCGCATGGGTTGAGGTATGCAGCGGGTGTATCGCTGACTTGGAATACCCCCTTAGGAGCGCCGCTGTCATTTAGTTTTGCAAAGCCAATCAATGCAAAACGGGGTGACGAGACGCGTTACTTTGCGTTTTCGATGGCCACTCAATTTTAGTTGGTTATTTAGCAGGTTGCCTGCGAGGAGAGTTACCTTGAAATATTTAATAAGATCCATTTTGTTTTCTGTTTGTCTAGGCCTTGGTTCAATGGCCGTGCTTGCGGACGAGTTGCCAACCAGAATTGGTGTTTTAGATTGGCAGTTGTTGTTATCAAAATCGCCTCAAGCAGAAGATGCCGGTAAACGTCTTGAAAAAGAATTTCAGGCGCCCAAAGATAAATTTGTGAATAAGCAGAAAGACTTTCAAACCAAACGCGAAAAGCTGCAGCGTGATGCGGACGTGATGTCGGTAGCAGAACGGGGCAAAAAAGAAAAAGAATTGGCTAAGATGGAACAAGATCTGCGTCGTATGGACGAAGAATTAAGATCGGATTATGCAACGCGACATCGAGAAGAGATGGATCTCTTTATCAAAGAAGTGAGAGACGTTGTTGAGAAAGTTGCGGAAGAATACAAGTATGATTTGGTGTTATCACAAGAAGCGGCATTATATGTTGCAGAACGAATTGATATCACTGGAAAAGTCTTGGAACGATTAGAAAAAGTGGCTAAGTCATCATCCGCTAAAAAGGCTGAGCCTAAGTCGGATAAGAAATCCTAATCACAAATGAAGGATAGTCAATCTTACACACTGGAGGCGCTCGCTGATCTCATCAATGTGCGCCTTCAAGGTGATCCGAATTGTCTTATTTCCGGTATTGCACCTTTAAAGCGTGCAACAGCAGGACAGATCTCTTTTTTAAGCAATGCGGAATACCGCAAAGATTTGCCTTCTGTATACCGTCAAGACTTAGCTTCAACAAAAGCGTCCGCTGTTATTCTGAGTAGTGCTGAAGCGCCACTTTGTCCCGTACATGTGCTTATTTCTGAGAATCCACGATTAAGTTTAGCAAAAGCCGCTAAAATTTTTGAAAAAAAAGAAAGCGTGCTCCCCGGTATTCATAAAAGCGCGGTTATAGGCGAAGAGTGCAAAATTCCGGATTCTGCATCTATTGGCGCGAATGTTGTTTTAGGTAACCGTGTTGTTTTAGGTGAAAATGTGGTTATCGCGGCAGGCTGCATCATTGGGCATGATTGCGTACTGGGTGATAGTACAACGTTAATGGCACGCGTTACGCTCTATGATAATGTTCAAATGGGTAAACACTGCGTGATTTACAGTGGAGCGGTTATTGGTGGCGATGGTTTTGGATTTGCACATCAAGAGGGCTTTTGGGTAAGGCTGCCACACTTGGGTAGTGTGGTTATGGGAGATCAGGTTGAAATTGGGGCAAATACGACGATTGATCGTGGATTGTTAGAAGACACATTGTTAGGCGATGGTGTTGTTATAGACAATTTAGTGCAAGTAGGTCACAACGTCTCTATTGGCGCAGGAACTGCTATTGCAGGGTGTGTTGCTATTGCGGGTAGTGCAGTGATTGGAAAATTTTGTTTAATTGGCGGCGGTTCACGTATTGCTGGGCATGTTGAAATTGTCGATCATGTACATCTCACAGGCGCATCCATGGTGACACATTCTTTAAAGACGCGAGGCGTATACGGTGGATTTCCAGCCAAACCCGTCGATTTATGGCGAAAAAATATGGCACGCTTTCAGAACTTAGATGATATGGCGCGACGGTTGCGCGCTTTGGAAAATAGGGTATTGAATAATGCGCGTTTTGTGGAGGATGAATAAATGGTAATAGATATCCAGCAGATTTTAGAGCGCTTGCCACATCGATATCCATTTTTATTGGTGGATCGCGTCTTAGAATTTGAACAAGATAAAACGTTGTTGGCCATAAAAAATGTGTCGTTTAACGAGCCTTTTTTTTCGGGTCATTTTCCAGTTAAAGCAGTAATGCCCGGGGTCTTGATTTTAGAAGCATTAGCACAAGCGGCTGCTATTTTGGCGAGTCATACTGCCGAATGGGATCCAAGCGGCTCTTTATTTTATTTGGGAGCTATTGAGAATGCACGTTTTAAAAAGATTGTCGTTCCAGGGGATCAATTACACTTAAGGGTAGAAATTTTAAAGCGCCGGGCAAATGTTTGGAAGTTTAAAGGGACTGCGTTGGTTGAAAATGAAATTGTTTGTACAGCTGAAATGACCTGCGCGGAAGGATCGGTGAGCTTGTGATAGATAAACACGCGATAGTGGATCCCAAAGCTAAGCTTGCTGCTAATGTGGTGGTGGGTCCTTGGACGCTGATTGGGCCAGATGTAGAAATTGAGGAAGGTACTTGGATTGCATCGCATGTTGTTATTCGCGGTCCAACACGTATTGGTCGAGAAAACCGGATTTATCAGTTTGCGACCATTGGTGAAGATTCTCCAGACAAAAAATATTCCGGTGAACTCACCTATTTAGACATTGGTGATCGCAATGTTTTTCGTGAATCTTGCACTATTCATCGTGGTACAGCGCAAGGTGGTGGAATAACGAAAATTGGAAACGATAATCTGTTTATGGCTTATACGCATGTTGCCCACGATTGCACAGTTGGAAATCAAGTAGTCTTTTCAAATAATGCTTCGATTGCAGGGCATGTCAAAGTGGAAGATTTTGTGTGTTTGGGTGGTATGGTAGGAGTTCATCAATTTTGTGCGATTGGCGCTCACAGTTTTGCAGCTGGTGGTGCAATGATTATTAAAGATGTTCCACCCTTTGTGATGGTTTCAGGGTATCCGGCCGAGGCACATGGTTTAAATTCAGTTGGTTTAGAACGTAGGGGCTATAGTGCTGCCACCATTGCTGCTTTAAAGCGTGCCTATAAAATTATTTTTAGACAGACTTTAACGCTTCAAGAAGCCATTGCTGAGCTGAAGATCATGGCTGTAGAAAATTCAGAAATACAGATTATGATTGATTTCTTGTCGAATGCAACGCGTGGTATTGTTCGGTAGCCCCTCTCGCTGCCCTCATCCGGCGCTTCGCGCCACCTTCTCCCGTGAAACGGGAGAAGGGAAAAGGAGATGAGAGTCGGCATTGTTGTTGGCGAAGTCTCGGGTGACAATTTAGCCGCCAATTTAATTCGCGCTTTACGCCTTCTGTACCCTGATCTGACTTTCGAAGGCATTCTGGGTCCTGCGTTGTTAAAAGAAGGCGGGCACTCTTTATATCCCATGGAACGTCTATCGGTGATGGGGCTTATTGAGCCTTTAGGGCGATTACCTGAATTATTTCGTATTCGACGACATCTGATTGAGCATTTTTGCGATAACCCTCCCGATGTTTTTATTGGTGTTGATGCGCCAGATTTTAATTTAGGTCTCGAAAAAAAATTAAAAGCAGCTGGAATACTCACGGTACATTATGTGAGTCCCAGTGTTTGGGCATGGCGTCAGGGACGGATTAAAGGGATCAAACAAGCCGTTGATTTAATGCTCACATTATTTCCCTTTGAGGCAAAATTTTTTGAAGATCATCAGGTGCCGGTTTGTTTTACGGGACATCCATTGGCAGATCAAATCCCACTGGAAGTTAACACAATTGAGGCAAAAAAAGCGCTTGGGTTTGATGTGTCCAAACCGGTTATTGCGCTCTTACCTGGCAGCAGACAAGGCGAAATTAAATATTTAGCAGCAATATTCATTAGAAGTGCACAGCTTTGTTTTGAAAAACAAGAAAACCTGCAGTTTGTGATGCCCTTGGTATCGGAAGCGCATAAAGCCACTTTGGAACATTTGCATCAAACAATCGCACCCGAAGTGCCGATAAAAATAATACTGGGGGATGCACATTTAGCCATGCGTGCAGCAGATACGGTATTGGTAACATCGGGTACTGCAACGTTAGAAGTCATGTTGCATAAAAAGCCCATGATACTGGCGTATCGCATGCACCCGATTAATTTTTATATTGCAAAGCGTGTGGTAAAACTGTCGTATATTGCGTTACCCAATTTATTGGCGGGTAAAGTGATTGTGCCCGAATTTATTCAAGATGAGGCAACACCTGAAAAATTAAGCGCCGCGTTGCTTCAACTGTTATCCCCGGATTTTGATCGTACAAGCTTGGTCGAAAAATTTACAGAAATACATTTAACCTTAAAGAAAAATGCGAGTGAAGTGGCTGCGCGTGCGATCCAAGGGGTTATGAAAAGTCAAAAATATTAAGCTTTAAACCCTCTTTTTTTTGAACCGCACATCGTGTCTATAAATTGTCCTTGGTAAAATATTTTATATCTTCTGGGTGCCGTTCGAACATTTTTAATAAGTTACTTAAGGGTAAGCTGGGCTTAATTTCGCCATTTTCATATCGACTAAAGGCATTTTTTCCGCCCCCAAATATCTCGGCAGCTTGTTGTTGGGTTAACCCTAAAATATAGCGGCGGATCCGCCGGATATCATCGGGAGACAGTAAACCATCAACCTTGGCTTTAAATTCTTCAAAACTTTTTTCAGTAATTTCCATATCTTCACTCGATAATATTCCATCATCGCATTGATTGCACCACAGTCCAGGTTGTTCTAGCATTATAGAACTTCCTTTATATGTAAACATCTGAGATTTTACTTTTTTCAATAAATTGCCTTTGCCACATGCTGGACACTTCATCTATCGCTCCTTAAAAGAAATTACAAAATATCCCAATTCATCTTTTTGAAATTTAACATACAATTCAAATCCACCGAAGCTTGTATTGTAAACGTCTTGCCAAACTTTATGGTCGTGAAAAGTTGTCATCGATTTAATAAAATCGGTTTTTTTCAATTGTTGAACTACCTGACCATATCTTGCCTTGTAAAGCTCATACTTCTTGCCCCTAAAAAGGCGGTTCCAGTTACCCTAAGTTGCTTGGAGTCACAGAAACACCGTTTGAGTTACTCAAGTTTGTACGTTGCACTCATTTTTTCCACCTTTAATGTTACCTTGTTAGGGGGTTAATTATCAAAAAATTTACCGTTTAAGGGTAATTAAGTTTACAACTGTTTTTGTGAACAGTTATTATGGTGATTTAATTAAGCGTTAAATTAGAGAAGCTTTTTCACTGTTCCATGTTAATGCTAACATTTAAATTGCTGCATTCTAATCCGTTAAATAACGTATAACACTGGTGTATCCAGATTCTGACGGATGATCTTAATCTCCAACGACAACTTTTATAAATTAGCTTAGCGCGAGCTTATTGGTTTGAATTTAAGATGGATAAAGAGTTCTGGAAAACGCTGTACAGTGCGATTCCTTCTCCACAACTTGTTGTGGAGAAGGTGCCCGAAGGGCGGATGAGGAGAGTTCAATTAGTCTAAAAACTCACCATCCACATAATACCACCGTCCTTCTTCACGATGAAATTTGCTTCGCTCGTGTATCTGATCTGCTATATTGTTGTGTTTGTATTTTGCGATAAATTCAACATATCCAACATTCGGATCCAGATCATCATACGCGTTAATCACTTGTAAACCTAACCATTCGTAGGTGCGTTTCGTATTTTTTTGTTGGTTAAATTTTATTAATGCAGGGCCTCGCATTGTTGCTTCGATATACGTTAAATTTTCGTTGAAATACGCTGTAAATCGAGAACGCATTAATGCTTCTGGTGTGGGTGCATCCTTTGTCCTATGTAGATAGGGGCCACAACAGGCCTTAAAATCTGCACTCGAGCCACAAGGGCAGTTTATCAAATTTGCTTGCGCCTTCTTGCTGGCTTCATACATGGTATCGTAGAATTCATCGACAGCCTCTCTAGAATCAAAGGTTCTTTTATCAATACATTTGTCTGGACTTAATTCGTAATACAAAAATCCATTTAAATGATCGGTCTCATGTTGAAAAACCCGCGCATGTCTGCCACTGAGCTCGCGTATGATTATTTTACCTTCTTCATCTTGGTATTTGGCGCGTATGTCTATATAGCGTTTTACATTACCCGTGGCGAGTGGTACAGAAAAGCAGCCTTCCCAGCACAGATCTTCTGCAGGAGAATGCGCGGTAGTGCCTATTAGGGGTTCATAACTGGGGTTAATCATGACTTCTATCTTGGTATCTGCATCAGGACAAAAAAGGAAAATACGTTTGTTTGTGCCCCATTGGTTGGCAGCCATTCCGGCTGCGGAATCCCACGGTGCGTTAGCCGTCTTAAGTTGTTCCGGCTGTATTGAATATTTCATATCTTGGATTAATTGTTTATCCATACTGTTAAGTGGAAAATTTACAGTTTCAGTCACTTGGCGTAATATCGGATGATGAAAGTCCACTAACGTTAATATACGCGGTTTTGCGGGCTGATTTAGGGGTTGAATTGCATCCATTTTTCACTCCTGCTACTCTACAAACTCAGATATTGAGGCAATGGGGTCTGACCCCAATGGCCCGATAGTGTAACAAAAATTGCATAAGAAACCATGGGGTAAGCATGTTGATTGCAGGCGTAGATGAAGCCGGTAGAGGCCCACTGGCAGGACCGGTTATCTCCGCTGTTGTGATTTTAGATCCCAATAAAAAAATTAAAAATTTGGCAGATTCGAAGAAGTTAAGCGAAGTTCGACGCGAATCGTTATTTATTGAAATTTGTGAGAAGGCAATTGCTTTCGGTATAGGTCGAGCAGAAGTGTTTGAAATTGATCGCATAAATATTTTGCAAGCCACATTACTCTCTATGCAAAGGGCGGTTGCGGCACTCACGGTTCGACCCACAGAAGTGTTGATCGATGGGAATTGTTGTCCGATCCTAGAATACCCCACAAGGGCAATCATCAATGGGGATAATTTAATTCCCTCCATCAGTGCGGCATCCATACTGGCAAAAGTAACGCGTGATCGCGAAATGGTTATTTTAGATAAAGCATTTCCGGAATATGGTTTTGCAAAACATAAGGGTTATCCAACGGCAATGCATCGGATGATTTTAAAAATGCTCGGCCCTTGTAAAATTCATCGCTTAAGTTTTGGCCCTGTTAAAGAAGCAATAAAATGACAGATCCCCAATTTGTACATTTACATTTACACAGTGAATATTCGTTGGTGGACGGGCTTGTTCGTATTGATGAATGCTGCGACGCGATTGCTAGCCAAAAAAGTAGTGCGATTGCGATAACAGATCAGTGCAATTTGTTTGCAATGGTCAAGTTTTATCAAGCAGCGGAATCGGCTGGCATAAAACCGATTATTGGTGCAGACGTTTGGTTAATGAATGAAGCAGATCCCTGTCAGCCCTTTCGGTTGATTTTGCTTTGTCAAAACATGATAGGTTATCGAAATTTAACCGAAATTGTTTCTCGTTCTTATGTTGAAGGCCAATTTGCGGACAAACCCCAAATAAAAAAATCGTGGCTCAGTGAAAAAAACACGGGGCTTATTCTGATTGCTTCTGCCAGAGAAAGTGACATTGCTAAAGCGTTGTTAGGATCTGAATCGATCGCTGCATCTGCTGAAAAATTATGTGAAGCATGGTTTGCCATTTTTAATGATCGATTTTATCTTGAGATCACACGAACCAATCGCAGTGATGAAGGAACATATAATCAAGCATTGGTTGCGCTAGCAGAAAAAACAGGATGTCCTCTCGTTGCGACTAATGATGTTCGGTTTATAAAAAAGGAAGATTTTGAAGCGCACGAAGCACGGGTGTGTATTCATGAAGGTACGACATTAAGTGATCCAAAACGTTCTAAAAATTTTAGTGAAGAGCAATATCTGAAATCACCTTTCGAGATGCAAGCACTTTTTTCAGATTTGCCAGAAGCGATTGAAAATAGCGTTGAAATTGCCAAACGGTGTAATTTTGAATTAAAGCTTGGGAAGATTTATTTGCCCAATTATCCGGTGCCGGCCGATACAACGATTCAACAATATTTTATAGATTTAGCACATCGAGGGCTAAAAAATAAATTTGCTAATCATCCGATTCCCGAGGTGTATAAAGACAGATTAAACACAGAATTAACCGTTTTAAATTCGATGGGATATGCGGGTTATTTTTTAATTGTCGCGGACTTTATTCAATGGGCACGTAATAATAAAATCCCCGTAGGCCCGGGTCGTGGTTCGGGTGCAGGCTCCCTGGTTGCTTTTTCACTCGGTATTACGGGATTGGATCCCTTGCAATATGATTTACTTTTTGAACGATTTTTGAACCCAGAGCGCGTTTCAATGCCCGACTTTGATATTGACTTTTGCATGGAAGGTCGGGATCGCGTGATTGATTATGTGGCAAATACCTATGGTCGAGAATCCGTTTCGCAAATTATTACTTATGGCACAATGGCTGCAAAAGCCGTTATTCGAGATGTGGGACGAGCATTAGGGCATCCATATGGATTTGTCGATAAAATCGCAAAATTAATCCCCATGGAGTTGGGTATTACCTTAGAAAAAGCCTTAAATCAAGAAGAGATTTTAAAACAACGATATTCAGAAGAAAATGAGGTTAAAACGCTGATTGATTTGGCGAAAAAACTAGAAGGCGTCACTCGAAATGCGGGGAAGCATGCCGGCGGTGTTGTGATTGCGCCATCGAAACTCATCGATTTTACGCCGCTCTATTGCGATGCAAAGGAGGGACATTTATTAACGCAATTTGATAAAGATGACGTAGAAGCGATTGGTTTGGTGAAATTCGACTTTTTAGGTTTAAGGACGCTTACGATTATTGATTGGGCCGTGGAGACGATTAATCAAATCAATATCAAAAATAATCAAGAACGCATTGATATTGAGAAAATTCCTTTAGACGATCCCGCAGTATTTGATTTATTAAAAGCATGCAATACAACTGCCGTGTTTCAGTTAGAATCTCGGGGCATGAAGGATTTGGTTAAACGATTACAGCCGGATAATTTTGAAGAAATTATTGCCTTGGTTGCGTTGTTTAGACCCGGACCACTGCAATCTGGCATGGTCGATGACTTTATTAATCGCAAGCATGGTCGCGAAATTCCCGAATATTTGGATCCGAAATTAACGCATATTTTAAAGCCGACTTATGGGGTTATTTTATATCAAGAACAGGTGATGCAAATTGCCCAAGTGTTGGCGGGATATACTTTAGGCGCAGCCGATTTGTTGCGACGTGCGATGGGTAAGAAAAAACCCGAAGAAATGGCAAAACAGCGTGCGATATTTGTGAAGGGTTCGGTCGAAAGAGGTGTGTCTGAGCACTCAGCAACCCATATTTTTGATTTAATGGAAAAATTTGCAGGTTATGGATTTAATAAATCACACTCTGCGGCTTACGCGCTGATTACGTATCAAACCGCTTGGTTAAAAACACATTACAAAGAAGCCTTTATGGCGGCGGTATTGTCCTCGGATATGGCAAATACAGATAAAATAGTCATTTTTGTGCATGAATGTTCTGAAAACAAGATCAGTATTGTACCGCCTGACGTGAATAAAAGTCTGTTCAAATTTTCTGTAGACGAACAGAACCGTATTTTATATGGATTGGGCGCGATTAAAGGGGTAGGAGAAGCCGCTATAGAAGGTATTATTGAGGCGCGCGCTTCGAGGCCTTTTCAAGATATCTTTGATTTTTGTTCTCGGATAGACGGTCGTAAAGTGAGCCGTCGTGTTTTAGAAGCGCTTGTTCGTGCGGGTGCTTTTGATTGTTTTGGCGTAGATTTTACACAGCGTTCCGAATGGATGGAAACATTAAGCGACGCTGTTCATGCTGCGGAGCAAATATCTAAAAATCGATTGCGTGGCCAGGCGGATTTATTTGGCGATTCTTTTTCGGCCGAAGATATCAAGGCTTCTGCTAAACCCAAAAATATCGAACCTTGGTCTGAATCGGTGCGTTTACAAGGCGAAAAAGAGTCTTTAGGCCTTTATTTAACAGGTCATCCTTTGACGGAACATGAAGAAGAATTATCGCATATTCGCACCAGTACGATTCGTGATTTAAAAGTGGAACGGAATCAAAGTTATGTGATTGCTGGATTAGTTGTTGCTGTTCGTACGCTGATGACGCGCAAAGGCGACAGAATGGCCTTTGTTACTCTAGATGATAGAACGGGTAGGCAAGAAATTGCTATTTTTTCGGATCAATATCGAGAGAATAAAGAACTGTTAGTCAAAGACAATTTGGTGATAGTCACCGGAGAAGTGAGTATCGATACGTATTCGGGTGGTTACAAAATGCGTTGCAAGGAAATCATGAGTTTAGAAAAATCCAGATTAAAGTCGGCAAAGTTTTTAAAAGTGGTTGTTTCATCTTTGGAATTGGGTGAAAATTTTGCAAAGAAGCTGATGGAAACCATCAAACCCTATCAAGTCCAAGAAGGGTGTCCTGTACAGATCGTTTATGAGCGCAATGAATCTTTGGTGTTTTTGCGTTTAGGAGAAGATTGGCGAGTAAATCCCAAAGAAACGTTGGTTGACGCCCTAAAGCATTTGCCGGGTATTGCAACTGTTGATATTAGGTATTAAAAAGACATTCAAATAACTTATTTTTTGATATTTGTCTAAGTTATCATTTTTCGGTAACCTTAAGGTGTCTTAGGGGGAACACGTCAAATGAGTTTAAGCACAAATTATTTAGAATTTGAACGACCTATTGCAGAGCTAGAAGCGAAGATAGAAGAACTTCGCCTGGTTGGCACAGATAGTGTTATCAATATTCAAGAAGAAATTAGTCGCCTGGGGGACAAAAGCCGAGAATTGACGGAATCCATCTTTCGCGCTTTGACCGCCTGGCAGGTTGTGCAACTTGCACGTCATCCGCAAAGGCCTTTTACCTTAGATTACGTTTCTCGTATTTTTACAGATTTTGAAGAGCTACATGGCGATCGCGCTTATGCAGACGACAAAGCGTTGGTTATGGGGCTTGCGCGTTTAGACGGCGAGCCGGTGATGATTATTGGGCAGCAAAAGGGGCGTGATACCAAAGAAAAAATAGCGCGACATTTTGGGATGCCACATCCTGAAGGTTATCGTAAAGCCTTACGTGCGGCTAAATTGGCTGCAAAATTTCAGATTCCTATCATTACGTTTATTGATACTCCGGGTGCTTACCCGGGTGTTGGTGCAGAGGCGAGAGGTCAAAGCGAGGCGATTGCTCGTAATCTTCTGGTCTTTTCGCAATTAGAAGTGCCTATTTTATGTGTTGTGATTGGCGAAGGGTGTTCCGGTGGTGCGCTGGGTATTGGTGTTGGTGACAAAACATTAATGTTAGAATATGCATACTATGCAACGATTTCGCCGGAAGGGTGCGCTACTATTTTGTGGAAAAGTGCCTCTAAAGCTTCTGAGGCTGCCGAAGTTATGGGCATTACAGCGCCTAAACTTTTAAAGCTGGGTTTAATCGACGAAATTGTTTCGGAGCCTTTAGGTGGCGCACACCGAAATTTTGATGAAACCGCTCTGAATTTAAAAATGTCTCTGGTGCAAAATTTACATGCATTTAAAAACCTTTCGGTCGATAAATTACTTAAAAAGCGGTATCAAAGATGGATCGCAATGGGGATTTAATCCTAACACCCGAATTAATTTTACAGAATATTCAAAAATTAACAAATGCCAAAGTGTTGTGGGTTGCTTTTAGTGGCGGACGGGATTCACATGTCTTATTAGATCTTTTGGTGAGGGCTTTAGGCGGTGGCTCTCAACTCGGCGCATTACACATTCATCATGGAATTAGTCGTTTTGCAGATGCTTGGGTACAACATTGCGAAAGTGTTTGTTTGCAGTATGCAGTGCCATTCAAAGTACTTTATGTTGATGGCAAGGTGAGAGGTGGACAAAGTCCGGAGGCGGTTGCAAGAGAAGCGCGGTTTTCTGCCTTTGAGAAATTTTTAGATCAAAACCAAGCTTTATTACTCGCACATCATGCAGCAGATCAAGCAGAAACAATTTTGCTTCGCTTATTTAGGGGCAGTGGTCCATTGGGATTAGGTGGGATCCGAGAAAAAACAAGCTTAGGAAAAGGCGAATTAATTAGGCCATTGTTAGGAGTCTCTTTCGACGCGATTGTAGAATATGCTAAACATAGAAAATTAAATTGGATCGAAGATGACAGCAATACGGATACACGCTTTGATAGAAATTTTCTGAGACAGGAAGTGATGCCGCTATTAAATGCGCGATGGCCACATGCTGTTCGTTCTACAAATCGTGCGGGGGAACTCTGCTTTGAAGCGGCTATTGCGGGTGAAATCATTGCAGCGCAAGATTTAGAAACGGTAAAAGGATTGGCTGCAGATACACTTTCTGTGTCTCGTCTTTTAGCGCTCGATACTATTCGTCGTCGTGGGGTGATTCGTTATTGGCTTCAGTATTTAGGGCATGCCTTACCCAGTCGTTCTCACATGGAACGCATCGATCGCGAGGTCTTGATGGCTAAGCCGGGTGCTAAGCCAAGATTGAAAATTGGTCTGTATGAGATTAGTAGACACAAAGATGAGCTTAAAGTTAGCCGGCAAACAGTTTCTGTGCGTTTGAACTTTTAGTTCTGATCTGATACAGTTTAGCTCCATCTATTATTAAACTTTTTAAGCAAAATCTTACCACAATGGAAATAAGAGCAATGATGACGCGATATATATTTGTGACGGGTGGCGTTGTTTCTTCGTTAGGCAAAGGGATAGCCATCGCATCATTAGCGGCAATCTTAGAATCGAGAGGTCTTAAGGTGAGCCTGTTGAAATTTGATCCCTATATTAATGTTGATCCTGGCACCATGAGTCCATTTCAGCATGGTGAGGTTTTCGTAACTGAAGATGGCGCAGAAACGGATCTTGATCTGGGATATTACGAGCGCTTTGTGCGTACCACCATGTCCAAAAGCAATAATTTTACCACAGGCCGTATTTACGCAGAGGTGATTGCGCGTGAGCGTAGAGGCGAATATTTAGGTGCAACCGTCCAAGTGATTCCACATATTACAGATGAAATTAAGCGTAATATTGTGCAAGATGTCGACGCCTTTGACATTGTTTTGGTTGAAATCGGTGGAACAGTAGGAGATATCGAATCTTTACCTTTTTTGGAAGCAATTCGCCAATTAAGAATGGAATTAGGTGTCGATAGAACTCTGTTTATACATTTAACATTAGTGCCTTATATTCCCACTGCGAGTGAAATTAAGACAAAGCCTACTCAACATTCCGTTAAAGAATTACGCTCGATTGGTATTCAACCGGATATCTTGATTTGTCGAAGCCCTGAAAAACTTCGAGATTCGGATAGAAAAAAGATAGCACTTTTTACCAATGTTGAAGAGCGGGCGGTTATTACATCGATGGATATGCCTTCTATCTATGAAATTCCCATGGTATTACACGAACAAAAATTAGATGATATTGTTTTAGAAAAATTAAAGCTTTCGGCAAAGCCTGCGAATCTTCAAGAATGGGAAAAAGTTGTATTACACCAAAAAAATCCTAAACAAGCCATTAAGTTATTGTTGGTTGGTAAATATGTTAATTACGCTGATGCTTATAAATCGCTAAATGAGGCATTAATCCATGCAGGCATACAAACTGAGACACGTGTTAACATTGAATTTATCGATGCTGAACAGATTGAACAACAGGGTGTGGCATGTTTGCGAGAGGCTCATGCGATTTTAGTGCCGGGCGGATTTGGTTCGCGTGGTATTGAAGGTAAAATCAAAGCGGTACAATTTGCACGAGAAAATCATATTCCCTACTTGGGCATTTGTTTGGGTATGCAAATTGCGGTGATTGAATTTGCACGTCATCAAGCCAATATGCTAGCGGCAAACAGTACCGAATTTGATCCGGAGACACCTTTCCCTGTGGTTGCCTTGGTGACCTCTTTTTTAACAGAAAGTGGGATTTGCGAAACGCGCACCGAAGCCAGCGACTTGGGTGGGACGATGCGGTTAGGAGCACAAAAATGCCAATTGATTTCTGGTAGCTTGTCCGAAAAAATTTATGGAAAAAGTGTTATTCAAGAACGTCATCGACATCGATATGAGGTTAATAATCATTTGTTACCGCTACTCGAAAAAGCGGGTTTAAAAGTTTCGGGACGGACAATGGATGGCAATTTGGTTGAAATGATAGAAATCCCCAATCATCCGTGGTTTGTGGCTTGCCAGTTTCATCCTGAATTTCATTCTACGCCGCGTGATAGTCATCCTTTATTTACGCAGTTTATTAAAGCAGCGATAGAAAATGTCAAAGGAGGAAATAAATCATGACCACATCTATAATGCAATTGTGTGGCATGCCAGTTGGAAATAGAAAACCCTTCTTTTTAATCGCAGGTCCTTGTGTGATAGAAAGCGAAGCGTTAGCGTTAGACACGGCGGGTTTTTTAAAAGAAATGGCAGATCGCTTAGGCATTCATTTTATCTATAAATCTTCATTTGACAAAGCCAATCGTACTTCAGATGAATCTTTTCGGGGATTGGGTATAGAAGAAGGTTTACGCATTTTAGAATTGGTTAAAAAAAGCATTGGTGTACCAATTTTAACCGATGTGCATGAAGATACGCCTTTATCCGAAGTTTCATCTGTTGTGGATGTTTTGCAAACACCGGCGTTTTTATGTCGCCAAACAAATTTTATTCAGAATGTCGCACGATGTGGTTTGCCCGTGAATATTAAAAAGGGTCAATTTTTGGCGCCTTGGGATATGAAAAATGTGGTCTCTAAAGCACAGAGTGTTGGGAATAATCAGATTATGGTGTGCGAGCGCGGGGTTAGCTTTGGATACAATAATTTAGTGTCGGATATGCGTTCATTGGCTATTCTAAGAGAAACAGGTTGTCCTGTTGTGTTTGATGTGACACATTCTATTCAGTTGCCGGGTGGGCAAGGCAAAGCTTCGGGTGGACAGCGAGAGTTTGTGCCGGTATTGGCTCGCGCAGCGATTGCCGTTGGGGTCGCTGGGATTTTTATGGAAACACACCCTGATCCAGATAAGGCTCTCAGTGACGGTCCAAATTCATGGCCATTGGACAAAATGGAGCAATTACTCAAGACCTTAATGCAAATAGACAAGGTGGTGAAAGATGGCTGAGATTAAAGATCTTAAAGCAAGAGAGATTCTAGACTCCAGAGGTACTCCCACAATAGAGGTTGATGTCCTTTTAGAATCCGGGATTATAGGACGAGCAAGTGTGCCTTCAGGCGCGTCTACAGGTATGCACGAGGCGGTAGAATTAAGAGATAAAGAAGCACGATATGGTGGGAAAGGCGTGTTAAAAGCGATACATCATGTTCACACCGAAATTAAAACGGCATTATTAAATCATGACGTTCGTCATCAAAAAGGGATAGATGATATTTTAATCCGCTTGGATGATACGCCGAACAAGAGCCGCCTGGGCGCAAACGCACTGATGGCAGTCTCTGTTGCCTCAGCACGTGCTGCTTCCCATGCCGTTAAAATGCCTTTTTATCAGTACTTAAACCAAAAGCAGGCTGAAACCAAACATTCGATATTACCGGTTCCTTTAATGAATGTGATTAATGGCGGGGCGCATGCGGATAATAATATCGATGTACAAGAATATATGATTGTGCCTGTGGGCGCGCCGAATTTTAAAGAAGCCATTCGTTATGGGGTTGAAATATTTCAAGCATTAAAAAGTTTGTTAAAACAAAAAGGCTTAAACACAGGTGTCGGAGACGAAGGCGGATTCGCACCGCATTTGTCTTCTAACGAAGCTGCCATGGAGTTGATATTAGAGGCGATACAAATCGCAGGTTTTACGCCTGGAAAAGACATTTTTCTAGCACTTGATTTGGCCAGTAGTGAATTTTATAGCGAGGGCAAATATCATTTAGCCGGAGATAATAAAAATTTTAGTTCTGAAGAATGGGTTTCTCATTTAGTGAAATGGGTCAATCAATATCCTATTTTATCTTTGGAAGATGGGATGGCAGAAGAAGATTGGCAAGGTTGGAAGTGGTTAACAGAGGCTTTGGATAAACGCATTCAATTAGTTGGGGATGATCTCTTTGTTACCAATACGAAAATGTTGGTCCGGGGGATCCAAGAACAAATTGCCAATGCTATTCTGATTAAGCCAAACCAAATTGGCACCTTAACCGAAACTTTTCATGCGATTCAAATGGCACAAGAGGCACATTTTTCAACGATTATTTCACATCGTTCAGGTGAAACCGAAGATACGTTAATCGCAGATCTGGCTGTTGCTTCAAACGCGGGTCAAATTAAAGCGGGTTCTTTGTCGCGTACAGATAGGGTTGCTAAATATAATCAGTTGCTGCGCATAGAAGAAGCATTGGGCAACAGCGCACAATATGCAGGACATGCGCCTTTTGAGCGTCTTCTGACCCGCACGACTCTCACCCGCCCTTCGGGCACCCTCTCCCGTAAAACGGAAGAGGGGAGACAGACTGGAGACTAGTTGGGTGAAAAAAGGGCTGGCACTAGTTTTGTGTCTTATGTTTATTGTTCTCCAATATCGATTGTGGGGCGGAGACAGTAATTTATTGGATGTCTATAGATTACGCAAGGCGATTGTGAACGAACAAAAAGGCATAGCCGCATTAACCAAAAGAAATCAAACATTAGATGCGGAGCTCAAATTTTTGAAGCTGCGTCCAGAGGCTTTAGAAGAGCGTGCGCGGACAGAACTGGGTATGATTAAAAAGAATGAGACTTTTTGTTTGGTGGTAGAGCCGGCAAGGTAGAGGGTATAAAATGCATTTTCGATTTTTAGTATCTTGGTACGATAAAGTATTGCGCTGGTCCGCACACCCCAAAGCAACGCGATATTTAGCGTTTGTGAGTTTTATAGATGCATCGCTGTTTCCGATTTCGCCCTTATTGATGATATTGCCGATGAGCATTGCGGAACCAAAACGTGCTTTTCAATTGGCGGGGATTGTGATTGTGTCGTCGTTTTTTGGGGGCATCCTGGGTTATGGACTCGGTCTTTTTGCCTTTGATGCCATCGTTAATCCTTTTATTAATATGATGGGCTATAGCGAATATTATCAATTAGCAACCCAATGGTTTCAGGCATGGGGTTTTTGGGCTATTTTGTTTGGGTGTGTGACGCCGTTTATACCCTATAAAATTTTTACCATTGGCGCAGGCGTGATGCAATTACACTTCGGATGGTTTCTCTTAGCATCGCTTGCGGGTCGAGGCATTCGGTTTTTATTAATCGCCGCGCTCATACGTTGGGGTGGACCTAAGGTCGAACCGTTATTTAGAAAAACCCTGCTTAAAATCACGAATTACCAGCCTAGTTAATATAAAAATGCTTTCTTGTAAATACACCGCGTAATTTTCTTAAAATCCGAGTGTCTAACAACCTAGTAGGATGATTTTCTTAGATGTAGGAGAAATACGAGGTGTTTAATGCGTGATAATGACACACGATTAGTCAATACAATACGTGATATTACACAAATTTATCTGAATGAAATCGGATCACAATCGCTGTTGTCTGCAGAGGAAGAAAAATCTTTAGCGCGAAAATTACAAGCGGGCGATACGTTGGCACGTAAAAAAATGATAGAAGCCAATTTACGTTTAGTCGTAAAAATTGCACATCGTTATCGACATCGAGGGATCTCACTGTCCGATTTAATTGAAGAAGGAAATTTAGGGTTAATTCATGCGGTTGAAAAATTTGATCCGGAACGCGGATTTCGTTTTTCAACCTACGCAACGTGGTGGATTCGTCAAGCTATCGATCGCGCTGTCATGAATCAAGCACGTATGGTACGGTTGCCGATACATATCATAAAAGATATTAACAGTTGCTTTAAGGTCGTAAAAGAATTTGCCTCTGAAAAGAGTTATTTTCCAACTCAAGAAGAAATTGCCAAGGAAATGGATCGTTCATCAGACGATATTAGTGAGATGTTTTTATTGTTTGAAGGGCGGCAATCTGCTGACATATCAAAAGCAATGGATTTTGACCATGATTTTATTGAGACTCTGCCGGATGAATCTGCTGAAGACCCGATAGATCAGCTGGAAAAACAAAGACTGAAGAATTATATTGTTTCCTGGTTAAAAAAATTGCCGCAGAAATATAAAGATGTGATTGCCAGGCGATTTGGGCTATTAGGACATGAACCTGCTACCTTAGAAGCAGTTGGCGTTGAAGTGGGTATAACCCGCGAACGCGTGCGCCAGATCCAAACAGAGGCACTGAAGCGCCTTAGGCGACTGCTAGAAAAAGAAGGCTATGAGAATAAAAAATAATTTTAAGCAGAGTGAGTTGACTGGAATAAAAAAATACAAGTACTTTAGGAACAAGGGAGTATCATTATTGCGGGAAGGAGTTTCCAAACATGTCGACTGCTGATGACGAAAAAAAACGCGAGAGGAGAGCGCGTGCGGATGCACTCCGGGCTGCAATTATAGCACGACGGCGGCGAGAAAGAGAGGAAAGGGAGGAAGCTTATCTAGGGTGGGCACGAACACAGCAGTCGCAACTGAGAGAAGAACAAAAACAGGGAAATAAAAAAAAATCAATTTCATGTAGAATATTATAAGGTTCGAGTCGTGCCATTTTTGAAATTCAAAATAACATCATTTGCTGGTCTGGGAAGAATAAGGCCGCTCTCCATGCTTCTTACAACTTATTGCTTTACTGACACAGTTTGATGAACACTACCTTGACACTAGACACCCCGTTCTGAAATCAGATTCACGTGATCCATTTTTGTGTTTCTTTGGTCTTACAACACGAGTATACCCTGAGGGAGGTATGCGCCAACCTATTGATTTAAATGAATTTTATTCTTATCTTGGTGCCATTGGGTTAAATACCATCACTCAAAATATCTAAATATTGCGTATACTTATATATTTTATTTCTAGCTTTTCCGGTTAATTCGCTTACGATTCCGAGTTGTATTAGGTTTTTTATTGAATAATTTACCGTTGGTAAAGTTAACCCTGAAATTGATACAATTCTACTAGCATCAGCAATAGGAATTTTTTTCATTAAATCGTGGATTATCAATGCTGATCTAGCAGACTTTCCTATACCTTGAATTGCTTGACGATCCTTTTCTAATAGTGCTAATGTTTGCTGTATTTTTTTTACAGCTTGCTCAGCAGTATATATCACACCTTTCAAAAAAAAACTTAACCACTCTTCAAGATCATCTGTTTCTCTCGTGCACTGCAAATGTTCATAATATGATTTCCTGTTAACCTTAAAATATAAGCTTAAATATAACAGTGGTTGTGCTAGCACTCCATCGACACACAATATTAATGTTATTAATAACCTTCCCAATCTACCATTACCATCTAGAAATGGATGAATCGTCTCAAATTGAAAATGAGCTAGACCCGCTTTTAAAAGTGTCGGGCTTGATCCATTTTCAACATTCCAAAATGACTCCAGATTACTTAATAAATCAGCAATATTTTCCCATGGTGGAGGAACAAAAGATGCATTGCCAGGTCTTGTGCCCCCAATCCAGTTTTGCGAGGTTCTAAATACACCTGGTTGTTTTGTACGGCCGCGCCCATCGCTTAAAAGAATTTCATGCATCTCCCTTATTAATCTTAAGCATAAAGGAAAACCACCAGCAATTCTCTTAAGGCCATGATTCATGGCAGCAACATAATTCGAGACTTCTACTACATCATCAATTTGCACACCAATAGCTTCATTATTCTCGTACATAAGTAGATCGGTTAGTGTCGATTGAGTCCCTTCAATTTGAGATGAAAGTACGGCCTCTTTACGAATATTCATATAAAGAAATAAAGATATGTCTGGAACATTAATGCTAATACCATCAAGCCTCCCTATAGCTAAGTTAGCTTGACCCAGTAAAGAATACAACGCTGCCATTTCTAAAGGCGGGTTTGGTGGCAATGTATTGGGTACATAAGCCTTAACTACCTCACCAGAGACAGAATTGTTTGTATAGTTTCCAAAAGGGTGCCTATGCACTAAAACCTCCTTAATTAAATCTATCATCTTTTCCTTTATTAATGCCTAATATAAATTAAATACTTTAATTAAGCAATAGTTTTAATAAAAGATGATGCCTTTTTCTTTATTAAGGTTACGAGGAACCGCTTAATTTGGAGGCCCCCCATGGAGGTCCCCAGAAATTTAAAAGGAGATTTATAGGGAGGCGATTATCTGTAACTCATTGATTTTTATGGTGCCCCGGGGCGGATTTGAACCGCCGACCTGTCCCTTAGGAGGGGACCGCGCTATCCACTGTGCCACCGGAGCTTGTAGCGCTTTAGTTGAGGTATTCGTAAATTCCAACAATCAGGAGTCCAGTAGTACCAACAATAAGCATCCACTGTAATAAACTCAGGCCAAATTTGTAATATTGATGTAAATTCATTTCTTTTGTCATATTTCGCTCCCGTTTTTCTGATCCATCGTTCTCTAATGGGTCAAGGAGGTTTGCTCCTGACCTTCGAGTTGCAACTGCAACTCGTTCCCAAAAAGCATTGTACTTCAGTGAACATGTCCACACAATCTTGCTTCCCATTATTGTTAGTTTGTTGGCTTATTTTGGTTTAAGTTTGAAGTCATTTAGTGTTCAGTCATAAATTAATTATATTCACCCGCTGTTTCGTGTATATCCGTTTATCTTAATTTTCTTAATTTTTTTTGCTTTATCCGTTATCTGTCGGATATCTATCTCTATTTCTTCTTGTTTACAATTCGTTCGCTGAAAAGAATCAGCAATATTTGTATTCACAGAAATAAGGAGCGTAACATGCCGTCATTAAACGACACTGAAAAAAAAGAAGTTAAAGAAGCTTTAGATAAATCTTTCGCTAACATTCGCTTTGCGCTAGATTGTCCAGAAGAGCTAAAAGCACTCAATATAGATCTAAAAGAAGCAACTTTATTTCTCGAGGTTGTTCATGGTAATGAAAAGGGTGTTTTAAACAAACAATGGATTCCGTTGTTTTTGCAACCCCAGTCAAAAAATTCCGTTGATCAAAAAATGCACGCTGAACAAGCTGGTGCCACACCTAAAGCATCAAATGCTGCTTTTTTCGACACAAAAGCGATTACAGATTTTATTTATAGATATGCCCAAAAAAACAAATTGGCACCCTTTGCGTTACCCACGCCAGGCGCAACTTTGGGAAAAAAATTAACGCTGTGTATTCCAATTCTTGGTGGAGAATGTCAGTTAGCCTTTACGCCAGAGGGGAATGTGTGCATTAATCGCGTTCCCAATGGTCTTGATTTAACAATAGAGACGCCCGGTTCGGTTAAAACAGGTGCTGATTTGTTGTGTGGCACGGTTTATTTGACAGGTAAGCATATTCTAAATACACATTCACTCATAGCCGAAACTCTGGTGGTGAGAACTGATCAAGCCCCTGTATTGACAGCGCAATCGGTTGCTCAGAAACCAATACGCTATTCATTCCGCAACCGCGGGCATATCGCTACAACAAAAGGCGGTTTTACCTTTATGGGAGAAGGATTTTCTCATACAGCCGGCACAGTGACAACAAAGCAAAACATCGTTATTACGGCAATCAACATTAACCTTGTTGCCCAAACGGTTGCCGGGCAAAATATCACATTGCATCAGGGCGGTGGGGTATGCGTTGTAAGCGATGCGGTAAAAGCAGGCGAAGAATTAGGTTTTTATTTGCCAGAAGGCATGACTATTACAGAAGCGCGTACTGTACCGGGTTCTTTACGGTACGTATTGTTACCTTCTGCAAAAAAACCGCTCTTGTTTTTGGCTAACCAGACAGCAGAATCGGGTTACGTGAATATTGATATACCCACTCTACTGATTATTGGAGATAATGAACATTCTGTTACATTAAAATCAAGCAAACCCTTACAATTAAAGGGTGAACGTTTGGATTTACATAAAGGCCGGTTACTGTCTGTAGAAGGCGTGAAGCTTAAGGCAATAATAGACATTGTGTTGGGTAGAGAAGAAGCCGCGCAAGCAGCCATACTGTGTCTTGGCTCTGTTGAAATGGACGCCAATGATATCAGATGGAATCAACTGGAAATGATGTGTGCCGGAGATTTTCATGCGAAAGGAAACGGGAATTTAATAAACACGAGTAGTCAAGTACACATCAAAGGTAATGCAACGTGGGAAATGTCGACGAGACATCAATTGTTGATAAAAGAAGATATACAAATAATTCCTGGCAAGAAGTCGTTTTTCAGTCGCATCGTCCCGCCCCCCACAACCGTTAAGACAGGTGCGCAGGCTTTAACAAAACCGTCCATCGTTATTATTGAAGGAAAGTTAAGCATTGGCAACCATGAGCTAGATATATTTGCTAGCCAAATATCTTGTTCTGCATTTGATGGCATTGACCCAAAAAACCTGAAAGATAAAGGCTTTACGCCATTCACAACTGAGATGGTACGCCGTAAAATAGGCGAGCATAGAATAAAACACAAATTTCATAGTGATGATGTACATGATGTATTTGGGACGTTTCCTACCGTTGTTTTAGGCACGCCGATTAATGCGAGTTTTAGTGTAGGATCCAATCTAAAGGTTTCAATTCCCCATCTGGATATTTCGGGCATATTGTCCGCAATTAGCATCGAAATAGATGGGATACAGCAAGGGCTTATAGGACAATTTGATGCGCGCCTTAGCTTAGCTCCGATGGTTTTTAAGCCTTTCAAGGATCAGGTTTCACTGCTTAACTATTTTGAACCAACGTCTTTGTATGAGATTTCGTCTGGTGGAGAAACGGTATTTAAATCGGTGCTCCCTGTGAGTAATCCCATGCCAGAGCTACCCAGAATGCTTTTAAGAGCGGATGGAACGCTTGGTATGAGTCCTATTAATGTCAGACGATTATTTCCCCGAGAAAAAGAAGCGCAGCTTTTAACGAAAGTAATGTTGGGAGAATTTGGTCGCGGATTTTTAAATAAAACGGCAAACACACCGCGAAGCATGATGCAGCATCTTGAAGCCAATACCATTCGTGATAGTCCAACGGGCCAAAAGCTGATGATCACTCAAAGTCCAGGGATGCGCGTAGAGAATGCACAAGATAATAATGGCGTGAGCGTTGTAAAAACAGATTGTGTGAGCAAGGCATTGCCGGCAGCAGAATTTTCTATTTCAGAGCCTTGTATTGTCGATACTCTAGAGACATTGGTTTTTGAAGATGGTCATTCTGAAGAAGTTTTATCATCTATTGCGCTGTTCCCGAAGCATTATGATAATAGACGTTTAAGAGATGGGGCAGGTTGTATGTTTGCGCTCGGGGATATTACATTTTCGGGTGTGCCTGAGAGTGAATTACACATTCGGGGCAATATAGATGCAGAAGGATTGGTGACTTATCAAAATTTAGGAACAGTTAGCCGTACGCGAAATACCTACACACGTTATGAGATAATTACGCATGAAAGCAAACGAAAAAATCTGCTGGGTAAAAACGAAACCACTGTGAGCTTCCAACAAGTGGGTATTACAGAATTACGACCCGGAAACGAAATGGTTGCGAGGCGAGGTGTGCATTTTAAAAATGTGAACAACATTTATTTGAGTGGCGCTAAAGACCAGTTGGGACCAGAGGGGTTGGTTGTAGAAAATGCACATTCATTTGTAGATGCGGCAATCGTTCGAAACAAGATAGGTGCGGCAGTTTCAGTAAACCAAAAAGGGTTTATGGGAATAGGCGGAAGTTCAACGAGCGTAACCCCTGTTTTACAAGAGGCTATTGGGAGCGAGATTGAAACAGAAGGTCCTATCAGTATTCAATCGCGACATGGGCAATTCGATGCGACTCAATTTAAAGGGATAGCGGGAGAGGAGCCAAGATTAGACTTTGAAATTTCGGAATTGCATTTTCATGAATTATTACATGCGGTCGAGGCCAATAATAGAACAAGCGAAGCATTATTGTTGTCAGAATTAAAAGCGCAAGCAAAGACAGAAAAACGTAAATCGAGACAAAAAACAACGTTGTTGCTAATTTCGTTGCCGGTGAGTTATTATACGGGCGGTTTGATTAATAGCTATTTGCAATCCGTTATGGGTGTTACCTTGAGTTCAACCGTTGTGAATGGTGTTGTTGTCGCGGAGGCCACTGCGACGGCTACGCAAACAGCTACAATTGTGGGTGTTTCCGGCATGGGTGCAAGTGTCGCGAGCGCCGCCATACAAGGCCAACCTTTGGCAAAAGCTGCTGTCAATGGCGCTGTATTTTCATTACTCGGACATGGTATTGCAAATGTGCCCGTATTGGCCAGGAGTTCTCAGCTTGTTAAGGATGTGGCCAGCGGGGTAGTTGTTGGCAGCACAAGTGCTGCAATAAATCATAGCAATATTCTTGAGAGCGTTCTAATGGCAGGGGTAGCGTCTGGGGTTGCAGCAACAATTGTTCCAGGTTCGGAAAAGAGTTTGTCTGTGGCGGAAAGCGTTACTAAAGGCATGGTGAGAAGCGGGGTAGCCGTTGCGCTGAATGGTGGCAGTGCAAATAATTTAGTGGCAGATCTCGCCACCGCTGCGATGGGCGCTGCTATTGGACAGACAATGTCTGATTTAGGCAGTCAGCATGGTCAGCAACTTGGTGCAGGAGAACCTGTTCATATAACAACGACATCAACGCCAACATCAACATCGACTATATCATCTTCATCTTCTTCTGATATAAGAGTAAGTACAGTTGATAGTCGGCGTCCATTGCCCACACGACGTAGCGGATTGGTGGGTTCTGATTTTGAACGCGAATTAAATGTTGCGCATCAAAGAACCACAGACTTATTATTCGACGCTGAGATGGAATGCGCTTTTAATCATACGACCAGAGGTTTTGGAAGAACACGAACAGAAGATAATTATTTTGGAGCAAATGCTAACTTGTGCGATACACAGCCCGTATTGCTTTGGCGTGCGTCTAGTCGATTTAATCGAACAAACGTGTCTGAAGTGCTGCAAGAAGTGAAACCTTTACAAGTAGTGGAAAATTTTGGGAGAGGTGTAAAGGATAGTGTTGTAGAAACAGGTCAATTTATAGGTGAAGAAATAGCACGACTTCGATTAGGTGAAAAAACTAAAATTGGCAGCCTTGTGAAGGCTACGGGAATATTTTTAGGAGGAGAGGCGGCACGAGTAACGCTTCATGAACAAACACAAGTAGAGCAATTTGCGAGAGTTGTGGGTACTTTTGTGGGCGAAGAAGCCGCTAGGGTTCAATTGGGAGAGCAAACGAAAACCCAGACATTGATTTTTAGAGGAGTTAAAAAACTAAGTGAAATGTCTGCAGAGGAGTTGACGTACCATTTAGGCAAAGGTGTTGGGGGTATATTCACAGGCTATGGTGTAACACAGGGGCTGAAGCTTGGTTGTACAGTAGCCAATATTGGTCTCGATACTGTTTTGGTAGGGAGCAAAGCAGAGTTTTTAAATCCACATCCTAAACCGCTGTCTTTAACTCAGGGTGGTTTTATTTCAATTGGTGGGGTAACCTTAGATGGGCTAAAGAAGCAAGATTTTGCTTTGGCGCAGGTTCTGAATACCGCACAACGAGGAATAGGTTCGATACAAGCGCACTCTGTTACGGATGCAATGCGATTAAATGCGGATCTGGCGTTGAAGCAGGCAAATATTTTATGTGCAAAAGGAGAGTTAACGAGGCATGCGTTGTCTAATCCAGTAAAACTTAAGGAAGGAGTTAAATTAGAAAATCCTAAGGTAATTCAAGAGTTAACTAAAGACGGCAGCAAAATGGCAGACTGGGCAAAATATACAACAAGAGAAGCGGTTGCTCTATCTAATGGTCAGAAAGTACAGGTGCATTTTTATCAAAATAAAATTACGGGAGAAGTGAACAAAAATATTGACTATAAAACAACACCAGCTGTGTTGCCTGTAAAAGTTTACAAGCGAAAAGAGTGAAATTATTTCTGAACAAGAGGACTATTTATGAAGGTAAGATGCAAAAAATTTCTAAGCCAAAATAAGGAAGGCAGAGAAACAGGGTTAAATGGGGGGTTAACAAAGGGAAAAGAATATATTGTATTGGGTATTAGTTTTAGTGCGCATGATCGAGATATATACATGCACTATGATGATGAGGATCGATTGCCAGGATATTTTGATATTCGGCAATTTGATATTGTATCAAACTACGTGCCTTCTAATTGGGTGGTTGAGTATAATGAAAATTTTGATAACATTAGTTTTTACCCAAGAAGCTGGATTGAAGCAGAAAATTTCTGGGATAGATTTATAGATGATGACGATCCTGAGATGATTGCTCTCTTTGAAAAAGAGAAGGAGTTAATTTATCGTGAAGAAGCGGAATACGGGTTAAAGCAACGGGATAAATAGGGTTTATAGGATCGTATATGTCTTGCAAAGGGGATCAAAAAACCCTCCTTTAAAAGGGGGGATTTTAAATGGGAACATCAATATATTATAATGCCATTTATTATTTTTAAGGAGACTGAACAATGACACCTGTAATCGAAAGGAAACTCTTCTTCTCGGAGACTGAGATTGCCGAACATTTAAAAAGCAACGAGGCAGATCTAATACAAGTGCAAGCCAGGAATCCTCGTGACACAGTAATGCAGGCAGAGCTTTATAAACAGCAAGGACTTGTATATCTTGAAGCAATGCTAACGCAAATGCAGAGCATCATAATGGAACCTCATAAAGAGCGAGGGCTTTTATATCTCGAAGCAATTAAAACCCATGCGAATGATGAAAAAATTTGCCTTGCATCTACATTTTTTAGCCAAGCTATTGCGTTAGATGCAGATGACCGGACAACAGCTTTTTGCTTAAGTAAACGAGCATCTTTAAATGTAGCACAAGGCAACGTCGGTGCGGGCATTGAAGATTTTAAGACAGCGTGTAAACTGGTTAACAATGATTCACAAATTTGGTTTGAATACGGGAAAGCATTGGTTGATTTGGAGCGATTTGAAGAAGCGCTTGTGCCTTTGAAACAAGCGTTAATTTTAAGACCACAAAATCCTGGGGTTCACAATTTAATCGAAACGGTTATCAGTTCAGGTAGGGTGTCTGAAAACTGCTTAGATGATATTAGAGCATTAACGAAGGTAGGACGTGATTTAAGTAAAGGACCGCAACGCGGCAATGATATGCACTTATGGTTACAGGTGGTGCAAGCGGGTGATAAGGATTTTATGTCCTATTTAGCACCACAAGTAGATACTCGAATGCACGATGGTATGAGCAATACAGCCTTACATTATGCTGCACGCGCTGGGCACGCACATTTAATAGCGCCGTTAGTAAAAAATTATAAGTTAGATCCAAATGCGAAAAATCGTGATGGATTAACGCCACTAATGATTGCGCTTCAGTCCGGAAATACCGAGCGCATACAGGCATTAGTAGCTGTGGGAGCGAAGTATTCAGGTGCTAAATATTCGTTAGTTGCTTTTGAAAACTTTCCATTTCCTAACGCGACCGTGTTTCCAACGGAAGAAACAAAAGAAACAAAAGAAACAAAAGAAACAAAAAAAACAAGAAGAGTTAAACGCGCTACCACCTCAGAAACAGAAGAAACAACAGGACTGAAACGCACCACCTCATTTAGGATATATATATAGACAGGACTAATACATTAAATTTTGATAGGCCTGTATATAAATGACATGATGGGTCAGAGATTTGACGGAACCGTCGTTTAGAGCTATTTGTAAGATATACCGAAAATAGTAAGCAAGCTTAATGGTTATCTATACAATGAAATCTAAGGATGGTTATAAAAAATGATAAAAGACAAGTATCTAGAACTCGTGGGGATTAGTGTCGCTGTCAAATCTGTTCAGCACCTTGCAGAACAGGTTGCCAATACGCCTGCCACAGCGCTTATTTTGGGTGAATCAGGTACGGGAAAAGAGTTGGTGGCTCAGGTCATCCATAATCTTTCCGATCGTGCTGATGCGCCTTTTGTGCCCGTTAATTGTGTGGCCATTCCTTTAGAGTTACTCGAGAGTGAGCTTTTTGGTCACGAAAAAGGAGCTTTTACAGGTGCCGTTGTTACGAGACAAGGAAAGTTTGAATTAGCAGCGGGCGGCACTTTGTTTTTAGATGAAATTGGTGATATGCCAATGTCGATGCAAGCAAAGTTATTACGCGTTTTACAAGAGCGAACATTTGAACGGGTGGGAAGTAGTAAACCGATTCAAGCTAATGTGCGTATTCTTGCGGCGACGCATAAAAATCTTGAAGCCTGTATTGCAGAAGGTACTTTTAGAGAAGATTTATATTATCGACTCAATGTTTTCCCCATTGAAATTCCACCACTTCGAGAAAGAATCGAAGATATTAGCTTGCTGATGGGTCATTTTATTGAAAAACACAAAAAAGAAACGGGAAATTTTATAACGCTTTCACCGGAAACAATAACGTTTTTGGAACAATACAATTGGCCAGGAAATATACGAGAACTGTGTAATTTAGTTGAACGTTTGCTTATTTTATATCCTGGCAAGAGTGTGTCTGTTGATGATTTGCCTGCACAACTTTTTCGTCAACCGCTTAAACACGAAAAAAATCTAACGACGCCTATGATATCGGAATTGGTTAACGAAGATAGACAATTTGATTTAAAAGAACATCTGGAAAAAGTAGAACGCTCTTTTATCTTGGATGCATTAGACAATTGTGGCGGTGTTGTTGCAAGGGCAGCCAAAAGATTGGGATTGCGACGAACGACACTGGTTGAAAAAATAAGAAAATATGGGATTGGACGAAATAACGAAGATAAAGAACAACCGAAAGAATTACTCAATTAATTTTCATCTTGATCTCATATAGATATCAAGATGAAAATGACGTTTTTTTTACTCGACTTTAAATAATTCGTCGAGTTTAGTAATCACTAATATTTTTTTGACATCAACATTGCTATTGATAATCCGAATGTCTGCTTCATCTCCGCCCGCGTAATCACGCAGCGCCAACAGCATGCCAAGCGCTGAGCTGTCGAGATAATCTGAATCTTTCAGATTGACAACAAATTTTTTGGGTTTAGGATTGACCTTTTCATAAGCATTACGAAAAAGTTGCAATGAACTAAAGTCAAACCGCCCTTGCACAGTAATGGTCAGTTCATTACCGTCGGCTGATGTATTCGCTGTAATTGTCATGAGTGCGCTCCACTAATTTTTTGTCCGAAGTAACTTTTTCAAGAAACCCATATTAAGCATAGATCATTTTAAGCATCTTACTCATGTTCGTGCGGTTCGTAAACCACTCGTACTACTGTTCCTATAGGAACCATATAAAAAAGTTCTTTAATATCAGGATTATAGAGCCTAATGCAGCCATGACTACTATACCGACCAATGCTGATGGGTTGCGTGGTGCCGTGGATTAAAATACCGGAGAACCCCAAATGCATTGCGTAGTGTCCTAAGGGGTTACGAGGGCCTGCGGGAACGACCCGCGGTAATGTTTTACCCCTGCGAGCAGCTTCTCTGCGAATAGATTCCGGCGGGTGCCAGGCAGGGTTTTTTTCTTTAGAGACAATGCTGGTGGTGCCTCGCGGAGTAGACCACCCAGAGCGGCCAACACCCACCGGGTATGTTGAAACGGTTTGGCCATCCGGATGGTAGTAAAAGACGCGCATATCGGCCAAGTTTAAAACGATACCCTCTCTTGGTCCGGACGGCAGCGTAAATTGTGCCGGAATAATAACACGTGTGTTGTGTTCTAGTCTCTTTCGATAGAGATGGGGGTTTGCCCTCGCCATTTCATACATCCCGATGTCATGTTGTTGTGCAAGTTCCGTCAAGCTAACAGCAGAACCTGCAGTAGTTTCTTCGTATTCGCCAATGACGTTTCCTGAACGAGGTGTTTTATAGGTCAACGCAAACGTATCGGGATGATATAACCCTAAAAAAAAGATACTCCCAAGGCTGCTAAAAAAAAATCTCTTTAAATTCAAGTTGTTTAAAACATTTAGCATCATTTTATCTCCTCACTTAAAACTTAAAATCGGCATTTTAAGAAAAAACTATAGGCTAGTCATTCGATTGGAATAGAACTTGCAAGAAAGAAGGATGTAGGGATCGTGTCTATTGGCTTTATTCTTGGATTTATTCATAGGAGGTGTTTGTGGCTAAACTTGCAAGTGGTTGGATATTGCATTCGGATAGCGGCAGCGAGTCACAAAGCATTGTCGTGACAAAATATGCGCAATTGGTCAAACGCATTGCACAACATTTACTCGGACGTTTGCCACCCTCTGTGCAACTTGAAGATTTGATCCAAGCAGGAATGATTGGCTTATTGGAAGCCTTTAAAAATTACGATTTTTCCAAAGGCGCTAGTTTTGAAACGTACGCGAGCATTCGTATTCGCGGTTCTATGTTAGATGAAATTCGCAAAGGCGATTGGGCGCCACGTTCTGTACATCGCAATACGCGACGCATTGCAGAAGCAATTCGAGAAATTGAAAATCAAGAAGGCAGAGATCCACGTAATTTTGAAGTCGCCAAAAATTTGAATATGAATCTGGATGAATATCATCGATTATTGCAAGATTCTAACGGAAGTCGAATGTATGCTTTTTATGATGTCGGGTTGAATGAAGAGATCATATCGGAAGGTATGGCGGTTACATCATTAAGTCCTTTAGACGGATTGCAGCAGGCTGATTTTAAACAGAGTTTGGAACGCGGCATAGAGACTTTACCAGAACGAGAACAATTGGTCTTAAGATTATATTATGATGAAGAATTAAACTTAAGAAAAATTGGTGACATTTTGGGTGTGAGTGAATCAAGAGTTAGCCAAATTCACAGCCAGGCAATGGGTCGATTACAGTCTCGGTTAAAAGAATGGCGTGCAAAAGACAAAATTCAATAGGGGAGGTGATTTTAGCGTGACACAGTTTGATGAGCACGACCAACACTTCCGCTAATATAAAGGTATTTTAAAAAAACGTTGCAATAAGCGACTCGTTACGCCATGCAATAGGGTTGAAAGCTTATCGGTCAGCGTTTCGCTGAAAACGTAAGAGACCTCATAGATATCCGTTGTTTCATTTTTAGCGAGCAAGTAATCGTCGCTGGTCATTAATTCATCGACGAGCTTTAAATCAACGGCTTGTGTGCCGTACCAATGCTCACCGGTAGCCAATTTTTCAATATCCAGGCTTGGGCGATTTTCATGTACAAATTGTTTAAATAAAAGATGGGTATCTTCTAATTCTTCACGAAATTTTTCTCGAGCTTTATTGGTGTTTTCACCCAGCATCGTCAACGTGGTTTTATATTCTCCCGCTGTGTGTTGTTCTATATCAATATCATGCTTTTTTAGAAAACGGAAAAAATTCGGCACTTGTGCTAAAACGCCAATAGAGCCCACAATCGCAAAAGGTGCTGCGATAATTTTATTCGCAACCGCAGCCATCATATAACCGCCACTGGCGGCAACCAGGTCGATAGAAACTACTAAAGGGATATTGCGTTGTCGAATGCGATGGAGTTCTGAAGCTGCCAAGCCATAATTGTGAACAAGACCGCCGCCACTGTCGAGGATTATCAATACTTCATCTTCTTTTTTGGCGACTAATAAGATAGCTGTAATCGATTCACGAAGGCTGTCGACTTCAGAAGCATGCATATCGCCATCAAATCGTAAGACAAACAGCCTGGGACGCAAGGATTCCTGTTCGCCTTTTTTTAATTGTATTTTAATCCGCTTTTCTTCGGCTTTGTCTTCTTTCTTTCTGTCTTTTTTCAGTGCTTTATATTCATCTTTGGATAAAAGCGTTTCTTCTAGCGCATCTCGCATATTATCAAATTTATCATTGATTTTTTCAATTTGAATAGATTCTTTTTCTTGTTGTCTTGTAGAGAATAAAATAATACATCCGGCGATAGCCGCAAGTGTAATCGCCAAAATAGTAATCATTTTGGCAGCAAACAAACCATATTCGAAAAAGAAAGTACTCACACCGTGCTCCATCGCTGCTTTTGAATGTGTTAGTCTAACGATTCGGGTGTAAATAGCAAGAGGGCGTGCAGTGTTAAAGGTAAGCAGCTTAGGTTGCGAATGGGACAATCAAGCACTGTTTAGTGAGCTAACTTTTGAAGTTGCGTCAGGGTCGGCATTGATTGTGTCGGGAGCCAACGGCGTCGGTAAATCCAGTTTATTAAAAATATTGACAGGCTTATCGTTGCCATCGAGCGGTAGCATTAGCTGGCAAGATCAGATTTTTAAAGCGGGAGATCCTTATTTCTTATCACACTTGCTATACATCGGGCATAAAATCGGTATTCAACCCGCCTTAACACCTTTGCAAAATTTAGAATGGATGATGGGGATTAGCCGTAAATTGGTCCTCAAAAATTGTAGACGTGCATTAGAAGCCGTTGGCTTAGCGGCATTTGAATCGGTGCCTTGCGAAGTCTTATCGAAGGGACAATGCCAACGGGTTGCATTGGCGCGTTTATGGTTAGATCCGCCGATCTGTTGGATTTTAGATGAGCCCTTTACAGCATTAGATGAAACGGGGGTGAGTTTAGTGCAGGATCGATT
The DNA here is from genome assembly GCA_052034335.1 of Pseudomonadota bacterium. GTDB lineage: Bacteria > Pseudomonadota > Gammaproteobacteria > UBA6186 > Azoamicaceae > CADEGZ01. The sequence goes on along the minus strand of JBPOIR010000072.1, from coordinate 5,023 downwards.
TTTAACGCATTTGAAGCACGGTGGTATTTTAGTGGTTGCTACACACCATAAAATTGCGCTAAACCCGTATCCATGGCAAGAGATACGGCTAGAGCCTGTCAAAAATAACTTTGTTTTTTGAGTGAGGTTTGTTTGAGTGTCGTAATTAAATTTGTAGGGGTCGACCGCTGTGTCGACCCGTTAAAAAACAAAGTTATTTTTGACAGGCGAGGAGCAAAGCTGTGTTAAAAGCAATGCAGTGTGTGATTGGACGTGATCTGAGACTTTATTTTCAACATTGGGGAGAATGTCTGATCCCCATGCTTTTTTTGATCTTGGTTGTCAGTTTGTTTCCAATGGGGTTGGGATCGCATCCAAAATTATTAGCACGTATTGCGCCAGCCGTGATTTGGATTGCCGTTGTTTTATCGTTGCTCATGTCTCTAGAAAGTGTATTTAGACAAGATTACCAGGAAGGGAGCTTAGCACAAATTGTATTAAGCCCTTATCCGTTGTCTATTTTATTGCTGGGTAAATTGATTGCACATTGGATGATGATAGGACTGCCCTTATTAATTTTAGCGCCTTTTTTGAGTATACTGCTGCAAGGGTCGACCGAAGGGTTAGGGGTTTTAGGGTTAACCTTGGTGCTTGGGATCCCAACGCTCAGTTTAATCGGTAGCATTGGAGCAGCTTTAACCATCGGGTTACCCAATGGCGGTGTATTATTGGCTGTTTTGGTTTTGCCTATTATGATGCCGATTGTTATTTTTGGTACGAGTGCGGTAACGGCAGCAACAGAAGGAGTCGCCTTTTATTCAGAACTCTACATATTGGCGGCGTTATTTATATTGGCATTGGCATTAGGGCCTGTTGCATTATCGAATGCAGTGAGAGCAAGTTTGGCGTAATCGTATGAATACTTTTTTACATCGATTGGGATCTCCACAAGTGGCTTATCAAATGGCGGGTTTTTGTTTGCCTTGGTTTAGCATCATTTGTGTACTGATGATGATTTATGGCGTTGTAGGTGGTTTGTTTTTAGCACCACCGGATGCCGAACAGGGCGATGCGTTTAGAATGATTTATATTCATGTGCCAGCTGCTTTTTTATCTTTAATGATTTATAGCATTATTTTTGTCAATTCAGTGGTTTATTGGGTGTGGCATATTAAGCTTGCGGATATCGTTGCTAAATGCAGTGCATCCGTCGGTGCAACCTATACAATCATCGCTTTATTCTCGGGTGCTTTGTGGGGAAAACCGATGTGGGGCACTTGGTGGATTTGGGATGCGCGTTTAACTTCAGAATTGATTTTATTATTTCTTTATATGGGGTATATGGGATTACGCAATGCCATACGAGAGCCAAAAAGAGCTGCCAAAGCCTCTGCCATTTTAGCGGTTATTGGGATGGTTGACATTCCCATTATCCATTTTTCGGTAGAATGGTGGGCGACGTTGCATCAAGGTGCAACTTTGGCAAAATTTGCAAAACCTTCTATTGCGCCTGAAATGTTATATCCCTTATTGGCGATGTTGGGTGCTTTTATTTTATTTTATGCAGCGATCTTGTGTGTTAGGGTTCGTTTAGAAATTTTAAAACGCGAACGCAAGGCACAGTGGGTACAAGAATGGTTTGTTGCGCGTAGAGGCAGTGCAATATGAGTCACTATGCAGCATACATTTGCTCTTGCTATATATTTGCTTTTTGTCTTTTGGGAGGACAGGTTATTTTTGCATTGCGAGAGTGGAAAACAGTGTGTAAAAAAACATCAAAATCATTCAGAGATAAAAACGCATCATGAATGCAATTAGAAAGCGCCGATTAGCGTGGGTTGTCCTGTTGATTTTCAGTGCTTTACTTGCCACTTTTTTCATTTTGCAAGCCTTGCGCCAAAATGTTAATTTGTTTTTTACACCGACTGAAGTGGCAACAGGCGAAGCAAAACAGAAGCGTGTTATTCGAATCGGTGGCATGGTTCAAAAGGGCAGCTTGGTGCAGGGGAAAGATTTAAATATTCAGTTTGTGCTAACCGATTTTGCGTATTCGGTGACAGTTCAATATACAGGGATATTGCCCGATCTCTTTAAAGAAGGGCAGGGCGTGGTTGTGTTAGGTCAACTGGATCAGGCTCAAAAGAACCTGTTTTATGCGGATCAGGTGTTGGCAAAACACGATGAAAACTATATGCCACCTGAAGTGGGTGATGCATTAAAAAAAGGGTTAAAAAATAACTCAATAACGGCGAGCAATCAAAAATGATACCCGAATTAGGTCTTTTTTCTTTAATTTTGGCGTTTTGCTTGGCGGGGTTACAATGGTCTTTGCCTTGGTTGGGGCTATTGAAGCACAATACTGTTTGGATGCAATCGGCGCGTCCCCTTGCACTTGGACAATCTTTTTTTATTTCAATCAGTTTTTTATGTTTACTGTACGCATTTGTTCAAAATGATTTTTCTGTCAGTTATGTTGCGCACCATTCAAATGCCAGTTTGCCTTTAGTTTATAAGATCAGCGCGTTGTGGGGCGGACATGAGGGTTCTTTATTGTTATGGATATTTTTATTGAGTGCTTGGACGACAATGGTGAGTTTAAGCACTCGACATTTACCTGTCCCTTTTTTGACTCGCGTCTTAATTGTATTGGGTATGATTAGCTTTGGTTTCTTATTGTTTTTATTAGCGACCTCAAATCCTTTTGTTCGATTATTGCCGAATTATCCGGTAGATGGTCGTGATTTAAATCCTTTACTACAAGATTTTGGATTGATTATTCACCCCCCTTTACTTTATATGGGTTATGTCGGATTTGCGATTCCTTTTGCTTTTGCCATGAGTACATTATGGGGTGGAGATCGCACCCTGCCTTTTGCAAAATGGATGCGATCTTGGACATTGCTCGCCTTCAGTTTTTTAACCATTGGTATCGCTTTGGGCAGTTGGTGGGCTTATTACGAGTTAGGATGGGGTGGTTGGTGGTTTTGGGATCCCGTAGAAAATGCTTCTTTTATGCCTTGGATAGTTGCCATTGCGTTGATCCACACGTTAATGCTAAGCGACAAACGACAGATATTTCAGGGATGGACGTTGTTGTTGGCGATAGTGGTATTTGCCTTAAGTTTATTGGGTACTTTTTTAGTACGTTCGGGCGTATTAACCTCTGTGCATGCTTTTGCAAATGATCCCAGGCGAGGCATATTTTTATTAGAATTTTTGCTAGTAGTTGTGGGGACTGCATTAATATTATATAGCTTTCGCGCTAAAAAATTTACAGATAATACAAAAGTTGATCTTATATCTCGAGAAACCGCCATCGTAATCAGCACAATATTTTTAGTTGTCAGTGGTGCAGCCATATTATTAGGTACTTTGTTTCCCTTGGCTTTTGATGCATTAACAAACCAAAAGTTGTCTGTGGGCTTTCCGTATTTTAATGCGGTTTTTATTCCCTTTATGATCCCTGTGCTACTTTTAATGCCGTTAGGGCCTATCAGTAAGTGGGGACATAATGTGCTTGGCCGACTTTTCAAAAAACTAACATGGACTATTATCTTTACGTTATTTTTGGCTGTCGCATTACCCTTGTTTTTTGCAGAAACAGTACCGCTAGGCGTTATTATCGGGTTGGGATTAGGGCTTTGGATTATTTTAGGCACTTTAAAGTGGGTATTTGATAAAATTCAAACAAAAGGCAGCATGTTTGCTTTGTCCAAAGGCGCGTTGGGTATGTTTTTTGCGCACACGGGGATAGCCGTTTTGGTGATTGGGGTGACCCTGGTGTCTTATTATCAAATTGAACGCGAGGTTGCAATAACACTTCATCAATCGCTCGATATTTCAGAGTATAAAATTATTTTCGAAGATTTAAAGCCTATAGAAGGTGCAAATTATATTGGTTCCCAAGGGCATTTTTTGGTATTTAAACAGGGTAAAAGAGAAGCGGATCTTTTTCCAGAAAAAAGAATTTTTGTTGTACAAGGTTTACGGATGACCGAAACCGCGATTGATCCGGGTTTTTTTCGGGATATTTACATCTCTTTGGGTGAGCCACTCAAAGAAGGTGGTTGGTCTGTACGCATTTACTACAAACCGTTTGTGCGATGGATTTGGTTAGGGGCGCTTATGATGGCGTTGGGTGGGTTTTTCAGCGCGTGGGGTCGATGGTTAAAATAGAGGTACTATGCGATATTTTTTGCCTTTGTGTTTATTCTTGGTCATTGGCGGATTTTTATGGAAGGGGTTGGATTTAAACCCCAAAGAAATTCCGTCGGCATTAGTCGGACATCCTGCGCCGCATTTTCATTTCGCGACCGTTGAAGATCCTAATCACTTTGTAACTGATCAAATATTTATTGGGAAAGTGACCATTTTAAATGTTTGGGCAACGTGGTGTGTGAGTTGTAAAGCAGAGCACGCTGTGTGGATGGATTTAGCTAAAAAACATCATTTATTTTTGGTGGGTGTTAATTTTTACGATGATTTAAAAATGGCTCAGCAGTGGCTTAAAACGGCAGGAGATCCCTATGCAGTATGCATTTTTGATAAAAAAGGGAAGTTAGGCTTAGATTTTGGTGTTTACGGCACACCTGAAACCTTTATTTTAGATAAAAAGGGCGTTGTTCGTTACCGACAAGCAGGCCCAATTGATAATCAGATTTGGTACTCTACATTATTGCCGTTGATTGAGTCTTTAGAGAAAGAGGTCTGACCCCATGGCACAGGATATTTATCCATTTAGCGATCCCAATCAACGCGATTTGTTTAGCAAAATTATTCATGAATTGCGGTGTAGTGTTTGTCAAAATCAAAATCTATCGGATTCGATGGCGCCGTTGGCGGTTGATCTGAGAAATGAAATTTACCAAAAAGTACAATCACACTATTCAGAATCAGAGATCGTTGAATTTGTTACCCATCGTTACGGCGAGTTTGTGTTGTATAATCCCCCTTTGCAGTGGAATACAGCCTTTTTATGGTTTGGGCCTGTGTTAATTTTAGTCATGGGATTTTTTCTTTTTAGCAAATATGTAAAAAGAGGAAG
>JBPOIR010000088.1:0-17274 GCA_052034335.1 Pseudomonadota bacterium | reverse complement strand
TTAGATAACAGTTTGGATGCCATCGCCACCCCGTGACCAGTATAATCAGGCCCCGCTTGAGCAAAAATTGCGTCCATTTGTTTAGCAAGCACTTCGCCTAATTGACTGGATATGCCAGCAAACACGCCTAACATAAAGGGAACATGGGCAACGGGTCGCTCGAGTTTGGTAACGCGGTCTTTAACGATAATATCGACTTTAGGCAACATCAGTGCTGACGTAATAATAAGAGAGCCAAAAAACCATTTAGCTGTCGGTAATAACTCTTGTTTGGCTACCATCATGATTGCCATCAGAACCACGGCAAAAGAACTTGCCATATAAACGATAGAAGAAGCTAAGGCTTTTTTGCCATTGAAAAGAGCTGCAACAGCGTTAAATACATAAACGAGTCCTTCACCACCGCCATGCGTTATTACGTCATATGCCATTCTTAACCTCCAAAATCTCCATCAAAGTCGTTAAAATGTTCGCTTGAAATCAAGGCTGAAACTTGTTTTTCCATCATCTGAACCTTGGCAACCATATCTTGGGTATGCACCATTTTTTTAAGGTGATGTGCTCTCAAAGTTTTGATTTGGGATCTCGCTTTTTCAATCATGTCTAAAAATTCTGCGCGGAGCTCTTGAGGTAATTGATTACTATTAAACGCTTCCATGACATCAGAAATGCTTGTATCTACATAGCGATATAGAATATCCATCGCGATCACTTCCGCGTATTCGCTGGGAAACATGAGAGAAAGTCCCCTAGAAAAGGCTGAATGGACGTTGAGCATTTTGTAAACGGGCAGGGCTGTGGATTCTAAAAAAGCTCTCTCTGGAACGGTTAAAGGCAAGTCATCCTCAACCTTTTGTTCCATCGCTTTTAAAATCTCGCGCACCCGACCAATAAAGCTTTTGTTATCGCTCAATGTGATGGTTTTATCGTTAAGGCTTAGGCAGCCATTGGCAGTTGTGTGTTCATCGGCGCAAGCATAAACCTTAAAGGTTTTATGATGACTAAAGATTTCATCTTTATAAAGCTTTGAAGGATAAATCTGTTTTTGAGAGCCATTATTATTAGAACGAATAATTACGGTTCCCGTTAGAGACATTAGGAAATATTTTAAATCATCAGGAAGATGTGCTAACGCGCCATTGTTTTGAATAGCACGCCAAACAATATTGACATCGCTAATCGTAGAATCCTTTAAACTGGGATCAGATAACGCTACTTTATTTTGCGCGTTGACTGCTGCTTGCGCTTTGCATTTGTCTCGGGCTTCAATGTAATCACGTGCGCTACCTTGGTTTAAATGGCTTTGAATACAGGTTCTAACACCGGTTTCGTGAAACATGGCCGCCCCATTGTTTACAAGACTCATCGCTGCTTGGCAAGAGTTAATGTTGTTCCAATTGGCACCATTAGCGATTGCCATAAACTCTTCTATTTGATTCATAATTTGGGGAGACATTTGTTTTAAGGCTAGAGAGAAGGCGTAACCTGCGCCATTGGCACCAATGGCTTTCATCGTTTCTATCAATCGGCTAGCATCAATAAAACCAATTCCACCTGTAAAGATATCGATGCCATTGCAGCCTGCCCCAATATTAGGCATCTGCATATTAACCATTTGTACTTCACGAGCGGGTATTCGCGTAAATACGCTCCCACCCGTATAAAACCCACCTTCTTGTCCCTTATAAGCACCACCTGGGGTTACATTGGCATTCGCGCCAATTTTATCGAAAAAGCTTTGCATATCAGCGTCGATGGTTGCGTGGGTTTGGCATGAGAAGATGCTTAAAATTAAAGTTAAAACTAAAAAAAATCTGTTATTCATGCTGAACTTCCAGTATTTTTAAAATATTTTCTTCCAGCTCAGAAAGGCTTAGCGCACCATTGGCGATAGGAATGATTTGTTGCGTCCCTGGGTTTACGGCATACAAAGAAGGCAGACTATAAACCTTTAAGGCTTTGGCACTCCCATTGTCAGGCACAGCATGGGGAAATTCAGGCAATACGCCGCCATCCAAGGTAATAGGCACAACGGAGATGTTGTATTTTTCTGTAAATTGTTTGACGATGGGTGAAAATGCATGACAATATGGGCAACGACTCGCTAAAAAGAAAAAGAATCCATGCGTTTTTGAAAATTGACTGATTTTGCTTTTTCGAATTTTAAGCTCTTCAGCGATATGAATGGGTTGAGCCAAATGGTTAGTCGGAAACTTTAAGCTGTAATCATATTGCGGATAATTAAGAGACATTACCTTATAAGCATCGGTAAACCGTTGCCCTTTTCGAATAACTGCGAAATATTGCTCGGCGTAATTTCGTAGGTTTTCAGGGGTGGGAGATAAAATAGCAAGATTCAGGCTATCTTCCACTTTTTTGCTAAAGTGATGCATCATTTCTGTGGGATTAGCTAAATCGTCAGGAAGATGTTTTGCGGAGTTTTTAGGCAGTTCAAGCGGAAAATCTTGATACCAAAACCACCCGTTGCTATGCGCTTCAAAGAAAGGCTGGGCAAAAGCAAGCGATGGCAACAATAAAAATAAACATAACTTCAATAAATAAACATTAATAGTTCTCGAGTCGCTCGGTATTTTTAATAAACTCAAGGTTTTCATTGTTTCTGCTCTGCGGTCATGTTTAATTGCTTTTGTCTTTCTGCACGATTTTTAACTTCTCGTTCTATCTCCGCTTGTTTCTTCTCCCAATCCACCGCTTTGACTTGAAGGCTTTTAGCCTTGGATACGACTTCTTGAACTCGATTAAATTTTTCCTGTGCGCTCGCCTGTACTTCACCTAAAATTTCAGAAAGCTTTTGCTGCGCGAAAGGCGTATCAAAATTCAATTGGCTTAACTGGCTCGCCGTCAAGCCGCTACAAACAGGATGTTTGGCATCTCCCATCGATATGCCTAATTGCTGGTGTGCGATTTCATGCAGGATTTTGGCTAATTGTGAACCATAGCAACAATAAGAGTCTCTTTTTTCAACGCAGACTTTAGCAACTTTCTTATGGCAATAACGACCTTCAATTTTGATACAACGCTTATTTTTAACCGCCGCCATAGCAAGCTTCTTTTCTTCTTCATTGCATTTACCCAATAAGCCTTGCAAAACACCTTTTAGTTTGCAACAGTCTCGTACAAAAGAACCCAAGTTCACGCGACATTGTCGGCATTGTCCTCGAAATACAGTTGGATTGTTGGGGTCGCCTATTATTCCACCTAGTCCGTCTTCCAATGTTTTACCCATTTCTGTTAATGCACTAAAGCCTGTAACCGCCTCACCAAAATCGGCAGCACTATAGCCCTCAGAAACCGATTGTCCTGTGCCTGGTAAAAAGCTTAAAGATCCCGCGTTAAAGCTTAGCCCATCTGTTTTTTGATAATCGGACACATTGCAGCGAAAGGTATTTTCATATTCAACACAAGTTTTATCCTCTAATAAAACAGCACATTTAGAGTCAATTTGCTCGCATTTTTGCTCAACTAAAGATTCACATTCGTCAATATCTCTACCACCACCGCAGAGAAATTCTTTATTTTCTGACCAATGCGGTCTTGTGACAGGTGCTTCATAGCCTGGCACTGCGACAGTTTTATTCAACCCCTGTTGTTCTGAAAAAACCATCTCGCAACTATTTTCGTTCTGTAGGCGTTCTAAATCTTCACATCCTACCCAATATTCCTGTAATATGGGTTTTTGGGGCATCGTAACTTTCCAGACATAGCGGCCGCCTCGCACGTTATTTTTGTTATTTGTATGGGATTTCTTTCTGCCCGTATGCGGCTGAAAGGCTGTAAAAGAACCTGTAAAACCATTACCCTGTGTCGGATTGACTCCACTTGCCCTAAAATCAACACCACTTTCTCCAAAGTGCTCTTTACTGATTAAAGCGATCGTGGTTCTAGCGGGGTAATCTGGCTCTCCGATAGGATGATCAACTGATAGATTCGTAGGTCCTGGATTTTCACATTGCGATACATTAATTTTTCCGGTTTTTAAATTAATACTAAAAGTCACTAAGTTATAACATCGTGCCGTAAAAGTCGCTGTCACATTTTTAATTAAATCTGCTTGGGGAATAGCTTTTACCACTAATTTTTTGACACAAGTTCGAAGTGCAGGGGGCACACCTTTTCTACACCTGACAATTTTGTTTTCCAATGGAGATTTTGGTTGAACGGGCTTTGAGCCTTTCTCAAATAATTCAGCTTGACTTTTATCATCTGCAACCGTTCCAGAAATTGCCTGATATTTTTTAAATACATCGCTTTCAGCGGAGATGTGAAATCGATGTTTTTCTTTTAAAAGCTTTTCTGCATCTCCCAATGTAGGCTGATTAGGCTGTGACAGCTCAGAAGCCGCATTATTCTTTTTGGCGAGCTGTGATTTTAAAATATCTTCTTTATCTCCAGTGTCGTAATGTCCGTCGAAAAGTGCCTGGAGTTCACAGGCTTGCGGCTGTAAATGTTGGTTTTGAGCGTTTTGACCACATTCTTGCTGCATCGTATTTATTACATTCTCTTGATTGCGATATCCTTGACTATGCAGCTGCTCGGCAAATGATTTGCCTTCTTCACTCGAACCTGCCATCGTATTAATGGACTGACAGGTTAATAACAAAAATGCTATCAATTGCTTTGCATTTTTAAAGATAATCCTGTTTCCATCAAAAGGCTTATTCATGCTGACCTCGGTATTTTTTAAGATAATGACTTGCCACTCCTTGGTTTATCGGTGACCCAGATTTAGCAATGCGTTCTAATGCTTCTTCTAAAGTCGTATCTCCGTAAATCACATCAAAATTAGGAACTAAACTACCATCCACACTTTCTTTTTCTATTGCATTTTCTTGTGTTGTAATCACAACCGCAGGAACAACATCAATATTAAATTTTTGGAATTTCTCGGGGTCAATTGAAATCTCAACATTGGCTTTTTCGCCAAAAATGGTATGTGTTTTAGCGGTCGTCTTTGTTAAATCATTATCCACAAAGCCCCGAAGCAATAATGGGCATCCAACACGGTTCGCTTGTTCTGCCCAAAGCTTTAAGCTCTCTTTAGGCATACTAAAAGACACAAAGATTAATAATCCTGATTCATAAGGTTGATTTGGATAACCCGGTACAGAAAATAAAATCATTAGTGCTCCAACAATAAATCGTGACCATAACTTTACATAACGCAACATAGCCTTCGTCTCCAGATGAGATACCCAAAATCTTCACCTTTGATGGGATATTCTTTATTTGTTCCCCAAAAGAAAGTCGTTCTACCAATAGGATTACAGGCTTTTTTAGTGTCTTTGGTCACCGATGGATAAGTCATTTGTAATTTGTATTGATCTTTCCGCCACCAAGGCATGGGGTATAGACTACAGGCTGCTTTTTTACCCATAGAACCCCAGAGCAACATCTCTCGGTGTAATTTAAAAATGAGCTTTTCTACTATCAAAGTGCTTGCATCTGCACCGCCATTATGAAATCCTAAAGTCCCTGTCAATGGATACACACCCCCTTGACATCCTGCACACCAAAACAATCCGTTTATAGGCGTGCTCACGGATGATTTAACACAATCCGCAGCGCACGCCATTTGTGCGATGGGATTGGCAAATAGTGCTACTTCAGGATTCAACCAAATGGAAATCTCGTCATCGTTCCAGAGTGGATCCAATTCCGTCATATAGGCAATATCAAAAGATTCGGATGTCATACAGGCAAGATTGACGACCAGATTCATCCAATAAAGTACCGGATAAACATACCAATGCACATGATAAAAAGCGGTTTTTCGAGCAGTCTCACCACCTTGCTTAACACCCACAGTGCCGGCAGACGTTCCCAAATTTAGTTTTAAATCAATGCCACCTAAGTTCACCATACAAAAAGGTTTATAAGTAACATCCGCTAATCTAAATGGTTCCCAAAACCCTACAGGTATGCCAATTCTAGGCACAGGGCTGCCGCATAGACAAACAAAGCTTTTATCTTCATCAGGCGTTGCATTATCCTGATTGGGATTAGCTACGTTTCTGCCTGCAATAGATAGCGGAAATAAACACTTCCAGCAAATATCGGTAATGGGATTCACAAACTTACCGCTACACGTCATATGGGCATTTACGCTGAATGGTGTCAAGATACTGAGCAATCCTACGACCCATAGAGCATTCATAATTTAACCTCTGAAATAATTAATTTATCTTTTTCTTGACGAATGACCGCAGGTATTTGTTCCAATTGAAAATATTGCGACAACTTACCCGCTTGATCAAAATAGAATGGAATATCATATTGTCGCATCAGCTCTAAAGGTGCGCCTTTGATTAACACCAATTTAGCAAGTCCTTTCTTGTTTTTATATTCTTGTAGTGCCCAGTTTAATTGTTTTAGATCATCGCCATCAAAAAAAATCAAAGATTTACGGCTAAACATATTTTTTAACGGATTAACGCGTGTTCCGGCTAGGTATAGTATTTTTTCACTTGCATCTTTGATGTCCCTTGGAACCGTGATGGTTAAATCTTTTTCAAATATTCGCTCGTGTTTGGTAGGTTTTAAGACGGTTGGAGCAGGTCGCTCTAAAGTTGCCAACGCTTGATTTTTAAGCTTTTGGTTTTGAGCATCAATCTCACCATTTATTTGCATCACGGTTAACCTCTCTGTAATCCACTCTAATGCGTTTTGTTCTCCAATTTCATAAACACTGCCTTGTACACCAAGATTTGAAGCCATACTTTCACCATAAGGGATACAGCACACCCAAAAGCTCATCAGCAGTAATCCAACCCATTTTTTGATAACGAGAATCAAAGCTGTCTTTATGCGGTGTTGAAACATAGTACTGTCCTTCTTTGAGGGTGCCAGTAGCACCTAATGCTAAAGGTTCGCCCGTTAGTGAATGGGTTTTAGCAGTTGCAACAAATTCTCCATTAATGTAGAAATCTCTACCTTTAAGTGAAACCACATCCCCTTTAATCCCTAATACTTGTTTATGCAAAATAATGTTCCTCGGCAAATCACTTTTAAGCGAGGGCTTAAAAGCAACAAAATCGTTTCTTTTAGGCTTTTGATCTAAAGCCATCACCCAAACCTTTTGAGGTAAGCTATCTGTTTGATTAATGACGATGGCAAAATGATTCCCGAGCCAAAAAGCTAGAGGAATCAGCAATAATGGCCAATAACAGAATGCTTTCGAATCCCTAAACCGTTTAAATTTAAGACTTAAACTTTCTTTTTCTTTTGGCTTAAAGTTTGGCTCTGGGTTAATCAAAGCATACAGTAATTCGTTATCGGGTCTTAAGGTAGTTTTTTGCGCTTTGATAGTGGACATAAATTGTTCCTTATTTTATTTCCATTGAGGGAAAGCGTTCATCGGCCACCATACCAATAGCGTCTACCAGAGAAACACCTTGTTGGCAGAGTTCGTTAACATCAGCAAAGTCTTTGGCTTGGGTGGAATAGAGAATACGTGAATACGGATCGAGTAATAAACGTCCCACTGCACACTCATTGTTATCGCCTAAGATCATCATTTCAGAATAAAGACCGTGTTCGGTCACGACCGAACAGAGCAATCGTTTTTGAAAGGGATTTAAAATCAATTTTTTGTCATCGACGAGCATATTAATATCCGCTTTGTTCTGCATTTGAATGATTTTCCAATACGAATTTTTATAAGCGGCATAACCCGCGCTGGATGCAAAATAATCCGCAATCGATTGGGTAATAGTGACTAAACAGCCTGCGTATTTACGGGCGCGTCTCGCAATGCTTTCAATGATTTTGGCACCTTGCCCGCCTTTTAACATGTCCCAGGCTTCATCAATGACTAAAGCCATTTGGATTTTACGTGCGCCCAAACACATTTTTTCAGTCACGTGGTACATCAACAACATAAAGAGTATGCTTTGCAAGCGTTTATCTGAGTTGATTTCTTCTAACTCAAAAACCACCATGGCATTATCAAAGTTGATGTTGGCTTCACCATTAAAATAAGAACCGTATTGACCTTGCGTGGTATAAGGATAGAGGACTGTACCCAAATCTCGAGCACGTGTATCTACGTGATTTAATAACCAAGCAGCAATGCTGGTGACAGAGCCTTGGTTACCCTCTAAATCCCAGACCGCTTTAACCGCTTGTTCAATAAAAGCCATCTCTATAGAATCTGATTCTTGATGAGCATTAATCATGGAACCAATAAAGGGTGTCATAAACCCAATAAATTCTTTAAATTCTGCTGGTTTAACAGTGGTAAAAGGATTTAAACAGAGTTTAGCATTTTCGTTAAATTCTATAAATTGTCCGTCTAAAACTTGGCAGAGTTTTTTATAAGAACGGCCCACATCAATAATCCACACGCGAGCCCCTGTGCCTATAAGAGAGGAAACCATTTCTTGTACTGTAACGGATTTACCACTGCCTGAAATACCGGCTACACAGGTATTGTAGTTGCCCTTTTGATTACCAAACGGATCCCAAAAAAGCGTTTGGCCACGTCTACCAACAAGCATCAATCGATGACTACTCATACCTTTCATTTCGGCAATGATGGGCAGCATATTGGCGGCATCAGTCGCCCACAGTTTATAGGTTAATTTAAGCCGACTGAGTTCTTTCATCATGGTATGGTTTTGGCTAAGCGGCAGATGGGCTAACAGCATAACCATTTGACTCAGATAATTTTTAACCAATTGCCATTTGGGATTAGACGCTTGAAAAACATTCATGAGTGCCGCTTCTTGTGCTTCCGCATTTTCGGTTTTGCAATAAAGAGACACCTGAAAGGAAACCAAAACGACTCTTTCTTTATCTTCTATTGCCCGCATAATAGCTCTAGCCTCTTGTGCATCACTAACCGCCTTTTGGCTATGCGCTGCTAATTTTTGCGCCCTTTGCATGGCTCTAAAAGCGCGTGTAGCAGCAATGTTTTGTTCTGTGGATTGCTTGCAAATATGAATAATAAAACTTAAAGAAAAAGGGCAACCAATCTGCGCTGTATTATCAAAAAGGTTGCCAATAAAATCGGACATTTCGCTTAAATGTGGTCTGTATTTTCTAAAATGGCTGACTCTAAAATTTCGGATTTGCCATTTGCCATCATTTTCTCCATCATAAAGAAACATCTTGGAAGGAGTCACAATGCGGGCACAATGAGGTGCACCCAATTGATGGGCAATCGTGTCTAATTCATTCCAATGAAAAGATTCAGGATATAAAGCGTCGCTGGGTCTTAAGAGTGCATCTATCCATTGCATAAAAGGTTCTGGGGGAAGTGAAAAGGAGTCAATACCAGAGCCTTTTAAGGTGCTGATTAAGCTATTTTTTAAAGACAGTATTTTATCATCACTAAAGCCTAGGGCATTATCAAAAACGAGACAGACTAATAATTGGTAATCGCGCAATATTGTTTTTTGACCTGGGATCAATGTTTCATGAACACCTTTTTTATAAAAATCAATGCGTTTTTCGGCTAATCGTTTAATGAGGGGGTGTGGATGTTGTCGTTCTTTAATAAAAGCATCAAAAGAACGACCCAAGTATGGGGAAGCATAAAGTAAACAATGCATGATAGTACCTTCAGGCAAAATGCGTTGTAATAAGGCATAAAAAGCGTCTACATTATTATCTGAAGCCCCTACCATCGGATTTGCTTCTAACACAATTCCCTTAGCACCTTTACACTCGTAAATCTCGGTGTCGGGATTATAGGTTTCATAGGGTAGGTATTCCGCAATAGAATGCAGGCTCAAGATTTTGTTTAAATTCTCGAGCGTTCCAGATTGCAAAGGCTTTTCATCATCTTGCAATAGACTGGCTTTTAAAAAATCTGCGATGATTTTCTTGGGTTTGTTAAAAGATGTTGAAAACATTAGAGGTTATCTCCTGGAATGCTGATTTCAGCAGAAGTATTAATCCAAGTGGCTTCGCTTCCTATAAAATGAATGCGATGCCCTTCATGATAAACGCCATCTGTTGTGTAATAGGGTGCTATCCAAGCCATCAATACGGTTTCGGGCGTACGTAAGGAGGTTGGCGCAACAGTGCTGTTTGATAGCACATCGAGTTTTTTAAGAGCGGATACGTTTTTGTTTTCTGAGAAACTCAATTGGCCCGTATTAATTTTTTGGTCGATTTCACCTACGCTTAAACAACGGGCACCTTCTTTGTACGGGCAATCAAACTGCTGTGAAGCAGAGCACGCCGTGAGGCTTAAAAAAAGCAATAATACGCTAGATTTCATCATGGGTTATCTCCAAAAAGTGAATGGGTTTTGGGGTGAGGAACGGGATTTATCGCTTTCGCGCGGTGTTCACCAAATTGTCTACCCGAATGAAAAATTACAAAGACTTCTCGCCCGGCACTGATTTGTATAACGTGTTGGTACTGCTCTGCTCTTTGAATATTATATTTAGCCATTAACTCAAAGGCATTTCCGGCACCTTCAGCACCCGCCTGTTTAAAAATATCGCCGCCTTTTACAGTATTGACGGCACCTAAAGGTGAGACACTGGTGGTGTTAAATGATTGGCTGGTCGCTTTACCCAAGCCTGATAGCAATCCACCTAAAAACCCGCGCTTTAAAACTTCTGCATCACGCATCACCATGCGCCCCCGCATACCATTTTTGCCGTCTTCACCACTGATATAACCGTCGACATCAGTTTCAATCACATGACCGTCAAATTGAATACAACTTAATTTCTCTAATCTAAACTGTGCGCGTTCCGTGGACAATTCTCCTGAAGCTGCGGCAATAATGCGACAGTCTCGCATTTTTCCTAAAAATTTATTAGGCAGACTGCCTGGGTGTACTAACCTTAATAACACCGGTTGCGGATTAGACTGAGAGGAAATTCCAACAGAAACATCAACACCACTTAATAGCACCGCCTTTACGTAAGCACCTGCGGGGATATAATTGTCGTGATGATGTTTAGGGTTTGCTTCATTGGGATCTGGCATGATTATCGTTTCTGAAAAAATTGTGGAACGCAGTGGTGCTTCTTTTACTTCTGGATTAACGTTTTGAGAAGCGTTATTGCTAAAGTTATACGAGGGAGCGGGGGTTTCAAATGCAGCGTCGTTATTGATTTTGTTTTCTTCAGCAGGCACTTGCCCAAAAGAGGATAAATTTAATTTTTGCTCTAACTCAAAAACCCGACTTTGCAAGGTTTCGATTTCTGATTTGGCATTTTCAGTTTCAGGCTTGTTTAAGGTCTCTCGGATTTCTTCTAAATCCTGCATTAACTTGGCTTGCGTTTTTTCTTGTTCAGCTAAACGATTCTCTGATTTAAATACCCAAAAGCTTTTATCTTCTAAGGCTTCTGTGACATCATAAAGCGGTGCTTTTTCATTCATAGTGTCAATGGCTAAAGGTTCTTTTTCCATACCTATAAAAAACAATAGCGCACCCAATGTGACGAGAACAGCGATAGCACCACTAAAAATCTTTAGTTGATGCTTTTTAAGTGTTCCTGTTGGAATTGAAATCAGTTTCATATTAATTCACCACATAAACACGTGTTTTAGCGCGTGAGCATAAAATGGGATTTAGAATCGATACGACTCTCACACCCTTTAAGTTGAACAACTGCTCAGTTAAAATTAATTCTTCTTTGGATGTATTGATAATCTCTAATACATGGCCTTGTAATTGTTTTCCGGTATAGGTTTGAAGATGGCTAACCTTAGCCTGTTTAATAATGGGGATTTGCGTTTTAATTTTATTAATAATAAACCCTTCGACGGGTGTTTGGTTATGCATGGCTTTAACCAGTGTTCTTAATAAGGTTTCGTAACTGCTAGATTGTTCCCACTGGGCGGGTTCACTCTGTGAAGGCATTAACAAAATGCTTTCAGCGGCACCTTCATGCAAAGTCAGGCTTAAAGGATAGGTATGTCCTTTTTCCGTTAACAAAAATAAATGAATAAGTTCTTGTTTATCCGTTGCAATGGGCTTGATAAAGACTTGTCCTGATTCACCATCTTTATCGAGCTGAAACTGTCCGGTAATACCTTTAACAGTCATAATGCGGTCGTTCTCAACTGCCAAGCGATTCAGCGTATTCGATGAAACTGTAATGCTTACCTCTGTACCTTCTTGTACCGGTATCTGTTGCTGCGCTACGACTGTCGCACAAAACAATACTGACGCAATACTGAGCAAAATTTTAGACATGTGGAACCTCCCTAAACTGTTGGATATAAAGACGACCATGGTGTTGACTAAATTGGATATGATAGGTTTTGGTTTGAGACTCAACAGGCGCATTACCCACCAAAATCTTGAGCTCACCTTTGAGTTCTACTAAAAGCTTATGCCTATCGACTTTGAAACTAGCAGGATAAAATGCCGTTGACATTGCTCGGCGTTCAAGTTCCAATTGTCGTTCCACTAATTGGGTTTTAAGCGTAGGGTAGGCGTTAGGGGCTACATGTTGTAATAAATGCTCAGCCCTCGTTTTAAAGCTGTTAGGATTCACATTTAATAAAAGTCCTGCAAAAAACTCGCTCATCTGCTCTAAATAGCTATCCGAGACCGTATCCGTCCCCACCCAAAAATCTCGGGTAACAATAGGCGGCACAATCACCACCCGCTCTCTCCCCACCAAACAAAAAACCGAGAATCCTAATAAAAGGCTTAATCCACTCAGAACCGCACAACCCATTAACAAACGATTGCGTTCTGTTACTGCTTGATTGCGGCTGCTTAATAGATTTTCACTATTCATCCCATAAATTCTCTAATATATGATGGCGGAAAAGTCTTAAAGCTATTTTTTGTCGGCAAAAACCAATACACTCCGATTTTAGTTAAATCGCCTAAAGGACTTTTTTGCATCAACCGAAGCAATTTAATCATGCCTACACCCAAGAACAACCCTAATAAAAAAGAGCATAAAATCCATACCCAGAAAAATATGCCTAAAAACCAGGCGACTTCAGACCATGTCCAAAAAATCACCTTTTCGGGTTCATTTAAAAAAACAGGGATGGGGATTTGGGTTTGCTCCATCTTAAATCAACATCGCAGAAGTAAAAAAAGCGGGTGCCTTAAAAGCCAATAAAGTTACCGCTGCTGCAACCCCAAAGATTTTTAGGCTCTGCTGTGCAACCGCAAAAATAGAGCCAATTAACGCGGAAGCAGTGCCCGTGATGTAACAACCATTTTTAGCTAATTTTGCGACATGTGTCGTTAATTCGTTAATCTCGGCGACTCTGTCACCTTCAGCAAGAGCGATGCTTTCTCCCGCAACTAAACAAAGAAAAATAGTAATAGGCATTGCTGCTACCCAAAATAAAAATGAGTAATTATTAAAAAAACTGTTGTCACTTTTTTGCAATGGTATTTTATTCATTGAACCCTCCCGTTTGAACCTAACCCTTGAAACCGATTCTTACACATTCATGATAACCAAATAATTTCTAACATTACTATTCCCAAAAGTGGCATTGGTCATTACCCAAATTGAGTAATTAGAGATAATTTTTTAATCTTTCTGCCTCCAAATTTAAGAAAGCACCCAGTTGATATCCCGCCTGGTAAGGATTGCTGGCAGATAATTTTTTTCGAATTACTTTTTGATGCGCTCTGACTGTGCCTATAGAAATTTTAAACCGACGCGCAATATCTTTGCTGGACATCCCCTGCACTAAACAACCGCCAATCTCAATTTGGCTTCGAGTCAAACTGATAGATTTCATTCGTCGTTATCCTTTGGCTTTGGTGGGAAGGGTATTTGCATAATCTCAGTAATCGAACGACTAAACGCTTGTACCAAGAGCGGTGTTCCACCGCCAGCCTTGATGACTTCTTTGGCTTTTGCAGCATCCCCCACTAACAAAGGTGGCGAAATTTCAAAACCATTTTTAGCGTTGTCTGTCTCTATAATTCCCACTAAATATTTTGGGTGACGCTCAGTTTTTTTATTGAGAAAGCCCATGTATCGCTTTTGGAATTCATTAGCACGAAAAGGGAGATCGGTAAGCTTCGTGCTACAAAGCTTAATCCATCCCCCCATCTCTTCAAGCACGATATGGATTAACGGATCGTCAAAGGCTATGCTTTGATAACTCCCGACCTGGTGCATAGCTTTTTCAACCACCGCCCAGGCTGACAACGCTCGAGTTTCACCACTACCCACTATAAATCGCACCACATCCGCAGGTTTTGGGAAAAACTGACCGCAATCAGGATTATGAATATGCGCTTGCAATGCTTTTTGCACATCTTCGAGTTCAAAACACTTCAACGATTGCCAGTAAATTTCTGTCAATGATGCAGAAATGGGTTTGCCATAAAGCTCGCCTATACTGGCAATTAATTTCATAAATGGCTTGATATCAATCTTTTCCATTGAAACATTCCTCCGCCATTTTTTGATTCGCCCAATATTGCAGGGATTGTATATTTGCTTTGGTTTTTCGTTCAGTTTCGGTCAAAGGGCGTGGCGGGCAGTGATAATTGCCTATGAAGCGATCGATTTGATCGCTATCTCGCAAGATAAGACACAAACCGTCATAACGTTGCCCCCTGTCATTTTCTCCCAGGTTATGGGGTGTAATGCTGCATCCCGTGATGGCTTCACAAAGCTGCTCAACGCTATAGCCCCAGTCCAATGCTTTGCCAATACAAACTGTGCGTTTGGGATCGAGTTTGGTATTGGGATGCTTCATCACCGTTTGCCAATGCTTAAAAATTTTCAAAATGGGTTCTGTGTTAAAAATCGAACGCGGTCGCGTCTTGGACGCGACAATGGTGTTATTCCCTACTCCATTTCCATATTCCCTATTCCCTATTCCATTTCCATATTCCATATTCCCCGTGCACCAAGTTCTTCCACGGTCATACTCAATACAGTCCGTGTTACACCCAAGTACATTCTCTGTGTGCACATTGTGTGCATCGATACATCCCGTGTTACGCACAAGTACATTTTCTGTGTGTACAGTGTGTGCATCAATACATCCCGTGTCACACGCCTGTTCACTTTCTGTCTGTATAAGGTTATGCTGGCTGTCAACTCTGTTATCCCCAAGTACATTCTCTATCTGTACACGGTTGTGGGAAACGCTCGCTGTACCATATCCTTGTTCATTTTCTATATGCACGCTAGCTGCTACAGCAGGCATCTGTATTACATTTGCTGGAATAGGGGCGGGGGATGCTAACGCCGCATCTACATTTGATGGAATAGCGGAAGGTAACCCTTCCTTTAATAGGCTCGGAGGCGAAATCTTTTCCTTGGACTTTGGATTATTTTTTTTAGGAAATTTAATGGGAATAAATCCTTCTGGCCAAGGAATGCCACTGGGATGCTCAGGTCTTGTAATTCTTTGATGCTTTGGCCAAGAGGGGATGCGGCCATACCATTCCCCTTGTATCTCATACTTCTCTATAAAGCCACTCGCCGCTAACGCATCAAATATTTGTACGATGTCAACTTCATCGTACGGTAAAATATTTAACTTTAAGCGTTTAGGTTGCCAACGAAAACATCCCCATTGATCACATTGGGTAAATAATGCGATAAACGCCAACCTAAGCGGCAACTTATAATCGCTTTCCGCTTCAAATAAGCGCTCATGCGTAAACAACTCTGGTTTTACACTGCGGATTCTGGGCATCATCTTCCTCCTTTCATTTAATGGACATTGTTTTTTACCTATTCAATACATTGGTTTTGTTCAGCTTCAGGCGACTTGGATATTTTGAAAGCCTTATGGATGGAAATAATTTGCTGATCAAGCTGATTAATTAGGGGCAAAGATCCTTGTGAGAAAACTTGCTTTGCATTGTGATAAGTGCTTTTGCTATGAAATTTCATTAATTTGGCAATTTTTTTGTCTTTTCTGCCCTTCACTTCGTCCAGTATTGGACGAAGTGGGGTCGAATTTTTATCATTTTCTTCATTTGGGCTTTGAGAAGGGATCAGATCATTACGTTGGCCTTGGCGATTACCCAGTAATTGCTCCAATCGTAAACAGATGGCAACTTGCTCATTGAATAAAAAATAGATGTCAATATCAAAGATAGGCTTTGTTGCTAGAAACAAAGATTCGAAATCAAAAACGATGACAGGAATGTTTTTGATCCCGGCTGCTTTATAAGCATTAAACTTTGCTAACCCTGTAATTAACGTACCATCCGTATCAATAATGATTGGGCGATCATCTGTCATACAATCCCGAATGGAATTAGGCAAAACATTAATCGCTTTAATTGGAACTTCAATGATTGCCCACTTGTTATGTTGTTTATGTGCTTCATTTTCTTCTAGCGTATCAGGAGATAAAAGATCAAGATTTACGCCTCTTTTTTTTGCTATTCTTATTCTATACTTATAGGGAATTTTGGTTTCTTGGTTGCGCCATTTACTGACCCGTTCTCGTTTCACTTTAATAAGTTTACTAAGTGCCGTAACACTTCCAGAAAGCTTTATTGCCTTCTGCAATTCTTGATGCTGTCTCTGCCTTTGATCGTGTGACATCCTGATCACCCTCACTTGTATGGCATTCCTTCTCCTTACCTCCTTTTTCCCTAGGGAGTACTGCGTGAATATTTACAACTCCATTAACCCATAAAAAAACGGGAATGCGTTCCCGTTTTTTTCAAGTACAGTGTGAATAGTGAACCTTGGATTGATTGGAGGAAAACAAATGCTTATTCGAGACTATGTAAGTGCTAAAGAACGTTTGAGTAGGTTACAACCCAAGTGCGATAGGAGTGAGCTATTTAACAAGAACAAAATGAAATTAATAAACAAAAGGCGAAAAAATGTGCCAAAAAAGTACCAATAAATTATTTGGGCAATAAATCATGTTTACAAAACAGTGCATGGGTATTTAAAGATAGGAGTAATAAAAAATGTTGATATTAAATCGTCAGTCTGGTGAATCGATTTGGATTGGTGACGACATTCAAGTCACTGTATTGAGTAATGTTAATGGTACTACCCGTATTGGTATTACAGCACCTCAGAAAATCAATATTGTCAGAGAAGAATTACGTAACAGGGAGAAAGCCCATGCAGCTATTGCCAAGGCTTATTAGGCTTCGGGATGCTCCGACCTATTTAGGAATGGATAGACATCGGTTCAATAGTGACGTTAGACCAAATATTAGGGAGATCCCCATTGGATCAAAAGGGGTAGCTTTCGACAGGCTTGATTTAGATGCGTGGGTAGATCATTATAAGCGTTGTAGTAGTCGTCCCGCGACATCCAACCATAGGAGTTTGGAAGTATGGGACGAAAACGGATGCCAGG
>JBPOIR010000009.1:0-2568 GCA_052034335.1 Pseudomonadota bacterium | reverse complement strand
CCGCACGTAATGAGCCACAACCTTGAGCTTGCAAGGCATTACTCACCAAATGAGACATGGCTTGTGGAATACGCTCAATGGGTAGATGGTTGCGCAATATCTGGATAACCCCCGCCGCACGAGTAATAACCGCAGGTGTTAAGCCCTCAGCATCCGCTAAAGAATGCACCGTTTTTTCATCCAAAAAATCCGCACAATAACTACGAACAATATTTTCGCGCAGTTTTTTGGGTGGGGCTGGCAATTCAAAGACCATATCAAATCGGCGCATGAATGCCTGATCTATTTCATCAACGGTATTCGATAACCAAATAGATGGCACAGGATTTTCTTCTAAAATACGATTCATCCATGCCTTACGAACTTGGGCTGTACTTTTTCTGCCCCATTGATGACTGCCATCGTTAAATACATCTTCCACTTCGTCAAAAAGAAGAAAAGTTGTACGCTTAGATAGAAAGTTTTGAGCCGCGCGATAAGAACGCAATCGCCGCTCACCGTTCAGTGGATTACCTCCACTATCTTCGCTGGCCACTTCAAAAAGCTCGTATCCCAAATCTTTTGCCAATACTCGCACCAATTCACTTTTGCCTGTTCCTGGGGCTCCATACAAGAATATATTGACCCCTCGCCGTTGCTGAGCAATCGCTTCACTCAAATAGGGTTTCAGTAATTCTAAGGACGTTGAGAAATGGGGATAATCCATCAAAGATAGCGTGGGTGGAGTGCTCAAATTTAGCATCCCGCGAAGTAACTGCGCAGTATCTAATACGTCTGTCATCATTTGATCGACAAATTTTTCAGACAACAAATCTAATTTGCCACACAAACAACAATTGCTATTGGCATCGAGGGTCAATAGACCTGCTGAGGCGAGCCGCCCTTTTCCTGATAACGCTTCGCGTATATCGGCCAACGGCAAATCGAGTAAAATAGATAGGGCAAAATAAAGATTCTGGTTAGACAAGCCTCCCAACGAGTCTGCCGTCTTGTTGAGCATTCGATCGACGTGAATAATAATACTGAATTCTAACAAGCGACGTTCCACGTCATTTAAGCCCATCAATTCCGACAAGCTCTCGCTATTACGGCGTAATTCATCCGAAATCACCCATGGAATTGCCTTTGCCTCCATATCGCTATGGCTTTGGCGCAACAGACTCAGGGTAATTGGGATTGATCCGTCTTTAACCTCATCAGAAGCAGGTATATCTAGGAATTTGGCGATGCGACTACTACTAAAGCCATTGATCAATAACTGTAATGCCCCATCCAACGGAATCATGATCCGTAAAATTAACAGACGTAAAAGATCATCGGATAAAGCTCCTTTTATATCTTTCTCTATTGGGCTCGAAGGTAAAGTACGTGATGTTTTAATCATATTGCTGCTCCCAAGGTTGAATGATTCAGTATCCAGACCCAATCGTCAGCTTGTGACGCATGGGGTTAGTCCTTGGCGAGTAGCCCTGTTTTTGTTAAGTGCAAGAAAGCTCAATGTTGAAATTTTCGATACCCCCTAAAATTGTTTAATATTAAAAATATGGCTGCACAAGCAAATAGCTTTAATCACACCATAAAATTGTATGTGGCTGATTTAAGATTAATTTAGAGATAGAATCGAATAATCATTGCCAGAATAGATTGACTGACAAAGTTAATTAGTACGTAAGATTGGTTGTATGTAACGGGCTAGCGTAAACTCAGGAAAAACCTAAGTAGAACGCCATTCAGTAGAAAAGGATAACTTTGTGAGCAATGCCAATAAATAAATATTTATTTAATGCCCGTATAATATACAACATGACATAGTACTTTGTCATCAAGTAATGTTCATTGGTTTGGTAAATCCAGACTAAAAAACATTGCGTCAACCTTAGTGCTGATCAATCCAAATATAGATGATGACTGAGATCCTTCACTAAACAAAACCGATAGTCCGCTTATGCCCATCCTTAAGCGCACATTCTCCCGTCAGAGCATCTAACATATCTGCGTAAGAAGTCAATGGACGAAAACGATGCTGGCGCGCAACTGCCGCAAAATCTCCAGGTGTTAATAGCGGCAAATTGTTAATACGCCCTTTCAACTGACTATCCAAATGGCCAAGCGACAGGCTTTGGCCATAACTTTGTAGCAATTGCCATGCTTGCTCACCATTTAAATAGTCAAAACTGACTTTTAGATCGAAACGGCGTAAAGCAGCTGAATCCAAACTGCTCATTAGATTGGTCGATGCAATAAAAATACCTTGGTAGCTTTCCATCTGTGTCAGCATCTCATTCACCCCCGACAACTCCCACGAACGCTGAGCGTGACGACGATCCTGTAGAAAGCTATCCACTTCATCAATGAGTAAAATCGCATTATCCTGCTCTGCCTCACGAAAAGCAGCAGCAATATTTTTCTCGTTGTCGCCAACCCACTTCGATAACAAATCAGATGCGCGTTTGATCACTAAAGGCTTGCCAAGATAATCCGCCAGCCAGTAGCCGTATGCCGTTTTTCCTGTGCCTGGTGGGCCATAGAAACACATACGACAGCTTTGGGATTTAACGATGCCTTCGG
>JBPOIR010000044.1:0-13142 GCA_052034335.1 Pseudomonadota bacterium | reverse complement strand
CTTCTAATTCTTGCACTTTACCACTACCAATACAAAATTTGGCATCTGGTGCATCGCGTGTCGTGGTGATAATTTCTACAATCTCAGCGCCAGCCGCGAGTGCGAGTTCCCGAAATTCTTCTGTATCCGAAATGACATGCGCACTCCGCAAATGGAGATGAACTAAAACGACTCGTTCACCCCCCTCTGGTCGTTCAATCAACTACACATTCCCCAGCTCTTCTTCGCGCACAAATTCTTCATCTTCGATTTCGGTTTCGTCATCTTCGTCAGCGTGTACACCGTGAGCCAATTTAACATTACGTGTCGGAACAACCGTTGATATCGCATGCTTATAGACCATTTGGCTAACGCTGTTCTTTAACAACACGACAAATTGATCAAAAGATTCTACATGCCCCTGCAGTTTAATTCCGTTCACTAAATAAATAGACACCGGTACCCGCTCTTTACGCAACGCGTTTAGGAATGGGTCTTGTAACATTTGCCCTTTAGACATATTTATTTTCTCCATGATGTTATTGTGGCTACTCCACTTAAACTCCCCTTAAGAAACGCAGTGTACCACGGTCGACAAAGAAGCTAAACGGGTATTTGACAGCCACGTGATATCAGATAAGCTTCTTAACCAAGTTAGTTGTCTTTTCGCCAATTGTCGCGTTGCCACAACCGCCTTATAAACCATCTCATCAAAAGTATATTCTCCCTCTAAATATTTCCAAACTTGGCGATACCCCACTGCACGCATCGAAGGCATATTGCTATTCAAGTCGCCACGCTTAAATAAAGTCTCTACTTCGGCCACCAATCCCAGCACTAGCATCTGACGAAAGCGTTGCTCTATTTTTTGATGAAGCAGCGCACGATCGTTGGGAACCAGTGCAAAAGCATGAATCTCATAATTTTTTCTGGCTTCCTCTGTCTTTTGTACACCAAACAATGTAGACATGGGCTGCCCGGTTATTACATATACCTCCAGAGCACGTTGAATGCGTTGAGGATCATTGGGATGAATGCGTGCTGCGCTCTCGGGATCAATCTTCGCTAGACGTTGATGCATGGCATCCCAACCTATTTTTTGCCCTTCTTCTAACAGACTGGCTCGCATCTTGGGATCGGCCGAAGGCAGGTGTGACAACCCCTGCTGCAAGGCGCGAAAATAAAGCATTGTTCCACCCACCAACAATGGAATACGACCCCGTGCAGTAATCTCAGTAATCAACTGCGTTGCGTCTTTTGCAAATTCTGCAGCGGAATAGGTTTCGACAGGATCGCGTATATCAATCAGGTGATGGGGTATTCCCTGCATCTCAGTCAAATTTGGCTTGCTGGTACCGATATTCATCCCTCGATAAACCATTGCGGAATCAACGCTAATGATTTCCACGGGTATTTTGTGGGCTAGCTCAATAGCAAATTCCGATTTTCCGGCAGCTGTTGGCCCCATCAAAAAAATGGCTGGGGGTTTAGGGGTTTCGCTGTTATTCAGAAGTATTGAGGAAATTAAAGTTTCTCTTTTTTTCGTAGCGAAGACGCTTTCATTAATTGTTGAATTTCCTTCATACAATTCGCCAATTGTTTTTTAATTTTTCTATCTTTTCCATCGCTTAAGCTAATAACCGAACTATGACTAACAAATGCGCGTTTGGCATGGATAACGTTATCTACGGGTTTTGTCTGACCTATAAACGGCATTAAGATTGCCATATTTTCCACTCCTTAATAACGCTTTTATAACACATGCCCTAATTGAGTCATCGGCAGTATACCGAGCTTAGATTAAAAAAACGAGCATCTTTCGTTTTAACGTGCTGAAGAAGATTGGATGGTCGCGAGAGCGTTGGTGTGATTGCTTACAAATCCAAATAAGCATATTTTTAAATACACAAATTGGACTTACCCTAAATGATGAATCTTAGAGGAGGTCGAGTTCATTCCATTGACCCCATGGCTTTCTATGATACCATTGCGTTACGATGAAGCTCTATTGCCTTAAAACTTTTTTGTCATTGGCCGAAAACAACTGTGATATCAGTATTCACACTGTGTTAGGCATTTCTCGTTCAACTATGTGGTCACATATCACAGAGATTGAGACGGAAGTAGGATCTAAGCTTGTAAATCGTCGCAAACAAAATACCTCTTTTACAGAAGATGGTATTTTATTCATTCCTTATGCAAAAAAAATATATGCTACCTTCGAAGATAGCCTTGCACATATGCGAGCAAAACAAGGCAAAGGGATACCAGGTGAAATTATTATTTCTACAACAAAAGCTGTTTCTGACAGCTGTTTATTGGCGGGTATGTTAACTTTTTCAAGTCGCTATCCCGAAATTAATGTCACCATTGTTGCAGAGGATGAACTCAGTAAAAAACTGAGTAATTCTGCTGATATTTTTCTAAGACCAATGAATAATCCAGCGAACCTTAGGAAACTTTGGCGTATAACCTGCCATCACAAATTATTTGCGAGTCAAGAATACTTAAATAGGATGGGAATACCAAAAACACCAGAAGAACTGCTTCAGCATCGTATTATTGCCTATGGCGAACAACCCTTTAGCGATTTCGAGTCTATCAACTGGCACTTAAAAGGAAAAGGCTATGGTTTGCCAAAATTAACAGCAAGCTTATCTATTAACTCAACAATGGGCGTATACTTAGCCGCGAATGAAGGACTGGGGATTTGTAGCTGCCCGGTGGAATCCAATTCTATTTACCGTGGTAATTTAATAGAAGTTTTACCTGAAATACACGGGCCTGTTGTGCCTACTTATTTTGCAGTAAGAGAGGGGTTGAGAGAACATAAGCTGAATAACATTAACTTATGCCGCATATATCTTGAAGCCTATCTTTTGGAATTTGGAGTAAATATTGAGCATGAACATACGTAAATTGACTCTTTTTAGTGGGCATATAGTGGAGTGTTTCGACAATACGCTGTATGGATTTTTTGCAGTCATGCTTGCTCCCATTTATTTTCCGACCGGATCGGAACAGGCTAATTTATTGGGTTCCTACGGCGCATTTGCAGCAGGCTTTTTGGCTCGTCCATTAGGCGCAATTTTTTTCGGGTTATTCGGCGATAAACAGGGACGTCGAAAACCACTGATTTGGAGCATGGCTTACGTTGGCTTTCCAACCATGGCTATAGGACTTTTGCCTAGCTACGATCGCATTGGCATTAGCGCTACAGTGTTGTTAGTGACATGCCGTTTACTGCAAGGTTTTTTTATGGGCGGAGAATTTACAGGTGTTAATTTATGTATATCGGAAAACGATGATTCTAAAACACTTGGAAGACAAACAGGCATTTTGATTGCAACGGGGGGAATAGGAGCAATATTAGCTACAATCCTGGGTGCTTATTTTTCAATGAAAATTATGCCCACTTGGGCGTGGCGAATCCCATTTATTATAGGTGGTGTATCTGCATTTAGTATCTATTTTTTAAGAAAAAACCTCGAAGAAACCCATGCGTTTATGGATGCTCAACAGCAGAACGAACTGGTAGCGCAGCCCTGGAAAATATTATTCGCTCGTCACAAGCGTGATTTGTTACTCTCCATTTTGATTGCTGGATTAACGGTAATGCCTTTGTATTGTGCAACAATATTTGGTAATCAAATTTTTAAAGAAATTGGTTTTACAACCTCTCAAAGTTTGTTACTAAATGCGATTTGCCTTGCTCTTGATGCAATTGTGATTGTTTATTTTGGACGCCTTGCGGATAAGATTGGGTTTCGAAACCACATGATCCTGAGCGCCATTTGTACAATAGTTGTTCCCATACCTGCCTTTATGCTACTAAAGCAAGAAGGTAGTTCAACTTTTCATGTATTAGCTTTTATTAGTTTATTAACAGTTCCTGGATCATTTATTTGTGGGTGTGCTATGGCTTACATGGCAAAACTATTTCCAACGAATTGTCGTTACTCTGCTGTTGCCGTTTGTGTAACCGTTGGGCATGCGTTATTGGGAGGCACAACTCCTTTAATGAGTACCTTTTTGAAAAACAGCTTTCACTCCACACTGGCGCCAGGATTCTGGGTGAGCTTTATTTCTCTGCTTGTCGTTGCGATGATTTACACAAGAGAAAAACGCGCCATTGGTCTATTATTGAACCAAAAAATGCATCTGCGATTTCGATCCATTCGTGAGCTTATTTTTTAGAAGTTTTGTTATTTTTTTAAGTGAGTTTTCTACTTTGTCAATTTGAATTTGATCCGGTTTTTCTATACCTATATTTTCCAATATCTCTATTGAGAAATAATTGTAGATATCCACTCGTGACTTTCGATCCATGATACACCCCTTGTCAGTGTTGACCCCTATAGAACAATTATAATTCGTTTTACAGACAGATAATATCGTAATAACTATTTATTATCAATTGTTCTTTAGATGATGGCGCCTTGGCTCATACAAGTAATTCGTTATAGTACGATAAGGCAGCGGCAATAGAGGCAGCGAAAAAGGAAGCGGCTCAATTCAAAGCAGAGGTAGGAGCGAGACCAAAGCGTGCAAAACCTCCAACAGTCTAACTGTGATTTTTTAAAACAGGGGTCAAGGCATCACAATGCTGGTGCCTCAGCGCCTCGCTTTACACTTTGACACTGCTAAATTGCGATGCCTCATTTACAACGGTATCTACTCGCGTCGAGCTTTCGGCAACCAGCGATTCTGCAGCGCTATCGACATCACGCTTTTCAATTTGTTTGCGCAAATAGATTAATAACAACAAGCCCGGAATCGCCACAGCTGCAGAAAACCCATAAAATATTGCCCAACCAAAGGCTTGTACCATATAGCCCGAAACTGGCCCGACATACGTTCGTCCTAAGGCTGTTAAAGAGGACAATAACGCAAACTGCGTCGCAGTATAACGCTTGTTACAGAGGCTCATAATTAAAGCAACAAATGCTGCTGTACCCATTCCAGCAGAGATGTTTTCAATCAATACTGCACCGCAGGCAAGCTCAAAATTCTTACCCACCAACGCAAGGACCATGTAGGTTAAATTGGTAGCAGCCGCCAAAATACCAAAATAAAGCAATGCGCGATACAAACCCACGTGGGTCATAAATAAACCACCCACAAAGACACCAATTAAAGTGGCAACCACACCTAATACTTTATTAATCATGCCGACTTCCGTAAGACTGAAGTCTAGATCCAACAAAAATGTACTGGATAAAGCATGTGAGAAGGCATCGCCCAGTTTGTACAATATAATTAATAATAAAATTAACCATGCTTTTTTACGCAACAGAAAGTCTTTAAAAGAAATGACAATCAAAGCAGGCAAACTGCCAACGGATTTTTCGACTTGCTGCACCGGGGGTGCAATCGCAGTTGCAATCACACCGATTAACATTAACCCTGCCATCCATAAATACGTTGATTGCCAACCTATTTTATCCGCCAGTATTAAAGCAAAACCACCAGAGGCGATCATCGCTAATCTATAACCCTCTATACCGAGCGCTGCACCAAGACCACGTTCATCATGTTTTAAAATTTCGACACGGTAAGCATCAATGGCGATATCTTGCGTTGCTGAGCACGTGCTCAAAAATAAACCCAACAAAAATAATACGGGGACATCCCATTTAAAAATATGAACCATCGCTTGAGGACTAAACATTGCCATCGCAATAATTGCAGCAATAATCAACAGCTGCATCATAATCATCCAACACCGTCGACGATCGATCATTGCAGTGGGTGCATATTTATCTAGCAGCGGTGCCCAGAGGTATTTGTAAGAATATGGTTGGCCAATTAAGGTGCTAAAACCAATCAAGATCATGCTAGCGCCCGCCGTCTTAAACCACGCTTGTAAAGTTCCGCTAATCAATGCCAAAGGCAAGCCGGACGAAAAGCCCAACATAAAAACGACAAGCATGCGCCTATTTAAATAAGTAGAAATCCAGTTATTAAATTTACTTTTTGCCATACATATCGCCTGAGCGTATATATAAAGGCATTATTTCTTAGCGAAATAGGACGGAAGGGTTGCCGGATCAACCGGGTTTGCAGGTGAAGGAGTATAGAAATAAAATTTGGTATGCCCCCAAGAACATTCAATATCCACCACTTCTTCAATTGGCAACTTGCACGGGATGCTCGCATAATCGTAAGTAACGCTGGGAATACTAATCAGGTATCTAATATTGGGACATTTATCAACGATTCTACCGATATCTGCCAAAAGCTCTGTATTAAAACAAGTAGAACAGATATAAATGATTGTGGCATCAGAGATGTCCACATCCAAAAAATTAGATGGCAAGCATTTTAATGCCCTACCACCTTCAAATAATTCCGGCAATTCTCTTTTAACTTGCTTATATATTTTTAAGCTTGAGTCACTCCGTAGTTTATTCGCTTCGATACCGATGACTTTTTTAACGGGCGTTTTCAAGAAAAATTGTAATGCCGATTTTCCCGCCCCCGAACCTAAATCATAAAAGACGTCATTTTCAGTAATATCCATGCGCCGTATCACTTTGTTAAAGCTTGGAAAAAGAATTTCACCGTAGGTTAAAAACACTTTTTCGAGTTGCGCACTTTCTTTTTCGCCAGGTTGGTAACTAATAAAACCAGATACATTGCGATACAATTCTGTAATGTACGCTTGGCATAATTCATCAAACTCCGAAAGCGCTTCGCTCACTACTGCTTCACTCATCAGAAGCTCCTTTTAATGCACAACATTTTTTGTATTTTTTCCCGCTCCCACAGGGGCAAGGATCATTTCTACCTGTTTTTACACCGACCACCACGGGCACAGGCGCAAGCGCAGAGGAAGCAGGTGCTTGAGTTAATCCATGCGCTTTCTTTTTCTGCGCCACAAGCATCCTTATTTTTTCAATAACAGCGGCTCGCGGCTCAAATTCTTTATCACTCATTCTTTAAAACCTAAATTAATGGGGATACAATCCTTAAAAATAATCTTAAAAAGTCATCTTCGTCACTTAACAATCTGCACCTTCCGTTATTATAATACAACTCCAATACTTGTACAGCTTGCTTTAAAACAGACCCATACACGAGGCACCACACGAGATACTGTTTTTTTAATCAGCTACATGAGCAACCATGAATACCAATTTTGACAATTTTTTTAACACGCTCGCACTCCTCTCTATCTACTTTGACACTGTATTTTCTCTTGCGCACTAATACTTTCTTTCTGTTTATTGCGCTGTGCAAAGCGACTCGAATATTATAATCGCATCTACACAAAATACAAAAACACTGAAAAAAAGCTTAAAAATGTATATACACTCCGTTATAAACCCGATTTACATTACTTCAAAAGGGGCATAATATGCGGAAATTAAATTTATCTATTACATATATAAGGGACTAAATATGCGAATTATGCTGACAGATATTACAAATCAGTTTGTACTTCCTCTCTGGAATCAACAAGCTTTGGATGTGGTAGATTGCTTTGTTTCACCGAATGCCGATATTCAAACCACCTTTTTAATTGGACAAGGTCCTAAAGCACTTAAAGATTACGTTACGCAAATTTTCAAGGCCTTCTCTGCTTTCGAATTTAGAATCCAAGAAATTCTCACGCTCAATAATCAGTTAATTTATAAATGGAATGGTAACGCCATTCACAGTGGTCCCGTTTTAAATGTTGCACCCAAAGGAGAAAAAATAGGCTTTTCTGGGATTATTTCAATGGAAATGACGGGGGGCATTATTACACGTTATCATAGCTTCTCGGATATCCCGAGAGTGATCAGCACAAATCATCCAACGCCCATTGCAAAACAATATTCCGAACTTTTTTGCGATCTTTTTTCTTTTGAAAAAGAAATGGTTATTACCATACTTAGAAATATCACCGGAAGACGATTAACCAATCGAGAAGTCGAATGTTTAAGTTTATGGATGAAAGGCTTTTCGATTAAAGATACCGCTAAATTATTGGGTGATTTATCCTGCAGAACTGTTCAAACCTTTAGAGAAAATATTAAACGAAAATTAAATGTCGACACTTTTCAACAGTTATTTAGTCTCGTTCAGAACAGCGGCACAATGACTATTTTAGTAGATTAAGGCTCAACAAATCAACATTCTGAATCTACGCTTCCTGCAAAACAACCGTGTTTAAATATTTCTGAAATTCTTCTGCTACCTCAGGATGTTTGAGACCATAGGCAACAATAGCTTGCAAATAACCCAATTTGCCGCCGCAATCATAACGCGTACCCGAAAAAGTAAAGGCATAAACAGATTGATGAGCTAACAACGCCGAAATGGCATCGGTTAATTGAATTTCACCATTTGCGCCAGGGACACCCTGCTCGAGCGCTGCAAATATTTCAGGCATAAGAATATACCGCCCCACCACACCCAGGTGACTGGGCGCTGCTTCTGGCTTTGGTTTTTCGACTATTTGATTAATTTTACCAAAATCTTTATAGCCGCTAGCAACGCCCACCACACCATATTTTACGCTATCTTCGGGTGCTATTGCTTCTACTGCAACTATCGATGTCGACACTTCATTAAATTTCAATACCATCTGTTTTAAGCATGAAATATGATTATTACTACTCATTAAATCATCCGCCAACAAAACGGCAAAGGGTTCATTTCCGACCACCCGTTTTGCACATAAAATAGCATGCCCCAAGCCCAAGGCTTCTGATTGCCGAATGTAGACACAAGAAACGCCATCGGGCACTACACCCCGAACAATATCCAGCAATTCATTTTTTCCATCTATTTTGAGTTTCGTTTCAAGTTCAAAATTACTGTCAAAATGATCTTCGATTGCGCGTTTGCTGCTACTGGTAACAAAAATTAATTCTTGAACCCCAGCATCAATCGCCTCTTCTACAGCATATTGAATCAGTGGTTTATCAACCACCGGCATCATTTCTTTAGGATTTGCCTTGGTTGCAGGTAAAAATCGAGTGCCCATGCCTGCAACGGGGAATACCGCTTTTTTAATCATATTGCTCTCCAGAAAATTTTTTGACAGATTTTTACTCATGAATGGGTTTTATCACATCCCATCTTTTACAACTCGGACATTGCCACTGTAATGTTCTACCAGAAAAACCGCAGGCCTGACATCGATATAACGGTTTATTGATAAGCATTTTTTCTATTAACTCTTGAAATAATAGCAAATCCTGCTGCAGAGAACCCTCCGCACGCGCAAGACTAAACTGAACCAATCGGCTCAAACCGCGCAATGATGGATTTTTACGTAAATGTTGTACAACAAACCGCATTGCTTCAGACTCGCCCTTACTTTTGAGCAGCCATTCTGCAAAAGCTAAAACCGCTGAGGTTGTTAGATGTTTTTGTAAATTTTCATCAAAATATTTGATCATACCCTCGGCATTATGAAGGCTTTCGTAACAGCGAGCTAAAGGTAAAACAATTTCAGATAAAAAGGCCTCGTCTTGCTTCTGTATTTGCTTATAGGCTTTAATGGCCACCCTATAACGTCCTGCTTGTGCTTCAATGTTCCCTAATAACAAACTGGCTCGCACACAGCGTTTATTGGTTGCCAACGCTTCTTTTAAATGCTGATAAGCATCAATTTGCTCACCTTTTAACCATTGTTGCTCTGCAAGCTCACAATAAAAATGTGCAATATGATAACTCATATTACGATTTCTCTTAGCTTGCCACTGCTGTGCCATTTGGATGGCTCTTAGCCAGTCTTTACTCTGCTGATAAACGTCTAAAAGCCCCTGAAACCCCGCATCGAGTTCGTATCCAAGCTCAATCAGTTCTAACAGTACACTTTCTGCCCGATCCAACACTCCGGCTCGCATATAATCGCGACTTAATTCTAATAATGATAATGCACGCTGTTCTTCTGTTAAGGAAGGTTTCGCTATCAATTTCTCGTGAATACCAATGGCTTTGTCGACTTCTCCTTGACGCCTAAATAATCCGCCCAACGCTAAGTGCGTTTCTACCGCTTCTTGATTAGAATCCATGAGCTGTACTAAAACATCGACTGCTTTTTTATTTGAAGAATTATCTAAAAGCTTGTTTAAGCCTGCGAGTCTGCGAATCGCTTGACGCATACTCGCACGCCGACCAATCAGCCATCCAGAAAGTGCCGCCAAAGGCAACAATAGAAATAAAAATTCCCACATTCGTTAATCACGCACGCGATGCTGACGCCGCAATTCCATTCGTAGCCCTATGACTTTAAACGCGGATATCAGCAACCCAACGATAACACCGAATATCCACGCGCCTAAAATGAGTAGGGACAAAGGCAGGCTTTTTGTGCCAACATAATAATGTACTGTCACAAAGCCTGCATTCAGAATTGCAAAGCTCACCCCAAGCAAAACCGCAAATGTTAATGTGATTATGCTTAAGAGACGCATTTCAGTACCTACTCCCTATTTATCTTTGGTTTCCATTTTCTCTTTAAACAGATCACCCAATGTTGGACTTGCACCCTCTTGGCGCGTTAATTCACGCATGGCTTCTTGTTCCTCTTCGGAATCTTTTGCTTTAATAGACAAAGTAATCTGTCGCGTTTTACGATCGACGCCCGTAAATTTAGCCTCTATCGTATCGCCTTCTTTTAGCACAGTGCGTGCATCTTCTACACGATCGCGCCCTAGCTCACTCGCCTTCAGATAACCTTCCACCCCTTCAGCTAATTGTATCGTCGCACCTTTTGCATCGACCGACAAAATTGTGCCGGTTACGATACTCCCTTTAGCATGTTCTCCGGTATAGCTCGCATACGGATCGCCTTCCAGCTGTTTAATCCCCAACGAAATACGTTCGCGTTCTGGATCAACCGCCAATACAACCGCTTCAATTTCTTCGCCTTTCTTATAGCGACGCACAGCTTCTTCACCGCTTTCGTTCCATGCGATATCCGATAAATGCACCAAGCCATCGATACCACCGTCAAGACCAATAAAGATACCAAAATCGGTAATTGACTTGATTTTACCACTGACTTTATCGGATTTTGTGTGTGCCGCTGCAAAGGCTTCCCACGGATTCGCTTTACATTGTTTCAGTCCTAATGAAATGCGTCGTCGCTCTTCATCAATATCCAAAACAATCACTTCAGCTTCCTGTCCTAATTGAACAACTTTGGAAGGATGTATATTTTTATTGGTCCAATCCATCTCAGAAACGTGGACTAACCCTTCGACGCCCTCTTCGATTTCTACAAAGCAACCGTAATCGGTTATATTCGTTACCTTACCGATTAAACGCGTATCTACTGGATAACGACGTGTAATATCGACCCACGGATCTTCGCCTAATTGCTTTAATCCCAGGGAGACACGATTTCTTTCTCGATCGAATTTTAAGACTTTTACCGCAAGTTCTTGTCCAACCGATACAATTTCGCTCGGATGCTTCACGCGGCGCCATGCCATATCGGTAATATGCAACAAGCCATCAATTCCGCCTAAATCCACAAAAGCGCCGTAATCGGTTAAATTCTTAACAACACCTTTTGTTTCTTGGCCTTCTTGTAACGTGGTCATTAACTCATCGCGTTCGGCACTGCCCTCGGATTCCACAACAGAACGTCGTGATACCACAACATTGTTCCGTTTTTGATCGAGTTTAATCACCTTAAATTCTAATTCTTTTCCTTCCAGCGTATTGGTATCGCGTACCGGCCGCACATCGACTAAAGAACCAGGTAAAAAGGCGCGAATGGTTTGGATCTCAACTGTAAATCCGCCTTTGACTTTTCCCGTAATAATACCCTTAACGGCTTCGCCTGCTTCCTGTGCTCTTGCTAAACGTGTCCAACACTCAACACGCTTTGCTTTTTCTCTGGATAATCGCGTTTCGCCCCAGCCATCTTCTACCGCATCCAAAACGACTTCGACTTGATCGCCGACTTTAACTTCTAATTGACGATTGTCATCGTAAAATTGATCAATGGGAATATGGCCTTCTGATTTTAGTCCGGCATGTACCGTCACAAATTCGTCGCTAATACGAATCACGGTACCCGTTACAACTGCACCTAAATGCACATTGGTTTTGGCTATGCTTTGTTTAAATAATTCTGCGAAATTTTCACTCATATCAATATTTTCCAATCTCTGTCTCTGTGTTCGTCTCTGCCATTTAATTAATGGTAGGATAACGCGACCCAGGCCTAAAGCTACAAATTAATAAAGTCGCCGATTGACCTCTTTTAGTACGAGATCAAACACTTCCTTTATCCCCAACCCTGTTGTGTCTATCACAACAGCGTCCTTTGCCGGAATTAATGGTGAGGCTACACGCCCTCTGTCTCGAACGTCTCTCTCCCTGATTTCCGTCAAAAGATTCTCTAGCGTAACATTCGGATGAACATTCTTCAACTGCAAATAACGGCGTTTGGCTCGCTCGATAGCACTCGCTTCCAAAAAAAACTTGATAATGGCCTCTGGGAATACCGTCGTTCCCATATCTCGTCCATCGGCCACCAACCCAGGTGGCTGACAGAATGCACATTGCTTATGCAATAAAGCCGCTCTAACCGCTGGGAAAACAGCAATTTGAGAGGCCGCATTCCCACAAGATTCGGTGCGGATCTGATCAGTCACCTTTTGTTTTTCTACCACGATTTCCGCATTAAATTGGACATCGAGTGCTTCAGCCAAGGTCACGATAGCCTGTTCGTCCTGTAAATCCAGATGATGGTTAAGCGCCGCCAATGCCAGTACCCGATATAATGCGCCGCTGTCTAAAAAATGCCACCCCAAGGTTTTTGCTAATTGTAACCCGATGGTTCCCTTGCCGGAGCCACCCGGCCCATCGATAGTAATAACCGGCGTTGGTTTTATATCCGTCGCTTTAGGATGCGTAGAATTAGGCATTCAACACATCCGTTTTTACAAAAGGTAGTCCGAAATGCTGATATGCCCGTTCGGTGGCAACACGACCTCTGGGTGTACGCATCAAAAAACCCTGTTGAATAAGGAAAGGTTCTAACACATCTTCTATGGTACCTCTTTCTTCACCAATGGCTGCCGCTAAACTGTCTAAGCCGACAGGCCCTCCGTTGAATTTTTCGATGACTGCGTTCAAAAGCTTTCTATCCATCATATCAAAGCCTTCGGCATCCACATTTAATAAATCCAAAGCCTTATCTGCAA
>JBPOIR010000036.1:0-5770 GCA_052034335.1 Pseudomonadota bacterium | reverse complement strand
AAAAGAGCAACAAGCCTTTACGGAAGGTCGTATTCGAGATATTGAACATAAATTGTCACACGTGCAAGTGATTGATTTAACAGGCATGGCTAATAATGGGAAAGTTGTTTTTAGTGCAACGGTGACTTTGCTTAACCTCGACACAGATCAAACCATGGTTTATCAAATTGTTGGAGAAGAAGAGGCCGACTTGAAGCTGGGTAAAATCTCAGTTACTTCTCCTATCGCACGCGCCGTTATTGGTAAAT
Organism: Pseudomonadota bacterium; assembly: GCA_052034335.1. Classification (GTDB taxonomy): domain Bacteria; phylum Pseudomonadota; class Gammaproteobacteria; order UBA6186; family Azoamicaceae; genus CADEGZ01. The sequence continues at coordinate 5,522 of JBPOIR010000036.1, read as the reverse complement.
ACAAAGGCGATACTGTTGAAGTAACAGCACCTGGTGGTGTTGTCTCCTATGAGGTGTCAGAGGTTATTTATTAACGAATACCCAAAAACATGACAGGTAAATCACGTTCTAAATCGACAAAATCAACGAAATCAAAAAGCAGCAGACGCTGGTTAGATAGACAGCATTCTGATTATTACACACAACTTGCAAAAGAAAGAGGATACCGATCCCGCTCTGCTTACAAACTCCTCGAAATTCAAGAAAAAGACAAAATACTCTTTAGGGGTATGAGAGTGGTAGACTTAGGGGCTGCACCTGGGGGTTGGTCTCAAGTGCTTGTTCAACATGTAGGTCCCTCGGGAAAAATTGTGGCCATTGATATTCTCCCTATTGAATCCTTACAAGGAGTCGATACTGTATATGGAGATTTTCAAAAAACGGAAACCATAGAGGAATTGATGTTGCTTTTAGACGGAAAGAGTGTCGATCTTGTAATTTCCGATTTGGCCCCCAACTTAAGTGGTATTGCACTGGCCGATCAAGCTCATGTAATGGATTTAGCGGAAATGGCGCTTGATTTCGCTGAGAGAGTACTGGTTAAAGAGGGTGTGTTTTTAATTAAGGTGTTTCAAGGCTCGGGTTTTCAGGAATATCTCATGCATTTAAAAAAGAAATTTCAGCGAGTTTGTGTGCGAAAGCCAAAGGCTTCTCGCGCAGAATCGCGTGAGGTGTATTTACTGGCGAAGGGTTATCACCCATAATCTAAAGAAACGCAGGGGGTTTACCTTGAACGATATGCTTAAAAATTTGGTTTTGTGGTTGGTAATCGCATTGGTGCTTATGTCGGTATTTAGTAACTTTGGGCCACCTCAAAAACAAGTTACTAAACTAGCGTATTCTCAATTTTTGGAAAAAGTAAAATCGGGTGATATTAAAAAAATTACGGTTGAAGATAAAAACGTCAGTGGCGCTACCCAAGACGATAAGCCGTTTGCAACGTATATCCCTTCTCGCGAGCTTCCAGAGTCTGTGATAAACGCGTTAACAGCGAATGGCGCGATAGTGGTCGGAAAGGCGCCAGAACAGCCAAGCTTGTTAATGAATATTTTTGTCAGCTGGTTTCCGATTATTTTGTTCATCGGTGTTTGGATATTTTTTATGCGTCAGATGCAGGGCGGTGGCAGTGGTCGAGGCGCTATGTCTTTTGGACGAAGTCGGGCGCGTTTGTTGGGTGAAGATCAAGTTAAAGTCACTTTTGCAGATGTTGCTGGCGTTGATGAGGCCAAAGAAGAAGTCTCGGAACTGGTGGAATTTTTGCGTGACCCCGGTAAGTTTCAAAATTTAGGAGGAAGGATTCCGCGAGGCGTTTTAATGGTTGGTCAGCCAGGAACCGGTAAAACACTGCTAGCGCGTGCTATTGCAGGCGAAGCTAAAGTGCCTTTTTTTACAATTTCGGGTTCTGATTTTGTAGAAATGTTTGTGGGTGTGGGTGCTTCTCGGGTGCGCGATATGTTCGAACAAGCGAAAAAGCAGGCGCCCTGTATTATTTTTATAGACGAAATTGATGCAGTAGGTCGACATCGTGGCGCAGGTTTGGGCGGTGGTCATGATGAACGTGAGCAAACCCTCAATCAATTATTGGTTGAAATGGATGGGTTTGAAGGCAATGAAGGCGTTATTGTGATTGCTGCAACGAATCGCCCCGACGTATTAGATCCGGCTTTATTAAGACCGGGTCGTTTTGATAGACAAGTATCTGTTGGCTTACCTGATATTCGGGGGCGCGAACAAATTTTGAAAGTGCATATGCGAAAGGTGCCTATATCAGACAATGTCGATGCGAGAGTGATTGCAAGAGGCACACCTGGGTTTTCAGGTGCCGATCTAGCCAATTTAGTAAATGAAGCCGCACTGTTTGCAGCCAAGACGAATAAGCGTACCGTTGAAATGTCCGAATTTGAAAAAGCCAAAGATAAATTGCTGATGGGTGTTGAACGTCGCTCTATGGTAATGAACGAGAGCGAGCGCAAGCTAACGGCCTATCATGAAGCAGGTCACGCGATTGTGGGCTTATTGATGAAGGAACATGATCCTGTTTACAAAGTAAGCATTATTCCACGTGCACAAGCATTAGGTGTGACGTTATTTTTGCCTACAGATGATCGTTACAGTTATAGTAAACAACGATTAGAATGTCAGCTTTCCTCTCTTTTTGGAGGGCGAATTGCTGAAGAGTTAATTTTTGGTAAAGAAAGTGTCACGACCGGTGCGTCCAATGATATTAAGAGAGCGACAGATATCGCACGTAACATGGTTACACGTTGGGGGCTATCTGATCGTTTAGGGCCTTTAACTTATGGTGAAGAAGAAGGCGAAGTCTTTTTAGGGCATTCGATGAACAAAGGTAAAGATGTTTCGGATGAGACTGCGCATATTATTGATGAAGAGATTAGGAAGATAATTGATAAAAATTATCAATTGGCAAAACAAATTTTGACAGATAATGTCGATAAATTGCATGTCATGGCAGAAGCGTTGTTGAAATATGAAACCATTGATATAGAACAAATTAAAGACGCGATGGAAGGGCGTGTGCCACGTGAGCCTGCTGATTGGAGCGATCATGGACAGGGTAATCAAAAGAAAAAGCAGGGTGATGATACAACCCGTATGGAAAAGCGAGCGGATAGTAGTGCTATTGGCGATCCAGCTCCGAACGAACAGATTTAGTTAAAGTAATATGAGAATAAAAAAATATTTTGGAACAGATGGTATACGCGGGCGAGTGGGACAACCGCCCATTTCTGCAGATTGGATATTAAAACTGGGTTGGGCAGTTGGTAAAGTATTAACAGCCAAAGCGGGTGGGCGTCGTAGCAAAGTTTTAATTGGTAAAGATACGCGTGTTTCCGGATACCTATTTGAATCTGCGCTTGAAGCGGGTTTTTCTTCGGCTGGTGTTGATACCTTATTGTTAGGACCTATGTCTACGCCAGGGGTTGCACGTTTAACGAGTGCGTTGCGTGCGAGCATTGGTATTGTGATTAGTGCTTCACACAACCCGTATTATGATAACGGCATTAAGTTTTTTTCTGCAGAAGGTACAAAGCTGCCAGACGAAATGGAATTGTTAATAGAAAAAACATTAGAAAGCCCCTTAGAAACCGTCGATTCTAGAGCTTTGGGTAAAGCGCGTCGAGTGCAAGATGCCGAAGGGCGTTGTATAGAATTTTGTAAAAGTACTTTTCCATCGACTTTAGATTTACGTGGCAGCAAAATTGTGGTTGATTGCGCACATGGTGCAACGTACAAAATTGCGCCTAATGTTTTTAAAGAATTGGGTGCAGAAGTGGTAGAGATGGGTGTTAGTCCCGATGGATTTAATATTAATGATGGCTGTGGTGCAACGTGTCCCATGCCACTGGCAGAGTGTGTTGTTAAAGAAAAAGCACATATCGGCATTGCCTTAGATGGTGATGGCGATCGCGTGATTATGGTCGATCATACTGGCGCTGTTGTCGATGGCGACGAATTATTGTTTATTATTGCACGATGGTATGCCGAAACTGATCGCTTAAAAGGTGGTGTTGTAGGTACCATCATGAGTAATTATGGTTTAGAAATGGCCTTTAAAGCACTGAATATTCCGTTTTTAAGAACGGCTGTCGGCGATCGTTATATTTTAGAAGTGTTGAAAAAGAAAGGCTGGATTTTAGGAGGCGAATCTTCTGGACATATTTTATGTTTAGATGCGAATACGACGGGAGACGGTATTGTTTCGGCACTGCGTGTTCTCGCTGTTATGGCGTTTACAGGACGTTCCTTAAAAGAACTCAAAGAAGGCATGACTAAATCGCCACAAACGCTCATTAATGTGCCAATTGCGGAAAGAACCAATATTATTGATCATCCCAGCATTACGTCTGCTGTTAACAAAGCGGAATCACGTTTAAAGGGTCGTGGTCGCGTATTGCTGCGTGCCTCAGGCACAGAAGCGTTGGTACGCGTGATGGTAGAAGGCCAAGATCCGAGCGTGGTGGAGTTGGTTGCCGGAGAACTCGCCGAAGTAGTTAAAGATGCGATGGTTTAATTAGATTAATGGAGCCAAATCTAGACTGTGTACAGATTAGATATACAGTACGGGATCTAGATTTGACCTCTTTGCCGCAAAAGCGATAGTCCAATGAAACTAACGCCGATAAGCCCCGTGATGGTTTCAGGAACATGGATTTTTGTGCTGATGAGCATAATAATCGCTAAAGCGCCGATAGCATAATGTGCGCCGTGTTCTAAAAATCGGTATTTATTTAGCGTGCCTTTGTGAACCAAAAACAAGGTAAGTGATCGCACAAAAATAGCGCCAATGATTAATCCAATTAAGATAGTTACAATATCTTTAGTTATCGCAAAAGCCCCAATAACACCATCGAGCGAAAACGACGCATCTAAGACTTCTAAATAGATAAATTGAATCAGGCCACTGTGCTTAACCTTTGTCACGTTACGATTTAATAATGTCGTTAAGCTGTTTAAAATCACAAAAAGGATAATGCCGACGCTGCCTGCAATAATTGCAGGCAGTTTTTCTGGCTCAGGTAAAAAAGCTTGTATGCCAATTAAAACCACTAAGGCTAATATAATATGCAGGGCTTTTGTTTTTCCAATGGCATTTAATTTTTTTTCGAAGCTTCCTAGCCAATAAATATCGCGTTTTTGATCAAATAAAAATGACAAAAAAACTAATAATAAAAAAATGCCGCCAAAACTAGAAATCGTTGTTTTGGTTGCTTCAAGGAGTGTGGCGTATTCGCTGGGTTTCTGGATCGCTAAAAAGAATACATCGGATAAACTGAGATGCGTCACAAAGCCTACTATAATTATGGGTAATAAAAACCGGACGACAAAAACAGCGATCAAAATTCCCCAGGTTAAAAAGCGATGTTGCCATCGTGCATCCATTTTTTGTAACACCGAAGAATTCAGCACAGCGTTATCAAACGATAAGCTGATTTCTAACACACTGAGCATGAGGGTTAAAGCGAGGGCGTGAATGCCACCCCATAAAAATGCTGCGGATAACCCAAGCAGTATGATAAAAATCGAGGCTTTAAAATGTTTCATTCATTAAGCGTAGAAGAGCGGTACCAAAACCGCCATAGAACTTGTTAGTTAACATAGTTTTTAATGGGCAGCAAAGCACGGGTTATTTTGGTTCAGTGCCTAAGCATGTTAACATGCACTAATTAACGTGCTGTAGGAATCTTTTGCCTTGATCATAAACCTTAGAAGACCTTGCGTGATCGCAAATTGGAAAATGCAGGGTTCGTCTGAAATGATTTTAAACTTTGTTTTGGCATTATCCCAGGCAAAAAATCAATCTACGGATAGCGACTTAGAGATTGTATTATGTCCACCGACGCTTTACTTACAGAAGCTACAAGCAACTCTGAAGGCATATAACATTCAAGAACATTTTTGGTTAGGGGCACAGAACGCCTATTGTGAGTCTAGCGGCGCTTTTACGGGTGAAATTGCGCCCC
>JBPOIR010000008.1:0-4609 GCA_052034335.1 Pseudomonadota bacterium | reverse complement strand
ACATCTTGAGAAAACTATTGGAAACATCTTGAGAAAACTATTGGAAACATCTTGAGAAAACTATTGGAAACATCTTGAGAAAACAATTCGAAACATCTTGAGAAAACTATGATGCTTTTGAAATAGTCGGTAAGATAATTGGTAAGAGTGATTGAGAAAAAACGCCTATATAGGAATAGAAATTTGGCCTAAATTTTTCTTTAGTGCTTCCCATACTTACTTAATTAAATCAACACCTACCATACATTTTTTTTTAATACCCTATTTAATTATACAAAACCTCTCCCACTATACACTACTCTTACATTTTATACAACATCTTTTTTAATATAAATTTACTAATCGTTTAATAAAAAATATTAAAAGTCAACATCAAAAATAATTAAAAATAATTAAAAAAACTGTTTTCTTTTTTCTTAATTTATATTATAATAAACTCATGAAATTAAATAAATATTTATTTAATTTTATAAATAAATTAAAAATAAATAATTAAAAACTGTTTATTTTTAATTAAAAATAATATATAATATATTTAATAAATAAAATAAATAATTATTTTATTTATTATTAAAAATATATTTTATAATTTAATTATTAAATTATTTTATATTATATATTATTACAATTCTTTCAACACAAAGTGAGATATATAACATGAGTAACTTCAACACTCCGAAATACCAAGCTGTGATCGCTGCTACTAACTCCTTCTTGAATGCTGGTGTAGAGTTCAAGGATGTACGTAAGGCTGTGATCAAACTTCGCAAGGAGCTTGGTGGTCTGAAGTATAATGGTGAAGTGATCCCAATGAGTGAGCCATGCTGCAGTACATACTATGCAAACGTGACTGAGCACTTACGTGCTGCTGCTCCAAAGGTCACCACAGTACAGACTGTTCAAGTGGTTGGTGTCAGTAAGAAGGATGTACATAGTATTGTATCATTCGATGGGTACAATGTAGCGACAGCTGTTGAGTACTTTGAGGACGACAGTTATCTAGATGTTGATACAACTGGACGGAAGATTGTTCAGGGATATCAAGTAGTCGGACAGAAGGTTGGTGTAACTGGTCCGAAAGTTGTAGAGAAGAAGGAAGTAGTTGTTCCGAAAGTTGTGGTACAAGCTAAGGAAGAACAAATCCAAGAATCAGGATCGATTTTAATCCTGAGACATTCCAGATTCTAAGTTAGTGAAAAAGTCCAGTCGAAAGACTGGACTTTTTTTTCATTTCAAAAAAATGTTTTGTCTAAAAATCCATTAAAAATGTTTTGTTTTAATTCTAAAACTATGACCTGGAGACCTTTCCATAAAAAAGACTTCTATATAATTCCATAACTATGATTAGAAATCTAATCTAGAACTATGGTCGCAAAGTAAAACCATCAGAATGTTCCTGGAAACATTCCAGAAAAATGATATGGTTTTCTTTCCAAAAAAATGTCACCCATCTCAATCCATGAGAATGTCCGTCCTTCCATTCCATCAGAATGTTTCCTGGAACATTCCAGAATAATGATATGGTTTTCTTTCCAAAAAAATGTCACCCATCTCAATCCATGAGAATGTCCGTCCTTCCATTCCATCAGAATGTTCCCTCCAAAATTCCAGGACTATGTTTTGGAATCTAATCTAGAACTATGGTCTCAATTTCTTTCCAAAAGAATGTTATGTATTTCTTTCTATAAAAAAGGAATGATATTGAAACTATAACTTTGTTATGTAAATCAATCCAATAAAATGTTAAGACAATGTATCTATAAAAATGTAATGATAATCTATCCATAAAAAAGAAATGTAATATAATATCCAACAATGTAATTCTATATAAAGATTCCAAAGTAAAAAAGATACGATGTTTTGAATCCATTAGAATGATTATAGTTTATTTTGAAAAGGAACAAAAGGATTATGATTAAAAACAAAATGGAAGAATTGTTTTGAAATCAAAACAAAAGATAAGAATAAAAAGAGAATAATATGATATAAAAATGTTATGAGATCGTTTATAATACGTTTTAACACGTGTGTAAAATAAATTGATATGATTATATAGATTATTTTTAACTACGTGTAAATCGTTTATTTGATTGTGTGAAGAGATAAAACAATTCCATATTTTTTATGGAATTGTTTTTTTGGAATTATGTTATGATTGTTTAGTCATTGATAGCAATGAATCCACTACCATCAAACTCTTCTGTAATGATCTTGAGAGGGTAACCATTGCTACGATCGCTCTGACCATTAGCATCCCACACTCTGATATGTTCTTCGTCAATTAGTCCAACAACTAGATCATTGCCATCTTTTAGGTTGAACACTTTGAGTTGGTACACACGATCACCATTGGTAGTGATCAGTTTGGGGAAAGTGCCAGACTCTTTGAAGATTTCATTATATGCTTCAAGGGAGAATGGGATTGTTTTTACAAATTGTGCCATGATCGTTCTCACGTTGTTAGGACATCCTTGTCCAATTAAGTTACATTTGTTTGATTGACTGTACAGTCAGATGACCGTATGAACGGTTGAGGAAGTCTTTGACATCTTGCTCATGATCGCCAAACTCATACAGATATGTACCATCTGTAAAGGTAATGTGGTAGTGGTTCATATTATTTCACCTTATTAAGAATCATATCAGAATCATTTCTGATATGAGTATTATACTATTATTGATGTTGGAACAAAAGGTCATTAAAAGAAAGACGTCCATGTCAATCTGATTATGACTGTTGATGCAGTTGATGTTGAACTTTGTTGATGTGTTCAAGATGTTCTGTTAATGTTTGTTCTGATAGATCATCATATTTTTCTACAATTTCAGAATAGTCATCATCAATATCATCATAAGTGAAACAGATGAGCTGTTCTTCATCGATAAATGTTACATCAAACTCAACATTTTCTTTTGTGCAAATGTACACTTCTTGTACATTATCTTCACGAGCTGTTAACGTGTACATTGTAGAAAGTAGAGCAAAGATAGCAAGTTTGTTCATGATAGTACTCTAATAAAAAACATCAAATAAGAATTTATTTGATGTGATCATTATATAATAAAATTAAATGGACTAATAGTTCTTTTTATGAAGTATATTGGACCCATTTAGTTTTGAACCACGTTAACGGATTTTGTAGGAACGGATGTGAGTTGCGTTCTTTGGATAGGTTATTGAAGCTGACCATTGCTACAACAACGGCAATGATGGAGAGGATTTTGACAGAGAACAGGATATATAAAGATGCTAACAGTAGCAGGACGATATTGGTTGAAACTGTGGTTGACATAATAGTTACTCTTGATTGATTGTGAGATTATTATAATATATTTTGAGATGTACATCAACGGTGGACATCCTTGTCCTGGTTGTTGATTAGTTGATAGGAACTAATTGTCCTTCTGATTCCTGACCATTGTATTTTGTGGTAGGAGTTTCAAAGATATACTCAACTCCAATACTATCTTCATCATTAATCCAAACAATTCTGTACCATGGATCGTTAAATTCTTGTTCGGTCATATCATCACATTGTTCGTAAGGAGGACAGACGTCACTTTGTTCAACTTCAACCATACCGAGTACAATTTGTTGGACAATTACACCAACTAGTTCAGGATGTTCAACATGAGATACAACTTGACCAACTTTATAGGAATGTTTCATTTTATTTCACCTTGTTAAGAGATAATAATTTATCTCATGATACTATTATAATATAAAATAAATTGGAACAAAAGGTCAATTTTTAATAATAAAAAAAGGACCAAATAGATTTCCATTTGGTCCTTTTGTTTCCTGTTTTGGAACAATGTTTGGACATCCATGTCCAATCTTTCTTACTCCACCATACAGGTCAGAGCTGTAAGGATTTTAAGTTCCACATGATCAGTGTTCCAGAAATGATGTTGTCCTTGAACATTATTCCGATCAACCAATTTAACATCATAGTACGGAAAACATTCAATCCGTTTGACCAATTCCATATCGATCTGTTTTCCATTACATTCCAGAAGATAATGTTTGTCCTTTAATTTAGTAACGGACGAACAGACTGACTGTACTAATTCCACAATCTGATTTTCCAAAAGACGACCAGTATCGGTTGGAATTGTACGGATGTACTTTTCCACTTTGAACCAGTACGTCGTTTCTTCGTCCACATATACATACATTTCTGTCCAACCATTATCGAAGTCCAGAAACACCTGTACATCCTTACAGTCCATTGTTCCAACTTTATCACAAAACTCCGGACTATCCTTACATACTTCCTTCAGATCATCAATACCTTTCTGAATAGACGCTTTCAGTTCGTCCAGAGTTAAGATTGGACGATCGCACATCACTTCACCGACCATCCAACTTTGGAGTCCAACATTACTGTTGATACAGGACACACTAAATTGTCCGTCCACGTCCAAAGATAAAATCGCACCAGAGATAATAGACATATGTTGCACCTTTTTGGTTATGTAAGTACATTTCTGTACTGTTGTAAATTTAGTACAGATTGTACTAAATTATATTAAAATTAAATAATAAATATTTATTATTTAATTTATGAGACTATTATAATATATTTTTAATTGGAACAAAAGGTCA
>JBPOIR010000027.1:0-11003 GCA_052034335.1 Pseudomonadota bacterium | reverse complement strand
TCACTTCCGCTTCACAGTCATCGATGTTTTGAACTTCGACAACATCTCTAAAGCAATTCAGGAATCCTTTTACGGTGTAAGTCACTTCGTATTTCATGATGCCTTCCATTGCTCAGAGTTGATGAGTTCAGCATCAACCAAACAATGTTCAAGACAACGTAAAAATAATTAATTTTTTATATTTAAAAGATTTTTTTCGATAGCGATGTTTGACTGATAGTGTGGATTTAGTCGAAAAATAGCGCACATCGAGGGTAATAAAAACAAAATAAACTTTATGCGAGCCACTCATCCAGTAAGTTACTAACGTATTCACGGGGAAGCATGTGCTCCCCTTTCGGAACTACGCTAACTGATATCCCTAGTGGAGCCACTAGCTCAACTACGTTCTCAGGAATGCTTTGCCAGTCATTTTCTCCGACATGAATCTCACAAATCCGTGGTCTAGAAAACGCCCCTGAATCGACTAGAGCTTGCAACTTGCCAGATCGGGGAGGCACAAAAAACCGCATCGACTCTTCATGTGAAAACTGCCCAACAATTGGGGATATAAGCAAAACTCTGCCTGGATATGCCGACAACTGGGCTTGTGCATGTAAGAATAGGTATGCACCAAATGAGTTGGCAATCACTCGGGCATTCTCGCTCCAGTGCAACTCGATCAGATCACTCTTGATCAGATCAATTTGTTCTTGGAACCGCAATTTCCTGAAATCACCGACAGTTTCCCGACCAGAAACATTGAAACCACGTCTAAGCAGTTCCTCGCCCAATCCAGTGCTGATCAGACCACCGTGACCAGGAAGGTAGTAGATTGAAGTATTCATACCGGTTTTTGCTCAGAAAAAATGTTTTTCAACCATAAATTCATATCAACTGATGCTGCTTCATCTGGTGGCACATAGACAAACTCCTGACCTTTAGCGACGGACTGAAGGTGCCAATTTTCAGAAGTGCTCTTTCTCCAACGAACAGGTTTCGAGTGATAGGACAGCAATGGAATTTGTTGATCAACTGGCCAGAAAAAATTTGGTAAAACCCATTTTGACCTGAGACCTTGCCCCGGCTCAGTTAGAACTCTTAAATCTGTAACATCGTTAAATACACCACCTCCCGGCAAGCCTTCCAAGCAAGGCAAACCAGGAATAGAAAGCTTATCTTTTGCAATGTAAATTGCATTGTTTTTCGGGGATAAATCATGCAGATGGGGATGATCCTTCAACCATGGATACTTCCTTGTAATTGAGCCTGGATCCTTCCCAATCCGTAATATCGAGTCAATCTGCAACCAACCAAATATCAGGTGATGATCATTCGCATTCCGTACAAATCGGAAATGATCACCAATTTTTTCCGCGTTTTTATACCAACCAAAAAACAAAAATAGATCACCAGGGCCTACTCCCTGTCGATCCAGATGAGATAGCGCTTGATCCGATTGCCCGAATGCAGGAAGCCAACCGTCCTCCATTTTTTTCCCAAAAATAGCTCCCTCAATCAGATCTGGATCTAAATGAGCCTGCATATCTGCTGTAGTTTTTGCACCAGATAAATTCGTTACGAGGTCTCCCAATTTATAGGAATAAATATGTAGCTCCTTATACGAAACTGGAGATTTTGGGAGTGGAATCGGAAGAGGAATTGGCTTCCCATCGATAACAGGGCTTGCACACCCACCATAAGATGAGTCAAAACCCTTTCTGCTCAAGATGATTTTCACATGCAGTTCCAAGACAGGAATTAACTTACTCTAATCACTATTTTTTCAGAGCACCGCTGTTCAAGTTGTTATTAAAAACTGAAATTACACGGTCTGAAGCTCATGAGATGAGCTAGCCATACAACGCTGCAGCGGCTTTCAATCCTTCGCTCACCTTCAACCGAAGTTCAGCGGGTTCAAGTACCTCAACGTTGGGCCCATATTTCATGATGTCCATGATCAACTCAGGATCGTCAGCATAGGGAAGCTCCAGAATATAGTGACCATCCTCAACAAAATATCCCTTTTGATTGCTGTGCCAACGCTCAGAAACAATCCAGTTGGCTTGGTATGGGGAGAACCGAAGTTTGGCAACAGTTATCAACCCTGATTCTGTATTGTTATCTTGTGATAGGGGCTCACTTTCATAATCTTCAATTCAGAGTATATTAGGGAGTGTTGCTACAATGCAAGTTGAGCCGCCTGTAGGATGGCTTAATGTTCTGACTTTAATATTCATAATAAGTTAACTAATTTTTAAGCGAATTTGTTACTATTTGCTTCTAAAATCACGATAAATTTCTTCTGTTACAACCACGATTGAAAAAACAATTAGTACTGTTGAAATAGCAATCCAATAAGCAACAGGCCCAATTGAATAATAGCTCTCAATAACACCACCTACTGCGCCATAAATTGCAATTGCAGGATAAATTTTATTCATTTTCAACGCGATCTTTATTAATAATTTTACAAAATTATGACCAATTCTCAATGTCTCCGATCACCTTGTAGGCAAGTGGTATTGCATTACTTCCGTGATCGCAGAGTTGTCAAAACAGGGAATTGTATCAAGCACCCCCCGAGACAAACAAGAAAAATCCCAGCGCTCTAAATGTGATTTAATCAAATTAAATGATTTAGGCAATGCTTCATTTTGAGAAAGTCTGTCCCATTTCCATTTTTCAGAGAACTGTTTAATCAAGTCTTCAGACCACGGCAAAGATGGATTACTGGAAAGATCATCCCAATCCCACAAATTGCCGAATTGCCCAATCAATTGGGCTGACCAAGAGATCGCGACATTCCTGCCGATACGACCACTTAATCTTTCTCTATACCTCTCTATTAATTCAGCACTCCAAGGGATACATTTATTCCAGGCTAGGTTTTGCCAATCCCACTTGAGAGAATACGTATCAATTAATTGATACGAAAATCTAGGCGTCTGATTAAGGGAAAGCATACCAAAATCAAGTCGATCAGTAAAAAAATCAACCAATTCTGGTGTCAATGGCAAGCCCTCATTTCTAGACAAAACTGGCCAATTCCACTTACTTTCGTATTTTTTTATCAAATCAACTGACCAAGGTAAATTTTTGTTGCTAGATAGGATGTCCCAGTCTAAAAATTGACTATACCTTTCAATTAACTCGAGAGACCAAGGCAACCCTTCGTTCTGAGAAAGAGGGCACCAGTGCCAGCGTTCATAAAAACACTCTATTAGCTCAACTGACCAAGGTAAAGCCTTATTGCTAGACAAGCCCGTCATATCCCAAGTGGGATCATAGGATCGCTTTTTGCTCCAACACCAACGATCTTGAAATCGTTGTATTAAATCCAAAGACCAAGGCAAGCTTTCGTTGTTAGAAAGATCTTCCCACGACCACTTGTCCTTATATTTTTCGATTAACTCAACTGTCCAAGGCAAATTTTTATTGCAAGATAAATCGCCCCACGAAAGTTGATTTTTGAAATCTTCGATAAAATCCACAGACCAAGGCAAATTCTCGCTACGGGAAATAGAGGGCCAGTACACCTTGTATTGATAGCGCCTTAATATTTCAGTTGACCAGCGAATACCGGGATTTTCACTTAAGCTTGTCCACCACAACTGGTCTTCAAATTCACATATCAACTCAATAGACCACAAAATCTTTTCGTTCTCTGATATAAGCCTCCAATTCCATTGGTATTTAAACCGCTCTATCAAGTCTTTGTCTAGCAACTGTGTTTTTGACAAAAATTCAATTGCAACGATTGATCCTAATTTTTTTAAGATATGAACAATTTCATTTTTCTCAATTTCTCGATTTGTAATTAAACCATTAGTTTGACTTTGGCTCGTTTCAAGACTTGCGAGCTTGGCAATGGTGTAAAGCTGCTGATCAATTTTTTCAAACTCAGTTCTCGCATCGTCAGCTCGCTTCATTTCTTCTACAGTAGGAATTTTCGATTTCTCAAAACCATCGGAACCGGAAGAAAGTTTTTTATAGATAAGAGATTGCGCATCATTGTTCTCTTTTTTTGCAACTTCCCATTTGGAATACAGGACTGCGAACTCTTGTCGTGATGTTTTCATATTAAGAATAGTTAAATGGAGTTTATTTTCACACTATTTAATGTCACTGTAGCACACAAAAATGCATAAAGCATCATCGTATGTCATTCAATATATTGCGTCTGGTACGTTGGTTGGTAGACTCCGAAAATCCATAGGCATATGGTTGGTGCAATCGAATAATTAGCCTACAAGGCTCGTTGCCCAACAACCATCATTGAAGGATAGTCACCGCATCGAACAACTAAAACGGACTCACGCCATGAGCATCGTCAAACGGGGAAATAGCAAGTACTGGTACATGTCATTCCAGTTCAACGGCCAGCAATACATCCGTTCAACGAAAACGACCAACAAGAAAGCCGCCGAACAGATGGAAGTCGAGTGGAAATCGAAAATCCACTCCCAACAGTATCAAGGCCGTAAGCAACGTATCACCCTCGCTGACGCATTCAATCAGTACAAAACATCGAAGCAGGGAATTGCCAGTTACAACAATTTGGTCGCCCACGAAACAGTACTGACCCGCTTGCTTCCCATGAAGAAGCACATGGATGAACTGACTTCACATGACCTGGAGCGCTTCAAGCAAAAACGAATCGCCGAAGGTGTTGGCGCTGAGACCATCAAGTACGGATTGCTGTTGATCAAGGGAACATGGAAATTTGCTCAGAAATTGGGGTATCAAGTCAGCGACCTCGAATTTCCATCCGTGAAAATTCCGAAGGTGCCACTCCGGTACCTGAGCGCCCAAGAGGAATCAAGACTCCTGATCGAACTTTCACCAGAGCGTGAATGCCAAGGTCTGACACCAATGGCGAATCGAAGCGATGAAATGAAATCCATGATGCAGGATGCCTACGACCTCGTGATCCTGTTACTCGATACTGGCGGACGTTACAGTGAAATTGCCAATATTGAATGGCAGCGGATTGATCTGGTCGAACGAACCATTCATCTCTGGCGGTCGAAGGTCCAGAATGAGACCGTTCTATATATGACGGATCGGGTGTTCGATGTTCTATCCCGCCGTTTCAGCACCAAGACCAATCAACACGTATTCAGCAATCGGGATGGCGGCGCTCGTGGTTACTGTACTCACTCAATCCGGAAAGCAATCGCCCGTGCTGGTCTCAAGGATTGCCGAGTCCATACATTGCGCCATACCCATGCCTCCCGATTGATCCAGAACGGGATGAGCGTTTATGAGGTTCGTGAAATCCTCGGCCACAGCGATATCAAGACCACAATGCGTTATGCCCACCTTGAACAGCGCCAAGTAACATCAAAAGCACGGGATGTTATGAACCGGTTGAATCAGCGTAACGACTAATCAATGTTGGGTTGAAAGTTCTGGCGCTGTCGATGTCTGGCGGAGTTTGTTCAACTGCTCCTGAGACTTTTTAATTTTTAGTCTCGCCTGTGCCGTCTTGACCTGACCTGCCTGATGTTTGGCGTTTTTTTTAAGTCGTTCAACGTTTCGCTGTTCGTTTGATAGATCAACAATTTCAAAAAGCCTCATGCCCCTGCTCCCGATCTGATTGGCAAGGTATTTATCCTTTACGCAAAGCAAAATGCAGGAGAAATTACGCACACACTACGCTTGCCCGTGTAGCATTAACACAATCTTTATCTATAGATAACGAAGCATGTCCATACCAAAAACTCTTTATCACTACTGCACTACTGAATCCTTCCTATCAATTATTAGGAACAAGTCGATTCGCTTGTCTTCGCTTAGCCTGTCAAATGACAGCATGGAGGGACAATTAATAAAAACGACAATCTTGCAACTGGCTGAACGTGATGGATTAAACGCGAGTGCGACTACGCAACTTCAAAATAATTTAGGTTTTATTGAACGTCACATTGATGGACTAGGATTTTGCCTATCAGCTCAAGGTGACCTATTGAGTCAATGGCGCGGCTATGCCAACGATGGGAGAGGGCTATCCATTGGGTTCGGCCACCCCTATCTCGAATCCCTAGCCGAAAACATTAGCAATCCGAACATAAGCCTTCACGAAGTAAAGTACAAAAAATCAGAGCATCAAGTCGAGATAGAGGATGCCTACAGCGAAATTAAGAATCTAATTGATGCTGGTGCGCTCAAGAGAACTGGCACAACTCTTCTTGACACCCGTTCACCGCTGAAAATACTTGCCGACGATGCAAAAATAAACAAAGCCAATGCTCAATTGTTGATAAAGATATTTGCACTCTCGCCTAAGTTATATAAATTAAAATCGTTGGCGTTCAGTGAAGAGAAGGAGTGGAGATTAGTGTCAGTTTTAGAAGCCAATGAGTTTAAAGATTGTGATTACCGAGCGAATCTGAATCGCATTATTCCTTTTCAGACAATCTATCTTCACGAAATGAATTCAAATAGCACACGAAAGAAACTTAATGCTATTAAAGAAGTCATACTCGGGCCCAAGCACGAAACTCCTGTTAATGTAATAAAGGCAATGCTAAAGCAATCTGGATTTGGCGAAGTTAGAGTAAATAAGTCGAAGGCCACATACAGATAGCTAGTGATACATCTTCGCAAATTATCCTGACATGGGCTCCGAAATAAGTACTTCAATTTTTTTACAGAAAATATTTCTGCAGTTATATCAGATTTTTGATTTGAAGAAAGTAACGCCTACTGTGCATCTAACCTACCTCACAACCTAGAAGGGGTTATGACGTACCTCAATTTCCCCACAAGAATTATAGAGTTAGACGGTTGATTCTTAAACTGGTGTGGATTTCATGCCAGTTCGTTTGAAATTGGCCGTTGGTTTGGGTGTCAAAAGGATCTTTTAACGCTTCAATTACCCAACTCGAAAACACATCGGGTCTCATTACTGAGTGATACTTATCTCAAGCAATCAAGTCCAACTGAATCGCACCAATAGCAGGTTTCTGGGCAATTTCTTGGCAATGCCCACCCCCACAATAAAACTATCCATCTAATCCAAACTCAGGGCAACGGGTTTGGGGATCAGACAACTGTTGATCTTTTTGGGGATCGGTAGAACAAAATCGTAAGCATGTCCCGCGTTGTCTGTTTGGTTTGAAAGAAGGATCATGGCCATACTGGAGAATCTATCTCATCTCAGATGCCCGGTTGAGTTAAACAACAATTGATCAAGCCTATCTCGTTGTCGATGAACAATCCATCCGTGAAAGTTACTTTTCTATTTAACTTTCCGGAGATAAAAATGCCACAACTATTTTCATTGGGCCAAGTCGTTGTTACAAGAAATTGTCTCAACTACGCTCAAGAACATGGCGTCAATCTAACTGAACTGGTCGAAAGACATGTCAGTGGCGATGATGGTGACTTGTGTAAGGCAGACCAACAACTGAATGACCTTGCGATTAAAACGGATGGCCGAGTGTTTTCATCCTATACGATCAATAAAACGAAGTTCTACATCATCACTGAATGGGATCGCAGCTATACCACTGTGATGCTGGCGGAAGATTACTAGCGTTTTTCACTCATAAATATCTCAGGCAACCATGGAGATAGACAATGAGCGATACCTACCGATACTTACCCAAGGCACAGAAGGAGGCGATTGATCAGTTTGACATTGAAACCTTCGACTTCCTGCTCAACCACAAGGCGTATGGTGAGATTGCCGCCATCTATGATCTGATTGCCCAGATACACTCAGAAGGCGTACCACTCAACGAAGACCACCGTGCCGTACTGGTCTATCCGTTCAAGTTGTGGGGCCGTCGTGCTGGTCAGGTGATGTTCGAGTTCAGGAAAGAATTCTGGAACTCAAAGTGAAAAAGCCCCGGAACTAAGCCGGGGCATTTTTTTGTCATTCATTTTGGTTACATCATCTCATTTACTTTTTCCTTCATCAGTTTAAGAAATTTTTTAGTACTCATATTTCGTACATCATATTTATCTAAAATTTCCTTAAATGCTACCGCATGCTTTTCAATTTCTGGTTGCATTCGATTAAGAAACACTTCAACTTCATCAAAATCATTCGTTATCATTTGCATAGCTCCTTTGCCTTGCGGCATTTAAATTCTAACCCAAACATTTTTGACTTCTCAGATATCAGTCTTGAAGTTTCTTCGAACCCTAACTCACTACAGTTGTTCTCCATAATGACTTGGTTACGGACGAGAGCGTATTGTTTTCCTAACTCACTCTCTTCCCATAGGCGACGGTCACGTTTCGATTGCTCCATCATCATCTCTTCGTAACACCCTCTCTCAATTTCTTCTTCGGTCATTGGGATATCGTATGGGTCAGGACCACAATCGAGCCCTTTGTATTCTTCTACCTCCCACTCATCCCAGATATCGGTCGAGTGTGCCTCTTCAATGCTATCGATGTTCTCCATAGCATGATCAAGGGCATCGTCTTTGTCTGCTGCCTCTACCTTGAACGACCAGTAGATAGTTCGATACACAGTATAAGTTTTCATTTATGTTCTCCTACATATTCAGTTGTCACTACATCATCAAGGTCAATCTCTTCATGGTCATCGTTGTACACTTTTGTTTCATACGGCCACTTGTAGTCCGTTTCAACCTCACTTTCTATCTCATGTTCAGTACCATCCTTCATCGTTAGGTAAAGGATGCCCCACTTGATCTCATAACTGGCGATATCCTCCAACTTCGCCTCAATGTCTTCAAGAATCTCATCAAGATCGAACCACTGATGAGCAGAATAGTTTGCAACGATGTTTGTCATTTCAGTTCCCCAAAGTAGCGAATATTTGTTTTAGATTACGGACGACTTGATCAACTTCTTTGAATAGAAATTTTGCCACTCTGATGTTGTTGATTTCGCTGCGTTCAGGATTTGTTAGTGATTCAGTTGTGAGTCGTGTTGCGAAGGCGACGTAAGCAAGTTCATCGTTTATGTACTTCACCTTTTCTTTTGCGTTGCTCATTCCATCTCTCCTTTACTTAACAATATTTTTGTTCATTGTATTGAGGGTTACATAGAGGGAGGCTAGCGTTGCCCACCCATGCGACACATTTGGAAGTTGTCCTTTAACAATCGCTTTCCCAACACAGGGCTGGACCTCATCGATGGTGATGTTGTTCAGTTCAGAAAACAACTTGTCCATAGACGCAAAGGCCTTTTTGGTGAACAAATCAAACTCAGTGTTGATGATTTCAAGGATTTGGTTTTCAGTTACGTCTTTCATTTCAGTACCCCTCAATCAAGTAAGTAAGTTGTTCAATTTGTTCATCGAGCTTTTCAAAGTCTGGACCTTTATTATTGTTGTGGTTTCGAACCATATTGATCAGAAGTGCCTTCACTTTACAATCAACAGAACGGTTAATTGCTCGGCCCATCCCATAAGAGATGTCCAACCATTCGCTGTCACTGATTTGGGCAAACAGGTTCATAATTTCAAGGTTTAGTTTTTCTTGCTTGGTTACTTGTTTCATTTTTTATTACCTCACTATGTTGTTTCCAGTTAGCGATTTTGCTGAACCAGTGAACACAGTTTACTTTTCTACCAAATACATTAACATTAGCTATCTAATTTACAGAATTAAGGTGTTAATGTGCGGCAAGATGGTGGTTTGATCAGTTTTCCTTACTCGCCACCAACCAACACAGAGAACATGAAGAACTCTGTTTATTACTGGTGGTGGATGTACCTGAAGCGGAACAAGGAATACGAGCCAGCACATGACCTGTACTCAGACTTCGGGAATGTCAGTGGTGATGACTTCTGGGCGTGGTGGCGTAGTGAAGCGCCAGCAGATGACGGGCGGCGACCGGCATTTAATGGTGCTGAAAAGTGGCGAAGCGTCTATCTGTTTGCCGATCCCGAGAAAAAATATCCGTTCGTCAGGATTAAAGGGCCGCTACCGGAAGAGGCGTACACCGACGATTCGGTTTTATTGCTTCAGGTGCCTCTCGATGAACCGGACTCAGAACTGTTCAGGAGGTTCGTGGCGTATGTGGATACCTTCAAGGAACGGTATCAGGGCAATAGGGGCGATGAGAAGGAAGACAGGAGAGGGATTCGCGCTGCTCGATCCAGTCAGGCCAGGTATCCGGTCGTCGGGCAACCTAATGTGGCGGCGCTGGAGAAAACACTAAAAGTCTATGATTATCGACTAGCCAATCCAGACCTGACATTATGGGAGATATGGCTGGCGCTGAACCCGTATTTGGCAAATGAATTAATCCCGAAACCACGCGACGAATTCAAAAAGCGTAGTATCCCAAACATCAAGATGTCATGGGCGGCTGGGGTCAGTCGTTACATTAAGAAAGCAGAAGCGATGATCAGTAATGCTGGTCGTGGTCGCTTCCCGGATTTGTCATAACTAGGGGGTAGGCATGAAACCAGCAGCAGTAGCCAAGGCAGTCATTAAGGTCATCGACAACCTTATTGACATAAACAAAGACGACTTCAAAGTAACCAAATCGTACAAGGTCAGATATGGGACGGATGAAGAGAAATTCTATTTGAGTAATGTTGACGGTTCATATGAGGCTAGCCTTTGGCTGCTTATCCACAAGATCATGTTCAACGAAGGTCTGTATCGAGAGTTCCTTGATGATGCCCATGTTGCCGAGGTCGAGGAAGTCATCAAGGACGAACCTGACAACATCTACAAGCCTGACTGGGACGATGATGCGGCCGAAGAGATATGGTATGAGACGCTTGAGGTCATTTACAAAAAGGTAATGAACCACGTAGCGAAGCAGTTGAGAACCATCCCGCTTAGGTAGGATGGAGCCTCCTATCACTCACCCGATTTGCCCCTTATCACTTTTCTATCACTATCACCCCCTGTCGCTAGACGCCGCAGTATGACAGGGGATTATTCGCCAGCGCCTGCCCTATCTTATATAAGACATATGATGAATTGACAGCAGAGCGCTGAACTTCTAACATCATTGCTCTTAGGATTCGGCCTATGTCTGGAGTCAATTCAGCATATAACACGAACCAAGCAAACCGA
>JBPOIR010000026.1:0-9047 GCA_052034335.1 Pseudomonadota bacterium | reverse complement strand
TTTAGAGTTTTCAAATAAAGTATCAAAAAAACTACAATTGTTAACTTTTATCATTGTTAGATTGCAGTTGGTAAATTTACATTCATAAAACTTGCATTTGTAAAATTCTGATTCGCTAAAATTACACTCGATAAAGGTGCAATTATCAAATTCTTTTTGATTAATTTTTTTCTCTGACAAATGAATATCTTTAAAGTTTTGATCTTGATAAAAACATTGGTTGTCATTTAAATTAATCATTTTCTAATAGAGTCATCCGCTGCCTCAGTAAGTCAAACGGCATTTTTCTTGATCCAAGCAACATATCGATCCATCCAGCTCTGTAAAAATTTCTTTGTATCCGCATTAATGATATTGTCTGCCGCATCAAACATGCCTTCTTTCACATGAATAAATGCTTCAGGTTGACCCAGTGTAGGCATGTCCAAATAGGCTAAAACGGTACGCAAATGCTGTTGTGCAACAGCAGTACCAATAGTTCCAATTGATGCACCTAAGATCCCTGCAGGTTTTCCTGCCCAAGCGCTTTGGCCATACGGACGAGAACCGTGGTCGATTGCGTTTTTAAGCACACCAGGGATCGAACGATTGTATTCGGCTGTCACAAACATAAGGCCATGTGAAGCCTTAATTTCGTTTTTGAGTTGTTTAACAGATTCGGCTTGGTTCGCATCGTCATCTTGGTTATAGAGCGGCAAATTGCCGATTTCAAGAAATTTAAAAGAGAATTCAGCGGGCGCTAATTTTAAAATAGCGTTTGCTAATTTCCGATTTAATGAATCGCGACGAAGGCTCCCAACGATAATACCGATTTGATATTGCGTCACATGACTCTCCTCTGAGGTGTTTTGAGGGCTGAATTAAATCATCATCTTTTATATTGAAGCATGTATTAAAGCAGGGTGCAATATGTAACACAGTTAGGAAAGCCAGCTAAGGAAACCGGTCCTTTTATCCCATTATTTCTAAAACATTTATATTTTTTTCAAAAAACAGGTTTTAAGCACTAACCCCTTAATTTTCTCTACACGACAATCGATTTCTTCGCTGTCTGAAGTTAAACGAATATTTTTTATTACCGTACCTCTTTTTAAAGTAATGGAGGTTCCTTTAACTTTTAAATCTTTAATAAGTTGAACAGAATCACCCTCGCTAAGCATCGTTCCGTTACTGTCTTTTACATCCATACAATTTCCTCTTCAATGTTTTCGTGAAAGATAAATAGTCATTAATACTTGCCTTTGATCTTTCATTGTTCATAATTAACTTTTCCAAACAACGTAACATACAGACAAAAATGATATCTTGTATTTAATAAAAAATCAATAGTTGAAGTGCCATTTTTACAGGCCTTTTATAGCCATTTGTTTTTTCATCATTTTGGCATATAGTAATATATGTATATGGGAGATGTATTTAAAATGATTAAATGGGCAGAAGCGTTTCTTTTATCACATGGGTATACGCTAGCAGCACCTCCAGAAACAATACAAAAAACACCTTACTCTAGTGTGGTTCGATTTTTAACGACATCTGGCGCTATTTATTTAAAACAAACGCCATCGACGCTATTTTTGGAAGCGGCAATAATGAAAATTTTGCATAATCAGTTTCATGCAAATGTGCCAGCAGTTATTCAACAAAACAAAGCTTTAAATTGTTTTCTGATGAAAGACTATGGCAGTTCGCTTCGAGAGCATTTGAAAAACGATTTTCAACCAGATTTATTATGCCAAGGCATTAAAAAATACACAAATATTCAACATGCGGTTGAAAATGATAGTGATGCTTTTTTTACGCTGGGAGTGCCAGATTGGCGATTGAAAAAATTGCCAGAATTTTATATGGAATTAATTGACGAAGAGGGTGAAGAAAATTTATTAAAACAAGATGGCATAACAGCCGATGAGTTAAAAATACTGCATGAATTGTATCCTGTTCTTTTATCGATGTGTAAATTTTTGTCCAACTATAAACTTGCAGAAACATTAGATCATTGCGATTTTCATGACAACAACATGCTGATTGAAAAAAACTCAAAAACGCTCACCATCATAGATTGGGGTGAAGTTGTTGTTGCGCATCCTCTTTTTCCTTTGATTTCATTTGTCAGTACGGCGGCAAGTCGATACAAACTTCAAGAAACAGATCCCATATTTGTTATGTTGGAGGATGCTTGTTTTGAAAATTGGCTCAGCGATATATCAAAACATGATTTGCGAGAGGCTATGTGTTTGGCTAAAAAAATATGGCCCATTTATTCAGCATTGGGATATTACCGTTTAATCATAAGCTCAAGCCTGAATACAGATGCAGTAGAATTAAAATCTTATTTTAATACAGGCAGAAATACCGGCAGGTTTGCGCAATATTTTAAGGAATTTATTAAAGTTAGTGTGGGGTTGGCGCCTAAGGATACATCCCGTGTTAATTTAGCGGATTCAGGCAGGCCTATACACGGATAAGCACCAGTTAAAAAGCCATAAAAGTTATTTATTGGACTTGTAAACAGTATAATAACGGCCTATTTTATGATAAACTAGCGGGCTGTCTTATGCTAAAAATGGAGTTGACTATGGCTGCGTTTATTCATGGTTTTATTTTAGCGTTTGGGTTGATTATACCGCTCGGTATGCAAAATGTTTTTATATTTTTTGACAAATAATTTTAATATTAGAAAATATATAGCTTTTTAGATCATGTTATTTTATAACACAAAAAGCCTGAGAAAATTTAAAGTACTGATCAGATATACCGTTGACTTGCATTGCTTAAACGATTACCTTGCTTAGTAATACATAATTATAGGTAATTTTGATGGTCAACTTTAAACAACGCAATAATTTTGCGGTTAAAATAACGCTTGTCGCATTGATGATCTACACATTCAGCATTAATACCGGATCTGTATCTACATTATGCGTAAATGCCCCGGATATTCATTATCATTTAAATCTACTCCCGCAAACTAAACAGGCAAAAATACAAAAAAATAATGTGGCCTGCAAGCAAGTTCCTCTTTTTGAAAGGTTGCGTAAAAACTTTAATCTTACAACGCAATTTACGGGGATGCAGAATACGCCTGAAGTTCAAAAACATTTTAAAAGATTTAATCAGTCAAAAAACTTGTTCCTAAAAACAACGATGCTTGCGAGTTCGGATTTATATTACATTCTTGAACAAGTGGAAAAACGTAAGTTGCCCGCTGAACTTGTGTTGTTGCCTATGCTCGAGAGCAATTTTCAATCACAAGCGATTTCGAATCGAGGTGCCGTTGGATTATGGCAATTTATGCCCGCTACAGGTAGACAATTTGGTTTAAAGCAGCGAGCCGGATATGATGGTCGCAAAGATGTTAAGGCTTCCACGCATGCCGCTTTAAACTACCTGGAATATTTACATAAAAAATTCAATCGCGATTGGATGCTGACACTGGCGGCCTACAATGCAGGAGAAGGAACTGTTGAACGCGCCATTAAACGTAATAAAAAGGCAGGAAAACCGATCTCTTTTTGGTTTCTAACGCTTCCAAAGCAAACACGCGAGTATGTGCCAAAATTTCTTGCATTAACGCAAATGATACGTTAGTTTGATCGGGTTACATTTTTTTATTCCCGAACGATAGGATGTTGAACGCTATTATGCCAATCAAAACAATCGATCCAAGAACCCTTAAAGCCTGGTTAGAGAAAGATGAAGCATTTGTGATAGATGTACGAGAACCGCACGAGTATCATCTTGCACACATTCCCGGCGCTATTTTAATCCCGTTGGCGATATTATCCGCAAAGGGGTTCTCCGATCATGAGGGCAAAAAACGGGTTGTGCATTGTCAGCATGGCAAGCGGGGAACCCTAGCGTGTGAGAGGCTGGTCATTGCTGATCCCACGTTGGAAATTTATCACCTGGAAGGCGGGTTAGCCGCTTGGATAAATGCGGGATATAGCGTATCACAAGACGCTTAGCTTTGTTCTTGAGTGAGCGGCAAAAATTGCCGCGTTGTTTGATCAAAATAATCAATTGTTCCATTGGATAAATTAAAATACCATCCATGTAAAACTATTTTTTTTTCATTCACTCTTTTTTGAATCCATGGAAAAGTCATTAAGTTATCGAGTGAGCCTGCAAGCGACTCTTTTTCGCAAAGTTCAGCTTGATGTGCGATAGGCAGAAAATCGTCGGACATTTGTATACGAGTGGAGAGTTTAGCTAATTGCATCCATTTAGCGATAAAGCCGTTTGGATCAACTGTATTTGTTTCTAAGAGAGACTGTATTCCACCACATTGGCTATGACCTAACACAATAATATGTGCAATTTTTAAATGACAGACACCAAACTCTAAGGCGGCGCTGGTTCCATGGTAATGGTGATCATCTTCATAAGGAGGAACTAAATTTGCGACGTTTCGTATCATAAATAAATCACCCGGATCGCAGTCTAGAATCATCGCGGGATCTACGCGAGAATCAGAACAAGCAATCACAATTGCGCTTGGGCGTTGACCTTGTTCTGATAAGTGCTTGTATAATAAATGAGAGCCGCTTTTAAATTTTTCTCGAAAACGGGAATACCCTGCAATTAATTTCTCAAATTCAACAGACATATTCTATCCTATCTTGATTCTGTCATTTCGTTGGGTCAAAGGCCGATATTTTAGCACAGTTCAGGAGCCTAAGTTATTGCTTTTATATGACCGTCTAGATAAGATACGCCCCATGAACGCCATTCTAGTTGAAAATCTACGAAAATGCTTTTTAACACCCTTACCTTCGGAAGGGTCTTTTTTACAGAGGATGAAAAACACCGTACGTCCGCGTTATCAGACGATCACTGCGGTTAACGACATTTCCTTTCAGGTGAAACCAGGAGAGCGCGTGGCCTTTATTGGGCCAAATGGAGCGGGAAAATCCACAACCATTAAGATTTTAACGGGCATTATGCAGTTGACCAGTGGACACGTTAAGGTACTGGGTAGAGATCCTGCGACGGACAGAAAATTCTTGGCTTACCAAGTTGGGGCAGTATTTGGGCAGCGTTCTCAATTATGGTATCACTTACCTGTTCAAGAGACCTTAACATTGTTAGCAGCCATTTATGATATTCCTAAAAGAGAATATCAGCAGCGCTTAAAGATGCTGGCTGAAAAATTTAATGTTACTTCACTATTGACCAAGCCGGTGCGCCAATTATCATTGGGTGAACGCATGCGTTGCGAAATTATCGCAAGCTTTTTACATAAGCCGGCAGTTTTATTTTTAGATGAACCTACGATTGGTTTGGATATTACTGCCAAAGCGATTATTCGCGATTTGATACTTAAGCAATCTGAACAAGAAGGCGTTACGTTGTTATTAACCTCACATGATACCGATGATATTGAAAAAGTCTGCGATAGAGTGATTATTATTAATCAAGGACAACTGCTGTTGGATAATAGTCTTCATAATTTGAAAACACAGTATATTAAAAAGAGAGTGCTTTCTATTATAACCGAAGAAGAAACAATTAGTTGCAAACTACCTGGTATCTTGGTATTAGAACAATCTCCGCATCATTTAAAAATTGAAATAGATATCGCTCAGTATGCCGTCGAGTCGGTTGTTACCGACTTGTTAGAAAATTATACTCTCAGAGATCTCACGATCGAAGGGCCGCCACTAGAGACCATTATTCAGATGCTATATGCGAATGGCAAAAATAAGTAATAAATATTGGGCTAGCATTGACATTGCAATACGCCAGCAATTAGCGCAACGTGGTCAATTGATTGGTCGCTTTTTCTTATACTTTGTGATTGTCTATTTGTTTCATCAAGTCTTTAATAGTGTGCAAGCACCACCCTCTCGATTATGGTATTTGGCGATTACAGAATGGATCGTTTTATCGGCGCCCCCGTTAGCTTTTCAGCTTGCCGACGATATCAATAGCGGACAAATTGCTTATTTTATGTTAAGACCCATGCATTTTTTAAATTTGCGGCTAATGGAATGTGTTGGCGCTTTTACAGTTCGGTTTGTTTTATTGGGGCTGACCTGTGTTCCTTTGGGATTTTATTTGACAGGCTATTTTCCGACGGACATCTTAAGCTGGCTTATTGGGATTTGCTTTAGCATATTGAGTGTGCTGCTTTATAACGCAATACTGATATTAATAGGATTATGTGCTTTTTGGTTGAGAGACATTAAAACGCTGATTTATTTAAACCTAACCGCAACATTATGTTTGGGTGGATTAATTGTTCCGCTTTCGTTTTATTCCCCTTTAGTTAAAACCATTAGTTTTTGCACACCTTATCCTTGGATATTATGGTGGCCAGCGGAATTTATGACGGGTGGACATGTGAATGTGTCTTTGGCGTTGATGAGTTGGGGAATTTGGATGATCTTGTTATGGGGGGCGATTCTTTTCGTGTATCAAAAAGGTATTCAATCATTTGTGGTAGAAGGAGGATAAATGTTCCCGTTAAAGTTTGTATGGTTGGCTATCTGTACGAATCTTAAGCTTTCTTTTGCTTTAAGGGGCGCATTTTTTATTACACTGGTCGTAACGATTGTAAAACAATTACTTTTTTTGATCGCCTGGAGCTTTTTTTTCGGCAGATATAAAGTGGTCCAAGGCTGGACTTTCGAGCATATGATTTTAGCATATGGGATTTTATGTTTTGCAATGGGTTTTGTAGAAGCTTTTTTTTATGGCATAAAAGAGCTGCCGCAGATCATCGAAACCGGCCACTTAGATACTTTTTTACTGCAACCCAAAAGCATTATATTGAACGTTGCCTTATCTAAAGGTGATGTTTCCGCACTGGGAGAAGTTGTTACAGGTGTTTTATTAGTCGCGTATTCAGGATATTTTAGGTCTGATTTACTGCTTGTGGTATTACTGATGATTATTTCGACGCTTTGTATGTTTGCATTATTGTTGTATTTAAGTTGCATTGCCTTTTTTATGCGAAACGCCTCTGATTTTATTAAAGAGCTGAACTTGAACGCGATTATTGTGGCGACACAACCTAATGCAGCATATAGCGGTGTGTTTAAAATATTTACCTTAACTATTTTACCTGTCGCATTTTTAAGTTATTTTCCCGTTGAATATTTTAGAACGGGACTTTGGTATTATTTATGGATAACGCTTATTGGTACAGGGGTGTTTTTTGGCGTAGCCTATGGGTTATTTAAATGCGGCTTAAAGCGTTATGAATCTGGAAACATGATGTTTACGCGTCAATGAGTGTGTGGATTTTTAAATCCCTAAAGCATCCCCTTATGTACAAGTCGGCGTTATCTTAATTCCCTTCCCGTCACCTCACCCGGCACTTCGTGCCACCCTCTCCCGCTAACGCCGGAGAGGGTAATGTGCGCTACGCGTGCTATATAAAAAAGCTGAAACGATACTTTGGTTTTCTTTGAGGAAACGAAAATTTTGTAGTTTTAAATTTCGTCGTCAACATATTGTTGGATCGCACGTGGTTGATTTTACCTGTTTGATGAAAAACTTAATCATAGAAGTAGATGGTAGTCAACATTTAGATAATCAAGAATATGATGACGATCGTATGCGGTATTTGAATGCAAAAGGATTTCGTGTGATAAGATTCTGGAATAATCAGGTTTTGGAGCAGTTAAACGATGTATTAAATGCCATTCATCAGGCCTTATTGAACCCCATCCGCCCTAACGAGGAATAGCAAGACTCAAACAAAACCAAAGGCCAATTTATATAGTACGCGTAGCGCACATTACCCTCTCCGGCGTTAGCGGGAGAGGGTGGCACGAAGTGCCGGGTGAGGTGAAGGGAAGGGAATTAAGATAACGCCGATTTGTGTATAAGGGTATGCTTTTTTAAAGGGGGGGGTTACTTTTTTTGTCTGTGCTACTTGTCGGGAATACAAACGCGAATACGATGACCATCGGGATCTAGGGCGACGAAAGTCAATCCAAATACTGCCTCATGCAGATCTTGCTCTATAACCACGCCCAATTTTCCCCAACAATCACGAAGAGAACGCACTTTATTCTCATCTGATTAGTGCCCTTGGTTCTCAATTTCTAAAAACTGTAGCATTTCTTTTGCTCGCTGAATTTTCCTGTACGCTTGTTGCAATCGTAATGTGAAATGGCACCAAAAGGCCATGGTAATTCAATTTCGTTGGAAGCTTATACTTTAATCGCAATTGTTTTAATGCAGGTGAAGAAACCGTGAGTGCA
Source organism: Pseudomonadota bacterium (assembly GCA_052034335.1). Lineage (GTDB taxonomy): Bacteria > Pseudomonadota > Gammaproteobacteria > UBA6186 > Azoamicaceae > CADEGZ01. The sequence continues at coordinate 834 of JBPOIR010000026.1, read as the reverse complement.
AAAAATGTTTTATTAAAAACAGAAATACTCAGAAGACTCGTTGCTTCAAAAGAAAAAGACTGTGCCAGTTCATTAATATTAATTTTTTCTGGAGGCATTTCTTCTGGATATATAACGCTAATATGTGCCCCGGTGTCGTATCTGGGTGGAAAGTAATCGGGAATAGACAAACCAGGCTCTTTGATTAAGGGGAATAATTCGAAAATAAAATTATCCTGTATTTTTAGATAACAATAAGATCCAGAATCGTCCTGTTTTAAAACACCCTGTAGCGACAGCTTGTTTTTGGCATATTCAAGCAGTGTGGGGTTACAGATTTCTTTGTAAGAAAAATCAATTTCCTTGGGATTGCTGCATTCAATGATCATGCTAAATCTTTCCCGTCACTTTTTTTGCTTTGTTCCAATAATCCAACAAAATATCCAAAGGTTTGTTTTTTAAGTGCGAAAGCCCATCTTGATTGACAAGCTTAACTAACGCGTCATAACGTTGTTGGAATTTTTCAACGCTCTCGCTTAATGTCTCAAAGGGGTCAAGTTTTAAAAAAATGCATAAACTGAGGGTAGCATTGATAAGATCACCGACTTCCTCTTTTAGGTGCGCATTGTCTTGGTTTAACCAGGCTTCTTTTACTTCAGCGCATTCGCTTTGAATTTGTTCCAGAAGTTGTTCGATATTTTCCCAATAGAAGCCAAATTCAGCAGCCGTCTTTTCTTGCTTAATAATTTTTTGTAATAAATCATTTGTTGTTTTTGGCATTATGATTCTCCGCTATTGTCCTCCATGCTTTTGTAGCATCTGTGCGATATCATAGTGATTATTTTGATTTGCAAT
>JBPOIR010000040.1:0-18986 GCA_052034335.1 Pseudomonadota bacterium | reverse complement strand
ATTTTGTAGAATCCAATCAGGGCGGACACAGAGGTCCGCCCCTACAGAACACCAGCCAGTCCGATAGCCACCCCACAAAAAATGCGATTATTGCAGAATGATTTCATTGTTTTTTTGAAGATATTGGATAACGAATCACCTGTAGGGGCGGACCTCTGTGTCCGCCCTTTTTTGACAGCCGTCCTCGGGTCCCAAAGGCTTATGTAGCAGGATTGGCCAAATTGCTTCCCAGCCTTGATGATGTGTTGCATCTTTAATAGTGGTTTGTGATGCGCATGGGTTTCCGAGTTTTCGCAATCGAGCAACGAATTCTTCAGCAATAAAAGGCGGTACAGTTTTGTCTTTTTCACCAGAGAAATGTTGTTGGGGGAGATGAATGAGTTTTTGTATGACAGTGCTGGTGCTGGGATCTAAACCCGTTAAGGGCGAGGTTTGATGATATTGACTTAAAGCAGTGGGATTTAAATCACCTGCAATGGTTTTTAACGAAGCGATATCGTGCCTGCGCGCAGCAATGAGTATCGCAATGGCACCGCCGCCAGAAAAGCCAACGAGGTGAATTTGCGTGGCTTTTGCTGATTTTTTTAAGCTTTCTACAGCTTCGTTCATGGATTGGATAACGGTTTCGGAAAAACGTTGATCAGACCAGACAAGCGGATTGCAAGCAGGATTTAGGGTATGGGGCGTATATTGGCAAGGTCGTGCGAGATACGCCACATTGGCGCTGTTATCTAATACCGCGAGTTTAAGTGCGAGTGGATTTTTGGGCGTTGGGTTGTTGGATAATTTAGAACGCGTAATCCACGTTCGACCATCACCTTCTATGTAGATCGTGAGTGTTTGATTAATTGTGTGATTGGTGTTTGAGGTTGAGGGAGATGTTGAAAATTTCTGAAAGGTGGTCAGCATGAAGGGATTGGTTTTAATGAGCTGTTTTTGAAAATGGTTGAGTTGCGCGATATTGTCAGCTGTTTGATTAACTTTGTTTGATGATAATTGATTTTGTGATGCACAGCCGGAGAGTATGCAAAAGAATAAGCAGATAACAATTAAATAGCATGAATTGCATGGACGATTTTGGCGCATCTTTCATTCCTCATATAAGCTAAGGATTAGCAGGATACAAATTTAAACAAAAAGCTGCACAGTGTAAAGGCATGTAACAAAGGAATGGCACAACACGCAGGAGCGACATGTGAAGTTTGGAAGTTCAATAACATTATTAAAACAGTTTCTCGTTAAAGGAGTGGCTTTAAGTTTGATTTGTATGCCGGGCGTTTCTCAAGCGGTGGTTTATCAGGTTACAAATAATAATGATAATGGCGCAGGCTCACTGAGAGAGGCAATTGAGCTCGCAAATGGCGATTCTAGCGCTGTCGAGCCCATGGTTCTTTTTGCCGGGGGTGTCGCCGGACCCGTAAATTTAGCGTCTTCATTGCCTGAGATTACGCGGAACATGTGGATTAACAATGGTAACACTCGAACAGCCATTGTAAGCGTCGTACCTCTTACAACTGTTAACAATGGTATTGTACTTACTCTAATTGGAGATAACGGAGGTTGGCAAGGAAATTTTATTAATAATGGCGTGATACGTATGATCCAAAGGGAGGATGGTGTATATACGGGCAGTATTGATGGTACGGGCAATCTGGTGGTAGATAATAGTCTATATGGCCATACCATACTTGGATTTTCCGGGGCGAATAGTTACACGGGTACTACAACCATTGAAAACACGCTTTCCCCACGTTTTTTCGGAGCAACATTATCGGTCAATGCTAATAATGCGCTACCCACCACGACTGCCCTTTCTGTTGGACAGGGGTTAATATTCACTTTTAACGCAAATGGTATTAACCAAGCTGTGGCTTCAATTAGTGGATCAGGTGATATCGTTTTCCCTGGAGCCAATAATACATTGACTGTCGGTAGCAACAATAATGATTCAACTTATTCCGGTGTTATGTCTGGTGCTGGCTCGTTTACAAAAAATGGTACAGGCATCACAACATTGTCTGGCGCGAATACGGCTACAGGGGCTATGACGATCAATAGTGGCACAATTGCACTTTCAGGTGGCAGATGGGCAGGGTCGATAATGGTTAATCAAAATGGAACATTATTATTAACAAATAATTCGCTTGCAGCAGCGGTGGGAAATAATGTTGTTAATGGAGGCACAATAACAAATACAGATACGACAAATCCATTTCTCATAGGTGGAAACTTTACGCAGCAAGCAGACGGAATAATGAATGTCGCTATTACGGCTCCAGGGCAGAACAGTCAATTTGCAGTAACAGGTAATGCAATATTACACGGTGGCACAATGAATATTATATTGCCAAATACAACATTTATTGATAGGGATGAGACTTTTAATATTATAACTGCTGCCGGCATTGTAGGTGTCCCTGTGCTGCCTACAGTGCAAAGCTCTTCTTTATTTCTTGATTTTAGGCCTGCTATAGTCGGTAATAACTTGCAACTCACTGTAGATCGCACGCCCTATCAAGATGTCAATGTTATTCCAGCATTGGAAGGCATTGCTAGAGGATTAGATGGCTTGATTACAAACGATCAATTTAATCCCGTGTTAGGTTTTCTAGATAGTGTTACAACCCGAAGCCAATATGAGGCGATATTAGAAGAGCTGGCGCCAGCAGGATTAGATGGTTTATATGGTGTGAGTATGGAAGGCCTGGGTGGGGCAGGTCAGGCGTTGCTAAGACTGGATACAATACGCACAATGGGTACACAAGGAGTGCTTGCTAGAACAGGTTACACCAGAGGGTATGCGGCGGGTGATATGATGGAAAATGAAGGATCTTACGGTCCTATCGTATTTGGAAATTCCACAAAACAAGAGTCCAGAAATGGACTGCCCGGTTATAATGCAGTGACTGCGGGTTTTGGGTTTTTAGGCGACATACCTATCCTACAATATTTTCGCGTTGGTCTAGGTTTGAGTTATGCAAATTCTGCAGTAAAACAAGCAAATAATACAGGCAGCAATACAACGATTGGCAGTACGCAAGGCCTGGCTTATGGTAGTGCAACTTACGGCCCCCTATTTTTAGACAGTGTTTTGTCTGTCGGACTGAATAACTATCATGGAAAACGAAACATGCCTTTGTTCAACGTAACGGCGACATCGGCTTATACGGGGTTTCAATATGGCGCTAAAGTTAAGACGGGCTTTACAATTCCGTGTGGTCAAGCAGAAATTTCGCCAACGGCAGGTGTGCAATACATGCACTTAAATGTTGGTCAATATACAGAAAAAGGTGCGGGAATTTTAAATCAGCAGGTAAGCTCAACGCAAATCAGTACAGTTCGTACAATGCTAGGTGCAAGACTAGCTGATAGAAGTCAAGAAGAAGATTTTTTTCCCGAGATCCACGCTTTTTATCTTGTAGATCTTAAAAACCCAGATGTACTCATTACCTCACGATTTGTAGCAGGTGGCGGTTCGTTTGTTTCAAAAAGTGCATTGCCACCCAAAGCGGGAATTAATGTCGGTGCGAGCCTTACCGCTTTGGTCACGGATGACTTTGTCATCAGTGGTGCTTATGATTTAGAAGCGAAAAAATCTTTTAGAAGTCATTCTGCTTCGCTTAAATTCAAGTTTTTGTTTTAGGTCTTAGTTTTGGCTTTCCCCTCTCCCGTGAAATGAGAGAGTGTGGCGCGAAGCGCCGGGTGAGGGTAAATTAAACAATGCTAAAGGCAAAGGCTCTATTGGTGTCGTTTCTAGCTTGCTCATGTGTTTGTTTTTTGAAAAAATACGGCCATTGGGATATTTTAAAATTTGTTTGATATCTTTAGGTCTCAGTTGATTTGTCCATTTAACTTCTATAGGCCAAAAACGACCATGATCAACATAAACAACGTCAACTTCGCCTTCTGCTTTAATGTAATAGGTTGGATAATAGCGGCGATAATGGGTGGAAACACAAGCTTCAACTAACAGTGAACATAACTCAGGATTGTTTAAGGCTGTTATAATTTGATTTTCGTAGGCATTCTCTACAGGAAATAACCAAGCGCGAAGTGCGTGGAAAATAAAAGGATCTGTAAAAACCATTTTTTTGCCTTTCTTAGGCGCTGCCACCAGTTTATCTTCCAATAACACAGGTTGTATAAACAATGCATCCATTGATTCTAATACACCAGCATAATCTGCAACGGTTTTCGGATGGTCAATAGACAAATCTTGCACCAGGGAGTTCCACGTTATTTGAGTATTATAACGCTTTATAATGGCTGTTAATATTTCGCGACAAAAATGTTCTTGTTTGCCGCGCTTTAACATATCGCCGCGGATCCAATCAGAATAAGTTGTTAATGTTGCCTTTAATATCGTGCCATCTAAGGCTAAATCATTAATAGCCGTTAAAAATCCACCATGTTTTAAATAATCTTCAAATTCACTAAATAATGCATCGATAACAGTTGGCGAGGGAAAATGTTTAGAGTGCAATACTGTATTAATCTCTGGAATTTTATTTTTAAGTAAAACAACTTCTTGAAATGATAAAGGAAAAAGATGAAAATTAACCAGAGACGCTTTGCCGCGTCTACCCGGAAAACGCATTCTTGCCTCTTGGATTAAAGTCAAATCAGAGCCTGTTAGCATTAAAATAGTGTTTTCTAATAATCCTGCATCTGCCAAATATTTAATGGTTTTATCCCAGTCTTTTATGTAGGTAATCTCATCAATAATAATATAATGAACATTGTGATCTGGCATCGCTTCTAATTCAGTTTGTACTAGGTTCAATAAGGCATGATGATCATTAATTAATTCGCCTGTAAAAAACGCAATCGCTGGAGGTGCGACTTTTTTTGCGAGTAGTTTCAACATCCATTGTTTCAATAAAGTCGATTTTCCAATTTGGCGTCCGCCGCCTAAGGTGTAGATCCCTGGTGTGTTAAAGGGGAATTGATCTAATAGTTTGGAACGATAAACATATTTTTGCGTTTTTAATTGTCGTAGTTGAGGGTCACGCATTGAAAATTGTTGCGGTACCTCTAAGTGCGTGTTGTGGGGCAAAAATCTTGGATCCATGTCTTAGTATTAATCATTGACTAAATTTAGTCAATGGGTATTATCTAAATTTGATCATTGCACAATGATCAAATTTAGATAATTACAATATTTTTAATAATTATCAATAAGTTATGAATTATAATTTGTACCCGCCATTCTCTTCTCCCGTTTGACGGGAGAAGGTGGCGCGTAGCGCCGAGTGAGGGTTTACAGAATAAACCGGCTCAAATCTTCATCCTTAATCAACTCGCCCAATTGTTTTTCCACATAAGCTTTATCAATCGTAATAGTGGTACTTGCCAGTTCTGTTGCCCTAAAAGAGATATCATCTAATAAACGTTCCATCACCGTGTGCAATCTTCTTGCACCGATATTTTCGGTGCGTTCGTTGATCTCCCAAGCAATGGAGGCAAGACGTTGTATACCATCTTTGGCAAAAGCGAGTGTCACGTTTTCTGTTTCTAACAATGCTGCGTATTGTACGGTTAAGCAAGCGTCGGGCTCTGTTAAGATTCGTACAAATTCTTCGGTTTTTAAAGCGCTTAATTCAACACGAATGGGTAATCGACCTTGTAGTTCGGGGATCAGATCAGAAGGCTTTGATAAATGAAAAGCGCCAGAAGCAATAAACAAAATATGATCGGTTTTTATCATGCCGTATTTTGTTGTGACCGTGCATCCTTCGACTAATGGCAGTAAATCACGCTGTACCCCTTCGCGCGAAACATCCGCGCCACCGCGAATTTCAGATCGCTGTGTGACCTTGTCTAATTCGTCTATAAAGACAATGCCGGCTTGTTCTGCGCGCTCTAAAGCCCTTGTTTTAATATCTTCATCATTAATTAATTTACTGGCCTCTTCTTCGCGTAATAATTTTAAAGCATCTTTGATGCGCAATTTTCGTTTGCGTGTTCTATCGCTCGATAGACTTTGAAAAATATTTTGGAGCTGATTTGTCATCTCTTCCATGCCAGGGGGTGCCATAATTTCGACACCAATGGCACTGTGAGAAAGATCTATTTCAATTTCTCGGTCATCCAATTCGCCCGCATTCAATTTTTTAAGAAATAATTTTTTTGAAGCCTTTTGCGTTTCTTCTAATTCTGTGCCATGTACTTCTCCTGCATCGGGTGGGGTTGGAACTAAAATATTAACAATGCGATCTTTGGCTGTCTTTTCTGCCCGATCCTGTACTTTGGCTAAAGCTTCTTCTCGGGTGAGTTTAACAGAGACATCGACCAAGTCTCGAATAATAGAATCGACGTCGCGTCCAACATAACCCACTTCGGTAAATTTTGTTGCTTCAACTTTAATAAAAGGCGCTTTTACCAGTTTTGCTAATCGGCGTGCAATTTCAGTTTTACCAACACCGGTTGGCCCTATCATTAAAATATTTTTAGGCGTGATTTCGGGTCTTAGTGCTTCATTAACCCGCAGTCGTCTGTAACGGTTGCGAAGCGCAACTGCGACCGAACGCTTGGCAGCCGTTTGACCGACAATGTGTTTGTCGAGTTCTTGTACAATTTGTTGGGGTGTCATAACTTCGAATAAGTTTTTATCCATTAGGGTTGGCTCTCTAGTTCTTCGATAATGCAATTATGGTTGGTAAACACGCAAATATTGGCTGCAATTTTTAAGGATTGTTCGACAATGGTGCGTGCAGTTAAAGTCGTATTTTCAATCAGCGCACTGGCGGCTGCTTGTGCATAGGCGCCACCAGATCCAATGGCGATGAGTCCGTGCTCGGGCTCGATAACATCACCGTTGCCTGTGATCATAAAAGAACTTTGTTTATCTGCCACAATTAAGACAGCTTCTAATCTTCTTAAAGCACGATCAGAGCGCCAGTCTTTGGCAAGCTCTACAGCAGCGCGGGTTAAATGCCCTTGAAAAGCCTCTAGCTTTTTCTCAAAACGTTCAAATAAGGTAAAAGCATCGGCTGTTCCACCGGCAAATCCGGCGATAACATTATTTTGGTAAAGACGCCGAACTTTTTTGGCATTGCCTTTTAAAATAATATTGCCCTGAGAAACTTGTCCATCACCGCCAATAACAACGTGATTATTTCTCCGTACACAGAGAATGGTTGTACCTCTGAACTGTTCCAAGTGGTTTGCCTCCTTATTGACGTTGTAATATTAAAATGCCTGGGATCTTTTCTTTCGCAAGACGGTTTTTTTGGCTTAATGCAGTGGTCTCTGAAGGAAAAGGTCCGAGTGTGACCCTAAACCATACGCCGTCTTCCGCTTCTATTTTTTGAATTTTGGCAGAGAGGCCTTGCAAATGTAATCTTTCTTTTAAAGATTCCGCATTAACCAGTGTGCGAAAATTGCCGGCTTGGACTAAGTATTGCGCTGCCGCCAGTTTTGTTTCTGTTTTAGCGAGCGTGGGTTTAGTGCTATGGGTGGCTGTTTCGGTCGCGGTTTCTGGTAAGGGCACTTCCATGCCGGGCAGTAGCTGATAAAATTCAAAACGCGCAGATTCTTTTTGGGGCGCATGGGTTTTTGAATGACGCGTTTCTGTGGATTTGGGTTTGCGTGAATTTTTTTTGGTCGTGCTGTTGGGCAGCATGGCGTTGGATTCTCGGATTAAGGGGTTAGGATTAGACGGGGTCTTGAATTTATCCAATGGCCACTTGCCTGTCACAAACAGAAAAATGGCGGCAATGCCGAGAATGCCTATCAACATGCCCGTCATTAACCAGCCCCAAGGGCTAGAGGCATTCGATTTTGAACGCCTGCTGTGAGGAGATATACGATGTGCGTGTTGCCCTTTACGATGTTTTGTCATATAAAAGTTTTTTAAATAACTCTAAGTATTCTCAAGTTCTTCAGATTCCTTTATTGTAACAGATGTTCTGACGTTATTTTAAAATTGAAGAGGCCTTCGCCCTAAGATTTATGGTAGAATAGGTCAGTTGCTTAAGGTGATGACAGGGGGTTTTGCCGTATGGGTAAAAAAGCTAAGGATTTTAATAACATAGGTCAGCATGTTGTTTTACACACGGACTTACCTTTGTCTTGCCCGATGCCCAAAATGGCGTCTTGGAATGCGCACCCTCGGGTCTATCTCCCCATTTTGGAGACCGGCGAGGCGACGTGTCCTTATTGTGGCGCACTGTATCGTTTAGAAAATAGCGAGAGTTAGTTGAAAAACATATTAATTGTAAAAACATCATCACTTGGCGATATCATTCACACGTTGCCCGCGCTGAGTGATGCACAGAAACATTACCCGCATGCCTCTTTTGATTGGGTCGTCGAAGATACTTTTCAAGAAGTGCCTCTTTGGCATCCTGCTGTTAAACGTATTATTCCAGTTGCGTTACGACGTTGGCGTAAGCACAGTTGGGAGGCCTTAAAAAATGGCGAAATCCAAACATTTATTAAAGGCTTACGCCAACAAAAATATGATGCCATTATAGATGCGCAAGGGCTGCTGAAAAGTGTCCCATTGACGATTTTAGCGCGAGGTGGCGATCGTATTGGACTCTCTTGGCGATCGGCACGCGAGGGGTTGGCGAGTTTATTTTATCAGAAACGTGTCGTTGTTCCATGGGGAGAACATGCGGTGACACGTGCGAGAGCGCTGTTTGCAAAAGGTTTGGGCTATAGCGTGCCCGATACGGTTGCTGATTATGGTATTGATCTGTCGCGTTTGCCGAGTTTGCAAACTCAAAATCCGTATTATGTTTTTTTGCATGGCACGACTTGGGCTACCAAACACTGGCCAGAAGCCTATTGGATTGCATTAGCAAAAAATATTGTGGATGCCGGATTTGGTGTTCAATTATTATGGGGTAATGAAACAGAGCGTTTGCGCGCAAATCGGATGCAGAGCGCTGTGCCAAAAATCGTTATCGCGCCCAGAAAACATACCTTAAGTGAAATCACTGCGGTATTAGCGGGCGCACGAGGTATCGTAACGGTTGATACAGGCTTGGGTCATTTGGCGGCTGCTTTAGGTGTGCCGACGGTATCACTTTATGGGCCATCGGATCCTGGGCAATCGGGAACACTGGGTTTAAATCAAATTCACGTAGCAGCAGATTTTAAATGCGCACCTTGTTTTAAGCGGATTTGTACCTATACCGGAGAAAAGCGAGTGGAACCTGCTTGTTTTGCGACGGTTACGCCTGAAAAAGTGTTGCGTTCTTTAATTGTAGGGGTCGACCGCTGTGTCGACCCTACTATAGGAGTTAGAGATGAGTGCGATACTTGAAGCGCGCATAGAATCTAATAAAATAAACGCCTTTCAAAACAGGTGCGATCTATTTAGCAAACAGTGTGCGGTACTGTTAGGATTTTTTGTGCCTATTTCGACGTTTGCAACGCAGGTGGTTTTATTGTTACTGATAGCCTCTTGGTTTTTGGCGGGGGGCTTAAGAGAAAAAGGTCAGTTTATTGTAAGTCATCCTGTTGCCCGAATCACATTCTTGTTCTTTGGCGTCTTTGTCATAGGCACTTTATACTCGCAAGCATCATGGGCAGACAGTCTGTGGATGTTAGAAAAAATCGGTAAGTTATTATATATTCCATTTTTGTTGCCGATCATGCAAGAAAAAAAGTGGCGCCGTGCGGGAATGCTTGCTTTTTTAAGTGCAATGTTGTTGACTTTGATCCTAAGTCTGTTGAAAGTCTATGCTGGATTACCGATTGTGATAAATCCGCGTTTTTCAGGAGCCGCAATATTTAAAGATACGATTTTTACAAATTTAATGATGGCTTTCGCTGGCTTTATGGTTGGGCATTTTTTATTAAATCAAACACATTTTTTAAAACGCGTCGGGCTGGGTATTTTACTAGCAATTTTAGTGTTTTACATACTTTTTATGGGCACAGGGCGTTCTGGCTACGTTGTTTTTTCAGTTTTGTGGTTGCTGTGGGCTTTGCAGCGTTCCAGTCTGAAGGGATTAGGCATAGGACTTTTGGGGTTGGCAATATTGCTGGGCTTTGCCTTTTTTACTTCGTCTATTTTTCACACAAGATGTTTAGATGTTTTAGCAGATTTCGATCAGCATACAGCAGGAAATTCTCATAATTCTATAGGAGAGCGGTTAGAGTTTTTAAGCCACACGTGGCAATTATCAAAAGAGCGGCTTTGGTTTGGACATGGCACGGGTAGTTTTAAAGAGATCTATCAAAATTATTCAGCGATGAATCACTTAACACTCACTCAAAATCCACATAATGAATATATGAACACCTTGTTTCAATTAGGACTCTTTGGCCTAACGGCTTTTGTGGGATTTTTCATTTTCTTATTTAAATGGAGTTTCGCCTTACCGCGTTCAGAAAAATGGTTTGCACAAGGTATCATCTTGGCAATAGCGACAGGATGTTTGGCAAATTCTTGGTTGATGGATTTTACGTCTGGTTACTTTTTTGTCATGATCAGTGCATTTTGTTTTAGTGCTTTAAACTTAAAAAAGGATTTTCAATGTGAATAGGCCATTGCCCATGAAGATTTCTGTTATTGTCACAACGTATAATTGGTCTAATGCGCTTAGGGTCGTGTTAGATGCCTTGGTTGCACAAAAAACAACACATCCCTTCGAAATTATTGTGGCTGATGATGGTTCGGGAACTGAAACTGCAGAGGTGATTCGAAATCTGAAGAATCGTGTGTCTATTCCCATTTTGCACATTTGGCACACCAACGAAGGCTTTCGTGCTGCGGCTATTAGAAACAAAGCCATTTTGGCAGCAGAAGGCGATTATATTATTTTTTTAGATGGTGATTGTATTCCTCGATTAAATTTTATAACACGTCATTTGGAATTATTGGAAGCAAGGACGTTTATCGTTGGCAATCGCGTTTTATTAAGTCGTGCTTTTACGATATCGGCACTTGCAGAAATGTTGCCTTTACATCGCTGGCCTTTATGGCGTTGGTTTATGGCATATTTTAAGGGATATTGTAATCGCGTGTTGCCATTTTTAACGCAGCCTTTTATGCGCCTGCGTTTAAAGACAAGATCGCGTTGGAAAGGCGCTAAAGGGTGTAATCTTGGAATTTGGAAGCAGGATTTGTTGAACATTAATGGCTGGGAAGAAAATTTTACAGGATGGGGATATGAGGATTCTGATCTTGTGATTCGTCTGTTGCGCTCTGGTGTGCAACGTAAAAATGGTCGTTTTTATATTCCGGTGATTCACTTGTCGCATCCGGAAAATGATAGAAGCCAGGAACGTCGCAACTGGGCTAAATTAAAAGCGACAGAAACAGATAAACAAATAAATGCAGAAAAAGGGTTAAGCCAATATGCAAATTAAAACACTTCATTTTGAACAAGCAAAAATATTAATTATCGGCGATGTCATGCTAGATCAATATTGGCATGGCGATACTTCGCGTATTTCACCGGAATCGCCTGTGCCGGTTGTGCATGTCAATCGTGTGGTCGAACGTCCGGGTGGCGCCGCAAACGTTGCTTTAGGTGTCGCGGCGTTGGGTGCTCATGCCACTTTGTTGGGGCTTGTGGGTAGAGATGCCGCTGCGAATGCTTTATCAAACGTATTAACAGCGGCCGGTGTCAAACAGCTATTAGAAATACTGCCAGATCATGCAACTATTACAAAATTGCGTGTTTTAAGCCGCCATCAACAAATGATTCGACTCGATACAGAAAGTCCGTTTTTAGAATCAAGCGCCAAAACGGCGCTGCATGATCAATATATTCGTGCATTAGAGGATGTCGATCTGGTGATCCTCTCTGATTATGGCAAGGGGACGTTATCAGAATCTTCAGCGTTAATTGCAAAAGCACGCTCAAAAAATATCCCGGTTATTGTCGATCCTAAATCGAATGATTATTCTATGTATCGGAGTGCGAGTGTTATAACGCCTAATTTAAAAGAATTTGAAGCTGTTGTGGGGCCTTGTCCGACAGTCGATTGTTTGGTTGAAAAGGCACGGGATTTGTTATCCGCATATCAGATAGATGCCTTAGTAGTAACGCGTGGAGAACATGGGCTTTCTATTATTTCTGCGGAGGGAGAAGCGACGCATATCCCTGCTATTGTACGTGAAGTGCATGATGTTACGGGTGCCGGCGATACTGTCATTGCTGTTTTGGGTTCAGCACTGGCCAGTGGATTGGATCTTGTTTCTGCCGCAACATTGGGGAATATTGCTGCCGGTATTGCAGTTGGTAAATTGGGCGCTGCAACCGTCTCGGTGCCAGAGTTAGAAATGGCATTGGGTAAAAAAGAAGATTTGCCTTTAGGCGTTATGACGGAAGAAGCTTTATTGAGCGCGCTTAAAATCAGTAAAACTAAGGGAGAGCGCATTGTTTTTACGAATGGCTGTTTTGATATTTTACACGCGGGGCATGTGATGTATTTGGAACAGGCGAGTCGCTTAGGCGATCGCGTGATTGTTGCGGTAAATGATGATGCTTCTGTTTCAAGGCTCAAAGGTTCCAATCGGCCTATTAATACACTTGCAGAGCGCATGAATGTATTGGCAGGATTGCGTTCGGTTGATTGGGTGATCGCGTTTAGTGAAGACACGCCAGAGAGACTGATTCGAGCGCTTTCTCCCGATGTTTTAGTCAAAGGTGGCGATTATAAAGACATTATGGCATTACCCGGCGCACAATTTGTTTTAAGCCAGGGTGGTGTGGTTAAAATTTTGGGACTCAAACCAGGGGCTTCGACGACGCAGGTAATAGAAACGATTGCTGCACGAAAAGAAAGCGCGACGGCTGTGTAATAAAAGGGGTTAAGTCTGAATACAGACAAATTTTTAAAATGAGCAGAAATCTACTATAAATAACCGAGCATATTTACCCGATTGTTTTTTACTTTAGTTAAGCGTTAATTTACCTAATAACGTTTCTTGGCGTAACTAAGGTAGCAATACAGCGAGGTGAAGCAATGGCGGTTATCCATAATCCACACGATGCTTTTTTTAAAACATCAATGTCTAATCTACAAATAGCTCGCGGTTTTTTTGAGGAACATTTGCCTGTCACTATTAAAGCGCGTCTTGATTTGAGTACGCTAGAATTGCAGCCGGGAAGCTTTATTGACAAGGCTTTGCAAAATTCCGCATCAGATGTGCTCTATAAGGTCAGGTTTCGCGATAGTTTTGAATGGGCATATTTATATATTTTGGCGGAGCACCAGTCTTCGGTTGATGTTTGGATGCCACTTCGATTATGGCAATATATTGGTGACATTTGGAATGAGTGCGTAAAACGAAATAAAAAGGGAAAAGGAAAATTGCCTCTTGTTATTCCACTTGTTTTTTACAACGGGCGTAAACCGTATGATGGCGCTAGAGACATCCGAGAACTTATTGATGCGCCGCAGAGCTTAATTGAATTTTTTCTACTAAAGCCTTTTCATTTAATCGATACGCATGATATTAAAGATGACGACTTACAAAAGCAACGGGTCGCTAGTTTGATGGAATTTGTGATGAAACATGTTCGTGAGAAGGAAGCTATAAAGAGCATGCGGTGCCTTACACAGCTTTTGGCATTCCAGTTTGAATATGAAATTTTGAGTGACGATTATTTAATAACAGTGCTAAAATACTACGTGGATAACGCACGAACCGTCGATCCCGCTAAGCTTCAAGAAATGCTTGAAGAAGAGTTAAGAGGTTTTAAAAAAGGAGAAGTTATGGCAACAATAGCAAGTCATCTTACGCAAAAAGGCCGACAAGAAGGCCGACAAGAATGTGGTGCATCTTTGTTAATGAATATGTTAAAAGTTAAGTTTAATGATTTGTCGGATGCGTATATTGAAAAAATAAACCGTGCTGACGTCAATACGCTGAATCAGTGGTGCATTAATTTCGTGAATGCGAAATCGTTAGATCAGGTTTTTAACTAATACAAGCAACATTATGGGCTAAATGTGCGGGATCGAGCGTTCCCAAAATAATACTGCTAACACCCGGTTCTTGAAGTATAAATTGTAACGAAGTTTTAACGGGATCGGAACCTGGGATTTTTTGAATGTGCCCGCTGGCAAGTGCTTTTTTAATAAGCACACCTTTATTTAATTCAAAAGCTTTTGCAATAACCGGTTGTTCAGTTGTCTCAATGGGATTGTACATAACCATCACCACATCGGATTGCTGAGCCGCTAAAATGCCGCCCTCAACGGTTTTGGTAGACATACCAAAAGCACGGATCAGACCTTGTTTTTTTAATTCCGATAGAAAATGCAAAATGCCAAAATGTTCAATATTATAAACATCATTGCCATCGGAATGCACAAGGACGACATCAATATAATCCGTATTCAATTGTTTTAGACTGCGTTTAATGCTTTTTTCGGCATGTTCGGGTGTAAAATCATAGATGGAATTTCCGTTTACAAATTCTTCTCCAACTTTGGATACAATCACCCAGTTTTTTCTGGAATCTGACAATAAGGTGCCTAACCGTGCTTCGCTATTCCCATAAGCAGGGGCCGTGTCGATTAAGTTAATGCCCAAATCGCGTGCAGTATCGAGAAGGTGAGACAGATGTTGGTCGTCCGGGATCTCAAAAGCCTTTGGATACTTAACGGCTTGGTTACGCCCAAACTTAGTGGTTCCCAATCCAAGGGTTGAAACCGCTATACCCGTATTGCCTAGTATTTTCTGTTGCACATTCACACCCAAAGCGTATGGGGGCAAACCCCGACAAGCAATAATATCATTCCTCTCAGGCATTTAGCTATCGTTGACATCCCATTTGTCTTAATATAGTTTAGAGGTTCACCAGGGGTGCCGGTGCAAAATGTGACATCGGCTGAAAAAACGCATGGGGCGTTTAACCCTTAAGACCTGATCTGGGTAATACCAGCGGAGGGAGCGTGGCATGTCAACACATCTTGAATTAGTCAATGCAAAACAAAAAATTGATTTAGCGTCTCTTAAAGCGTTTTTTCCTGCCGTTTTCGGCACCATTGTTGAATATTATGATTATACGCTTTATGGGTTTTGTGCAAGTCTTCTAGCCGCACAATTTTTTCCAACAGATGATCCAACGGTTGCGTTGCTCAAAACCTTTGGTATTTTCTTAACCGGATCTTTAGCAAAACCATTGGGTGCATTACTTTTTGGTTTTATTGGTGACCGCTTTGGTCGTAGTATTGCATTAAAAATCAGTATGCTGGGTATCGCGATACCGACAACCGCCATTGGATTAATGCCGACTTATCAGGACATTGGTTGGATTGCGCCGTGTTTATTATTACTGTGTCGGATCTTGCAAGGGATCTTAACTGCCGGGGAATCGGATACCGTTCGCATTTTTATTTTTGAATCTTTTTTTAAGTCCAAACCCTGCTTTGCCAATAGTCTATCGAATGTTTCGATATTTGTGGGTATCTATTTGGCGTCGAAGGCATCGGCATGGGTAATGGCAGCGGAAGATCCAAATTCTGCGTGGCGTATCGCTTTTATTGTGGGCGGTATGATGGGTGCTGTTGTTTTTTGCTTGCGCTTTACAGTGTCTGAAACGGTAGACTATGTAGAACATCGTAATGCACGAGTTAAAACACGAAGTTCACAGTCGTGGAATGGTTTTTTTAAAGTTTTTATAGACAATAAGCGGATGATTTTAACGGCGATTCTTTTTTGTGGCGCATCGGGTGGAACCTATCATTTTTATTTAGTATTTTTGGGAAAATATTTAAGCAGCACCTTGAATATTTTAGATTCGGAAACAGCCTCGCGTTTTACTTCAACGGCTGTTCTAATTTATACATTATGTCTGCCTATAGGAGGGTTTTTAGCGGATCGTTTTGGTTTGGTTAGAATCATCAAGACTTTTTTTTATGGATTATGTGTTGCTTTAGGTTTAAATATCATGATGGTATTAGTAGGACAAATGCCGTTATGGCTAATGTGGGTAACTGCTGGCATTTT
Source organism: Pseudomonadota bacterium (assembly GCA_052034335.1). GTDB lineage: Bacteria > Pseudomonadota > Gammaproteobacteria > UBA6186 > Azoamicaceae > CADEGZ01. Next base: position 3,058 of record JBPOIR010000040.1, on the reverse strand, counting down.
AGCTGTTTTTCAAGATCCGATGTGTACCATTGTGATCCAGAGAATAGAGGTAGGAGACCGGTGTCGTTGTTTAAGTTTTGGTCATGCGACAGGATCAATATTGTTTTCCGGTAGCGCGCCTTTTATTAGTTTGTGGTTATGGCAGAGCACACAGAATACAATAGCACCATTTTTATATTTTGGATTGTTAGCATCTATGGGCTTTTTAGGCACTTTTTTGATTAAGCAAAATACTGTTCCCACGGTGGCAGAGCGATAGCGGGTTTTGCTAAATGAGAAAGCAGGGATTTTGTTTCATCTATTGTTTGTGAAGGTTGAATATTCTGTTGTTTTAATTGCATTAGAATGAGATCAGACAGCATGGGAGCGAGAGCGAGTTTGGCTGGCCATGCAGTCATTATATTACCTAGCGTTTCTACAAAAGGATTTTCTGGGCGCTTTCCATCGGGTTGTTTAGGTTCTGCGCGATTGACAAAAAAGCTAGCCCATGTTGAACCCGAAAGATCTAACCACGGGAATAAAGCGCCTAGTTCTTTTTTAGCACAGGCAATTTGCTCTGTTGTCGTTCGCTTTGCACCATCTTCCGCAAGTTGTCCCCCTAAATACCAAACGGTTTTGCCATCTTGGGTGGGATGCGTGGTGATAGTGATCCTAGGACTGGTTCCGTTGTCTACGCAATGTGCAAAGAACGGGGAAGGCATTGCCAGTTTAACCATCGCCATTTGTAGTGGGCGCAACTGCATTTGAGGTGCATTTGGCAGGTTTGTGCCGAGCGATCCATTGCCTTCGCCCGCTGTAAACAAGTAGCGTTTGGCTTTTATCTCTACCGTTTCAGCTTCAACATCTGAAAAAATTTTAAGAGATACGACATTTTGCGGATTGTTTGGATCAGATGTAAAAGCGTATCCTGCATTTGGGTTTATTTTAAAAATGTAATCTCTGTGGGGTTTTGCCAATGTTTCAATTAAAGAAGCTGTATCGAGAACAACTTCTTCTAAGCGATAGGCATGACCTTTAAAAAGCGAATTTTTTAAAATGGATGGGTAAGCCGTTTTGGGCAGTTTTTGAATACGGCTATTTAATGCTTTGCTGGCAAAGAAACTGGCAATTTCTGAACCTAAACTGCCGGTGGACCACAATAATTGATCTTCTGAGAGTACATTAACCGTGCGTAAATCGAGTTCTCCAGCACCTGCTAAAGCATCTTTCCAGCGTTGGGGCATGGTTTCGATGGCCTTTGCTGAGCCACTTAAGAAGCCAGAGAGCGCGTATTTGATGCCGCCATGAATGATGCCTTGGGATTTAATTGTTTGACCACCACCGAGTGTATGGGTTTCCAGTAAAACGGCCTGATATCCCAGACGACGTAGTTGATTGAGAGCCCAGAGCCCGGCAACACCGCCGCCAAAAATAACGATATCGAGAGATATACTTTTAGTGTTCATGGAAATATTATACCAAAATGGAAATTAAATATAAGGGCTTTGTTGCCGAGTTCTTTTTTTTCCCAGAAGCCAGTTCATTTTGTGGTGAGGTATTGAATTCGGTGGATTTGATTACCTTTCAGGCGAGTAATCCACAAGAGGCATTTGAAGCTATGCGAGAATCGGTTAATCACTATCTAAGTTATATTTCGAGCGGCGTTGCGAGTGTTGTCAGTTGAACCGCTTGATTATGGACTTGCAACGTTTTAAATGCGATGATCAGCCCCTATGTCCTGCTTAAATACATTTTTACGTTGCTTATATAGTCTGATTTTTACATTTAGTATCCCAGCTTTATTGCTTAGGCTGTGGTGGAAAGGTCGGAAAAATCCAGGCTATAGAGAACGTTGGGCAGAGCGCTTCGGTTTTTTTAAGCCGCCTGCACAATCGGGTGGGTTGTGGGTACACGCCGTTTCTTTAGGCGAAACTATGGCCGCAGTTCCCTTAATTCGAGAATTTCAAAAACGGTTTCCAGCACTTCCTATTACGATTACTTCGACAACACCTACGGGATATAAAACGGCGAAAAATATTTTTAAAGACACCGTCTTGCAGGCTTATTTTCCCTATGATTTAGCTTGGTGTATTAAGCAATTTTTAAAGCGCGTTCGTCCAACGATCTTAATCGTTATGGAAAAGGAACTTTGGCTCAATTGTTTCTGGGTTTGTCATCAGGAAGAAATACCCATTTTTATTGCAAATGGTGCGCTTTCGCTACATTCGCTCAAAGGTTATCAATGGTTTTCTCGCATAAAACAGCAAATATTACAGTGTATTACGTTTGTTTTTGCACAATCGGAACTAGATGCCACAAGATTTTTGGCTTTAGGACTAGATCCCAAGCATCTTATTGTTGCCGGTAATGTGAAGTTTGACGTGGCTCTAAAAGAAGGCGTGGAAATTACTGGAAAACAATACAGAGAAACTTTTGGCAACCGCCCCGTTTGGATTGCAGCCAGCACTCATGTGGGTGAAGAAGAGCCGGTGTTATTAGCGTTCAAGCAGATCCTAGAACAACAGCCAGATGCATTATTAATATTGGTGCCTCGACACCCAGAGCGTTTTGATACGGTTGCCGCGCTGTTGGCACAACACAGTTATACCTTTGTAAAGCGCAGCACGGGTGTTCCCGTAGCACGAGAAACCCAAATCCTGTTGGGCGATACGATGGGAGAGTTAGCACTTTTTTATGCGGCTTCTGATGTTGCTTTTGTGGGGGGAAGCCTTGTGCCAGTCGGCGGCCATAATGCATTAGAAGCCGCTGCTTTAAGTGTTCCTGTTATTATGGGGCCTTATGTTGATAATTGTGTGGAAATTACAAAACGGTTAGCAGATGCAGGTGCTTTGATTCAGGTATCCGATAGCGATGCATTGGCAAAAGCGGTATTACACTGGTTTTTAAAGCCAGCTGATCGTCAACAAGCCGGCGCATGTGCAAAAAAAGTTGTGAAAAAAAATCAGGGCGCGGTGAAAAAAATTATGGATGTCATTACCCTTGTATCTTGGATTCAACCACTAAAAATGGTTAAATCATCCAGGGGCACTTGGGTGAAGGGGTAAGGATGCCGTCAGCA
>JBPOIR010000073.1:0-17325 GCA_052034335.1 Pseudomonadota bacterium | reverse complement strand
CATGGGATTTTTTCTTTTTAGCAAATATGTAAAAAGAGAATGGAGCCAGGCCCCGTAGTCTTAGTCTTCGCCTAAATAGGTTGCAAAGCACCAAATATAACCATCCGGATCCTGTACTCTACACATGCGATCTTGCCAAAACATATCTTCTGGGGCACTCAATGATTTCGCACCCGTTTTGATGGCATGTGCATAAAAATCATCCACGTTTTCGCAGTACAAATATAAATTAATCGGAGATTCGATACCGCTTTCGTGAGGTGGTTTGGTTTTACCGCCGTAAGCACCACCTTTTCCAAACATAATTAAATGATCTTTATATTTTAGCTCTGCATGCCAACTCGTATTGTCTTCGCCCGCAACCACCTGGATTTTTTCAAAACCAAAGGCTTTTTCATAAAAACTGACAGCTTTATCGACATCACTGACAATAACGTAAGGCGATATCCAAGGGGCATTTTCTGGGCGGCAAGATTTGGCGTTCATGGTTTTAGCTCCCGATGCGTGGTTAGAAGGATAGATTGTAAACCAGTTTCTTGTTAGAGTGAAGGCTTCTATCAATGGGGTCTGACCCCATGTGCACCATGGGATCATATGTATCACATATTCTGGGTTACCACAGTCCTATTATTGATTTTAGCCTTTGGGTTCTTTTTGCCTTGGATACGTGCTTGGCGGTTTTCTCTTGGTTTAATTTGTCTATTCTCTGTCATCAGTTATGGATTGTATGGTTACTGGGGTAGTAGCCGCGATTTGTCTCATTATTATTCTACAGAAGAGGCGCACTATCGTCTGAAACAAGCGGATTTCCAAGTGTTATTAGCGGAATTTCGAAAAGAAGAATTCCGGTTACGGTTAAGATTAGAACAAGATCCCAAAGACATTGAGGCGACGTGGCGATTGTTAGATTTACTTGCTATTAAAGCGCTGCAGGATGGCGATTGCAAATTGGCGATACAGTATTGGGAAAGTGCTTTAAATAAAGTGCCGCAGCATTTAAAGCCGCAATTCGAAGAAAAAATCTTAAAATTTAAAATGACAGATTAGTGTTCACGCTCTCTCTACTGTTTGACGGAAGAGGGTTGGGGTGAGGGCTATTTCCCGAGTTTTTGGCTATAGGCCTTAAGCGCGTCTAATAATCCTTTATTGTCTTCAGATTTAATAATAAATTCATTCATGCCGGCGTTTTTGCAGATTTCAATATCTCTGGGATCATCACTTGCTGTTAATGCAATAATGGGAACATCTTTACAAGGATCGGGCAGAGCGCGTATCAGCTTGGCGGCTTCGTGGCCGTTCATAAAGGGCATATAGAGATCTGTGACAACCACATCGAAGGGTTCTGCTTGTAGCTTCTCAATGGCCTCTTGACCCGTTGCGATAGGGATAACTTCGTAACCCTCTCTGCCAAGAATCATTGACATAGCAGTTCTAGTGGTTCTGCTGTTGTCAATAAACAGAATTTTCAAGGGCTTAGAATCTGTATTTTGCATTGTATCACTCATAACTTCATTCTAGCCTATTATAAAGATTTTTGGCAAGAATAGAGATTTAAACAATTATGAGCTGTATATTTTTACTCAGCTTTTAACCGCCATTTACAAGGGCTGCTTCTTTTGGATTCGGAAACCCCGTGCCTATCATTATTTTGAAAAAGCTTTTCTGCATTCGCAACGATAGCCCCTCGATACCCATTTAAAAATTCATCCCGGTTCATTTCGCACTTATACTTTTTGCCATAGGTTGTAAATTCACATTCCACACGTTCCTTTGTACAAGTAAGAGCGGTTACAAGCACATAATGATCAATTGGCATTTTAAAACAACAAGTAAACCCGCGTTCTAATATCGAAGGGTGGGGGGTGTGTTGTACTGCTGAGATATTAGTTCCTTGAGCTTGGGTATGTTTTGAATCTATTTCATCAACCCAGTCTGCTGAAAATAAAACAATAGCTTGTTTGCCTTCGTTGATTTTTTGAATAAGATAATTTAAATTTTCTTCTTTAGATCGAAATGTGTGATATGAATTCGCATGGAATTTGATAAAGGCTACGTTTAATAGAAAATATAAACCTTTTGAGGGTGTGCGTCCGCTCGTTGTTGTGGGTAAAATTAAGTCTTCGATCTCATCCAGTCCAAATGCATTGAGCCAAGTAACGAGTAATCTTGGTGGCGTCAATCCTTGAAAATTTTCTCGAAGGCTTTCAGGGGAATATCCTGTTAAGTTATGTGCTCTTCGAATTTCTGTCAACAATATTTCAAAAAAAGAAGTGGCTCTATTCGTGGAGTAGGAAGACAATGTGAGTGATAAAGGTGCTTGTGTTTTGCCTTGTGTAACCAGTTCTACACCCAAGTCGAAAAGCATTTTCGGTCTTTTTAAAACTAATAAACTGACCAAAGCAGCAGGCCCACAGAGATTAGTCTTTTGTTGATCAATCGTTTCTGCATGCAATAAAATATTTGCAAATTCAGCGATAATGCTCAAAAGCGTTGTATTCTTAACTTTTAGAGTCATTTCTCCCGAAAGCAAAGCATTCATCTTTTCTGCCCAAGCTTTATCTAGCTCAGAGTCCTTCAAAATACGCATAAGATGTGGACGAAGTAATTCTTTTAGACGAAATTCCTTAAGAAGGGTTACAGGAATATTTTGAAAATCGCTTAGTTCAATCTTTTTAATACCGTCCTCTCTGTTTATTTGTTCTTCTTGATGTTTTTTAAAATAAGTGAAAAATTCAACGGCTTTTTTAGAAGGATTTTTCTGACCTTTTTCTATCAAATCTTGAGGGACTGAAAAAAGATTAGCGCCGGCTGCAACTAGCATTTTCGCGGCTTCATAATTTTCCATTTCTAAAGCACAAGCTAAAGGAGATTTTCCTAACTTATTTTTCAAATTAACATTGGCATTACGTGCAATTAAAAATTCAAGAGAAGCAGTATTCTCTAAACGAATACTCATAAAGAGGCTAGGTTCTGAATGATTTCCAAAAGTATTGACATCGACATGTTGTAACAAGAGTTCTGCCATTGCCGCGTTAAATTTATTATCAGCTTGTATGCAGTTGACAAGTGGCATGGTATTCGCTAAATCCAAGTCGTTTTTTGATTCACTTAAGAAAAGTTTAGCGATGTCTAAGCAATTTAGAAAAGCAATATAATCCAGCAAAGTCCAATGAGTGATTGGATCAACATAATTTATATTAACGTTGTTTTTTAATAAAAATAATACGGCTTGCTTGTTGTTGCGATAGATACAAGATATAATCAACGGCGATTGTGTAATAGGATCAATTTGATTAACATCGGCACCTGCGTTTACTAATAGTTGTGAGATTTCGAATATTTTTTTTATCTCCGTCTCTTCTTTTGATGTGCTTAAAGAAGATAATACATCTTTAAGCAACGAATTATAAGCACTTCTTTGATTGGATGTTTTCTCTTGTGATAGTATTTCTGAGACTTTTTTAGATTTTAATAAAAATAATACAGCTTGCATGTTGTTGCGATAGATACAAGATAAAATCAACGGCCATTGTGTAGCAGGAGAAATTTGATTAACATTGGCACCTGCGTTTACCAATAGTTGTGAGATTCCGAATATTTTTTGAATCTCGTCTTCGTGTTGTAAGGTGTTTAACCCATTTAATGCATTTAGTGCAATACAAAGCAACCAATCATAATCACTTTTTTGATTGGATGTTTTCTCTTCTGATAGTATTTTTGAGACTTCTTCATGCTTGTTTGTTATAATTGCCATGTACAACGATGGATTCGTCATTTTGTCTCTCCCCAGTTGTGATTCATCTTAAAATTAATTAAATAAGATATTTCATTTGCTAAAATAAATAGCTGGTATGCTAACCTAAAATTAAATGAATTGCAATAGGTTTTATTAATATTATTTGAATGCGTAATTATTTAGAGTGTAATTACATTTACCATAATCCTAAGATTTTCCACCAGGCGGCGCCAGCGATCATCCAGGTACTGAGGTTAATAATGCTTAAAATGCCGCCCACACGCCACCAATCTTTTAGCTTGATGTAATCAGCGCCATAATAGACGGGTCCGGTGCCTGTGCCGTAGTGCGTAATGCCCGCGCAAAGACTCGATAGAAAAGCGAGTATTAAGACAACGATGATAGGGGGAGCACCTGTGGCAATGGCAACTACCGCGAACGCACTGTACATTGCACTGATATGCGCCGTAATGCTCGCAAAAGCATAATGCGTATAAAAATAGATAAGGCTAATCAAGCCAAGAGCGGGGATCCAATGGAAACCGCTGATCCATGCCTGCATATGTTCGCCAAACCAAGTAATCATCCCAAATTCTGATAAATAAGTCGACATCATTAAAAGCGTTGTGAGCCACATAAACGTATGCCAAGCATTTTGTTCTTTTAAGATATCGTCCCAGGTCAGTACATTGGTCGATAGCAAAATGGCGAGTCCCACAAAAGCAGACACCGTCGGATCAATACCAAAAGAAGGTCCTACGGCCCAGAGTGTTAGCAGTAAACTAAAGGTGCAGAGCATTATCCATTCGGCTTTTGTCAGAGCGCCCATTTCTGCGAGTTTCTGTTTCGCAAACTGCGGCGCTTTTGGGGTTTGTTGAATTTCGGCTGGGTATAAGAGACGTAGAACCCAAGGGAGGGAAGCAAGGCTGATAACGCCTGGAACAAGTGCAGCCAACGCCCACGTAGTCCAACTAATTTCAACACCAAACGTAGAGGCAAGGCTGACAATCAATGGATTGCCAGAGGAAGCCGTTAAAAACATGGCGCTGGTAATAATGTTTGTTTGGTAGGCGAGTTTCAGTAAATAAGCGCCGATTTTTCGTTCGGTTCCTTTTTGAGGAGTGCTTTCATATTCTTCAGACAGTGCTCTTACAATAGGGTAGACAATACCGGCCCCGCGAGCCGTATTACTCGGAGTGAAAGGGGCGAGAAGAAATTCGGTGCTGATGATGCCGTAAGCAAGACCTACTGTGTTTTTGCCCATATGTTTAACAAAATAATAGGCAATGCGCGCTCCCAGTCCTGTTTTAATAAAACCTCTAGCTAATAGAAAAGCCAAAAGAATCAGCCAGACGATGTTAGAGCTGAAGGCGGACAAAGACTGTTTAATCGTTAAGGTTTCTGTAATACCAGAGATGGCTATGGCCAAAACGGCCAATGCGCCCATGGGGAGTACATTGAGAATAATGCTGATGATTGTGGTCAGGAAAATAGCGAATAAGTGCCAGGCTTGTAGGGTGAGTCCCTTTGGAACAGGAACATACCACAGAGTGATGAGCAAACCGGCCATCCAGAACAAGGGATGAATCTTAGATATTGTTAGATAACTAAAGTTGTTTAATGAAGTACTACTACGGGCAGCGTTACTCTGATCCACTACACCTCTTCTCCTCAGGGGATTATTGATTTCCCATTTTCTCAGATCTATCCTTCGCTGTCTATTCCCCCCCATGGCAAGTCGCACAATTCTACGGTATCCTATAGGCCAAGTATTCTTGAGAGTAGGCCTGATTATCATGCGGTTGGACAAAATTAAACTTGCGGGTTTCAAATCGTTTGTCGATCCGACAGTTTTAGAATTGCGTAGCCCTTTGGTCGCGGTGGTTGGACCCAATGGTTGTGGCAAATCCAACATTATTGACGCTATTCGTTGGGTAATGGGCGAGAGTTCCGCGAAAAATCTGCGTGGCGAGTCCATGAGTGATGTGATATTTAATGGCTCTTCGACGCGTAAACCGATTGGGCAGGCCACTATCGAGCTTGTTTTTGACAATTCAGATGGTAGTCTTGGAGGGGAATATGCGCGATTTAGCGAAATTTCAATCAAACGACAGGGAACACGAGATGGCCAGTCGGCTTACTTTTTAAATGGGACTCGCTGTAGACGAAAAGATATTACGGATGTCTTTTTAGGAACAGGGCTTGGACCTCGAAGCTATGCCATTATAGAGCAGGGGATGATATCTCGGGTGATTGAGGCCCGTCCTGAAGAACTCAGAGCCTTTTTTGAAGAAGCGGCGGGTATTTCGCTTTATCGCAAGCGTCGTCACGAGACCGAAATTAGAATGCGGCATACGCGAGAAAATTTAGAAAGATTAAGTGATTTGCGCCAAGAACTTGAAAAACAATTAGAACGTTTAAAACGGCAATCAGAATCTGCTCTGCGTTATAAAGAATACAAAATTGAACACGATCGACTCGAAGCAGAATTAGCGGCATTACGGTGGCAAGTTTACAATCAGAAATTACAAGAACGCGCGACTGAAATCCGAAACCTTTCTATTGGGTTGGAAGAAACGTTGGCGATGCGTGCAAGTCTTGATTTAGCGCTTGAAAAGCAGCGCCTTCTCCATACTGAAAAAATGGATAGCTGGAAAATTGAGCAGGCAGAATACTACGATCTAGGCACGCAAATTGCACGTGTTGAGCAAGCTTTGCAATATCATCGTGAACGCGAAACTGCGCTTGAAAGTGATTTTTCGCAAACGGAACAAAGCTATCAACAAACACGAGAACAACAAAGCGTGGATGAAGATCGTTTATCTACTTTAAAATCGGAGTTCGCGACCTTAGAACCTGATTTGGTTTCTGCTAAGGATTTTTTGGAAAAATCGACCCGTGTACAAACCGAAGCAGATGAAACCATGCGAAATTGGAATCAAAGCTTTGAAGTCTTTCAACAAGAAGCAGAAAACGCGCAACGATCTGCAGAAGTCGAAAAAGCACGTATTGAACAATTAGAAAGACAAAGTCGTGATGCAAAAGCACAACTTGATCGTCTACAGCGCGAGTATGCGGATATTGATGTGGTACGTTTAGAGCAGAATATAGCGACACTAGAAGAAGAGCGGTTAGAGAAAACATCCACAACAAATAGCGCGAACACCTTGAGTGTTATTTCTGCCGCCTTAATCGAAGCGCGAGATCTGCTGGCTACCAAAAATCAACGATTAGATGCTTTGCGAGGTCAGCTGCAGACCTGTTTGGGGCGTTTGGCCTCTCTGGAAGCTTTGCAACAAGCAGCGCTGGGGAAAACCAATGATGTTGTGCAAGGGTGGCTCAAATCCCATGACTTATTAGAAGCCGAGCGTTTAGGTCAAGTGCTTACTGTAGAACCGGGCTATGAACGGGCGGTCGAAACGGTATTAGGATCAGCACTAGAAGCGCTTTGTGTACCGGGAATTCCGGCTATTGCAGCATTTGTGGGTGAGCTTCAATCGGGCAATTTAGCGTTTATTGGGGCGGATAACGGGCAGATTGTAGGAGCGGACTGCGGTAATCGCTCAGACAGCCTTGTCAGCAAGGTAAAAACAGACTATTCCATGGATGCTTTGTTTGCAGGGATCTATGTTACAGACGAATTATCAGACGCTTTAAACAAACAGAAAAGTTTAAAAGCGGGTGAATCGGTTGTGACACGAGAGGGGATTTGGTTAGGTTCAAATTGGTTAAAAGTGTTTCGCGGTAATGACGGACATTCAGGCGTTTTGGCACGTGAAGCAGAATTAAAAGCGTTGGCAGCGTCAATCGAAATGCATCGTTCTGACATTACCGATATTGAAGTGGCGCTTGTGGCGTCTCGTGAAGAGATAGCCAATTTAGAGCAAAAACGCGAAGAATGTCATCAGGCACAGCAAGCAGAAGCCAGAATATTAAATGAATTGACTGCTAAAATAAGTACCGATCGTGCGCGTTTAGAGCATCAAAGAACCCGAATGGCGCGTTTATTAAGCGAAAGTGCAGATCAAAGACAAAAGCTGGATTTGGCAGAAGAAGAAACAGCACTATCGCGACTGCATTTGCAAACGGCGTTGGATGCGATGGAGGGCTTTACGAAAAAACGCGTTTTGCTGCAGGCGGAGCGCGATAATTTACGCGATGTTGTTCGAAATGCCAATCAAAATGCCAACGAGGCGAAAGAAAAAGCACATGCGCTTGCTTTAAAAGAACAAATGGTGGTGACACAAATAAAGGCTATTGCAGAAGGATTACAGCGTTTAGAGCAACAGCAACGGGTGATAGAAGAACGAAAAATGGCTTTGCAAACACAATTGCAAGCATTAAATGAGCCAAAGATCTTGGATCGCATGCGTTTAGACGAATTATTGGAAAAACATGTTGTTGCAGAAGACTTGGTAAATCAGTCGCGTACTGCATTAGATGCGCTCGAAGAGGAAGGTCGATCGCTTGAGAAACAAAGAAATGTCTTAGAAGCCGAAGCGCAAAGATTTCGATCTGAATTAGAACAGGTGAAAATGGATTGGCAAGCGATTGAAGTGCGCTGCCAAACGATTCAAGAACAGTTTGGTGCGACAGCCAGTATAGCGCAAGTGTTAGAAACGGTACCAATGGAGGCAACAGAACCCGTTTGGGCAGAATCCTTAGAGCAAGTCACTAAACGCATCGAGCGGTTAGGTGCGATTAACATGGCTGCGATAGAAGAATATCAAAGCGAATCGGAACGTAAACTGTATTTGGATTCGCAAAACAAGGATCTCACCGAAGCCTTAGAAACGCTAGAAGATGCTATTCGTAAAATCGATAAAGAGACGCGTGAACGCTTTAAAGAAACATTCGATAAAGTGAATACACAATTTAAAATCTTATTTCCAGTTTTATTTGGGGGCGGTCAAGCCAATCTGGAATTAATGGGTGAAGATATATTGGAAGCGGGTGTAACCGTTATGGCAAGACCACCGGGCAAACGGAATAGTTCTATTCACTTATTGTCCGGAGGCGAAAAAGCACTCACAGCCGTCGCATTGGTTTTTGCGATATTTCAATTAAATCCGGCGCCTTTTTGCTTGTTGGATGAGGTTGATGCGCCGTTGGATGATGCCAATGTCGGTCGATTTTGCGATTTAGTGAAGAAATTATCTGAAACGGTACAATTTATATTTGTAACACATAACAAATTGGCGATGGAAATTGCGCATCATTTAGTCGGTGTTACAATGAAGGAGCCGGGTGTTTCTCGATTAGTCTCTGTAGACGTTGAGGAAGCAGTGGCGCTAGTAGGTTAAGTATTGGAGCGTTAAAATGGAAACGGCTTTAAGATTCATATTGTTATTTTTAGGTGCTGTCATTGTCGTGGGTATCGTATGGGATTCTAGAAGAGGGAGGCTAAAAAAGCGTTCGCGAGAAACCGTCGTTATTGAACCTTCCAATAAAGGTTCTGATTTTGAGCCTTCTTTTGATGATGTGCGATTAATCGTAAAACCTGAAAAACAGGAACCCACGCTTAAAGTTCAGTACCCAGAAGAAATCATTACCCTGAATATTATGGCTCGAAAGCCTGCTATTTTTACAGGTAAAAAACTGAAAAGTGCATTTGCTGATGCCCACTTATTCTATGGCGACAGACAGATTTTCCATCGATTTGATAATATGGATGGCACAGGTGCACAATTATTTAGTGTTGTTTCATCTGTAGAGCCAGGTTTTTTCGAACTGTCTACAATGGATACACTGGAAACCCCTGGCATTACTTTATTTTTTCTAACAAGCACGCCTAATCATTCTGTCTATGCTTTTGAATTGATGTTAAGAACAGCAAAGCAGCTTGCCATACGTTTAGACGGTGAATTAAAAGACGATAGGCATAGGGCACTTACTTCACATATTATTGAAAGTTATCGCGAACGTATTCGCATGCGGCCGGAAGTGGCGTGATGGATGAACGTCGGCGTTGGTGATAAAAGCGTTTAAATAAGGCTATTATTTTTAGAGAAGATTGAAAAATCATGCTCGAAACTGTGTCCAGAGAAATTTTGCGTTCTATTGCTGCTGCAGATACACCTGCAGCATTGTCATTGTTGCGAACGCATAAAGCATCATTTTTAGAGCTCATTGAGGGTGCTTTGAGGCATGCTGAACTCCTTTATTGCGCTATAAAGTATGATAATCAAGCAGTGACTAGGTTTTTATTGGAATTGCCAGTTATTTCTGATATCAGTTTCTTTAGGTTCTGTGGACATACGCCTTTAAGTTATGCCATAGAAGAGAACCATGATGCATTATTGCCCTTGTTACTCGCCAAGACAGATAAGAATTTTGCCCTACACATGGCTGTTAAGCTCAATTTTTTGAAAACAAAAACACTTTTATTAAAGCAGTGTACCTTTAAAGCAAAATTATTGCATTTTCTTGAATTGCCTTTATAAGACACGCGTTTAGTCTTTATTCGGCATCGTGGCTATTTATGGAAAGTAGACATACTAACAATGTTATGTTTAATTATGAATTACTGTAATTGTCATGTAAGTTTGCCGGAAGTATGCAGCTATGCTAAATTTAAGACAAAGGTAGTTTAATAAATAATTTTAGGAAAGCTAGAGCAGATAATGACAAAACCAAGATTTTCACAAAGAATGTTGCTCAATATCATTTTTGCAATTGCGCTTATTGCAATTCTAACAACTAACGTCTATTCATATCATCAAATTGATAAGGTTATGGAGTCGAACCAATGGGTAAAACACACCCACCAAGCAATGGAGGCTATTAACAATATACTTTTGGATCTAATAGAGGTTGAATCAGTTACACGTGCATATGTCATCTCAGGAGATACTACTTTTGTTGCGAATATTGATGAAACAATAAACAAGGTTTTTACCGACTTTAGCTTGGCAAAAAAAATTACCGAGCATAACCCACAACAACAGATTTTACTCGAAAAATTAGAGCCATTACTAAAGTATGGAATTCTCAAGATAAAAGAAACTATGAAATTGAAACAAGAAAATAAACTGCAATACAATATTACATTACCGCTAATACATGCGTCTGAAAACATATCGGATAGAATTAAAGAAATGATTAATGAAATATATAAAAATGAAGTGACACTTCTTCAACAACGTGAGGAAACCTTTCTAAGGGATTTCAACTTTACCAACACGCTTTCCTTCACTGTGGATATCATTAACCTAAGCCTACTGTTATTCAGCATCTTATGTTTTAATAAAATGTTTTCTAGTTTAATTGCGTCTCGTGAAAAATTAGAAAGAACATTACTTCAAGTGGAAAATCAATCTAAAGAAATGGTAATTAGTAATGACATGAATAATAAATTACGTAGCAGTGGTTCAATGCAAGAAACCGTTTCTATGGCTTTATTGTATTTGAAAAAAATATTACCGTTCAGTTCTGGCGTTATATATTTAATGAATCATTCCAAAAATTATCTTGAAGCTGTGGCAGAATGGAATGAACCTAATGTAACGGAACATATTTTTACGCCGGATCAATGTTGGGGGCTGCGGCAGGGCAAGATTTATTTTTACATTAATAAAGACGAGAGTATGCCTTGTAAACATAGCGAAGGAGAAAGTCATATCAGATCATATGTTTGCATGCCATTATTGGCTTTAAACGAGGTTGTAGGTGTCTTACACCTTCAAATCACAAACTCACATGATATGGATCAAAACGAAATTATTAAATTGTATGAAAATAATAACTTAATGATTCAAAATATTGCGGGACAAATCTCTCTTTCTATCTCTAATATAAAATTATATGAAGTATTGAAGCAACGTTCTACTCGAGATTTATTAACAAGTTTGTATAACCGTTCTTATTTGAGTGACACTTTTGAACGGGATGTTCAACGTGCAAAACGAAATAATACATCCATAGTTGTTATTATGATGGATATAGATTTTTTTAAAAATGTAAACGATACCTATGGGCATGAGGCTGGAGATGCCGTTTTACGAGAAGTAAGTAAGTTACTTACACGCGAATTGCGAAAAAGCGATATTGCCTGCCGTTATGGAGGCGAAGAGTTTCTTATAATTTTGTATGATACCGTGTTTCAAGATGCATCAGAAAGAATTGAGCAATTAAGGCAAAAGATTTCGAACCTGCAATTTCATTTTGTTGCTTTGTTTTCTATCACAGTTTCTTTTGGGGTAGCAATGTTTCCAGAAGATGGAAATAATTCCGAGGAATTAATTAAAGCAGCAGACCAAGCACTATATGTATCAAAGAAAACGGGCAGAAATAAAGTTACGGTTTACAACAATACTCTCAGCTGACCGTATTATTGATAACGACTCGAAATGGCTAATCTAAAGGCGTGACACCAACTTAAACAACACTTTAGTGCATTTTGGTTATTATTTCTGATTATAGCTATATTTAAATAATGACTTAATCAAAATAGTGAAGGGTGATTGCTTATGTCGTTTGAAGACAGTCGAGTCGAGGTTATTGAACGGTTAGTAGACTACGTTGCCCGTCAATTACCGCATGATGAAGCGCCATTGGTTAAAAATTTTATTCGGCAATATTATCTGAGCGTTTCAGCAGAAGATTTAAGTACGCGGAGTATTTTAGATTTATATGGTGCTGTCGTATCGCACTGGCATTATTTGTATCAACGTCAACCCGGTGAGGCGAAAGTACGCGCCTTTAATCCTCAAGTAGAAAAAGATGGTTGGCAATCGACTCATACCATTATTGAAATTGCTTTTGATGACATGCCTTTTTTGGTGGATTCGGTAATCATTGCCTTGAACCGCCTGAATTTGAATATTCACTTGGTTCTTCATATGGGCAATCTTAAATTAAATCGTGATGCGGAAGGTAAAATACAACGTGTTTTAGAAAGAGAGGTAGTCGATGACAATTATACTTCAGAAGCGGTTATTTATATCGAGATTGACAGACAAAGTGATTTCAGCGTTTTACAGAATATTGGGGAAGAATTAAAACAAGTCTTAATGGATGTTCGAATAGTCGTGGCGGATTGGCTAAAAATGCGCGATAAAGCACTCGATCTTGTCTCAGAATTTGAAAAAAGGCCTATGGCTATTGATAAAGCAGAAGCCGAGGAATCGTTAGCCTTTTTAAAATGGTTGGCAGACGATCATTTTACTTTCTTAGGCTATCTAGAATGCAATATTGAAGGGCAAGACTTAAAATCGGCAACCTGCCAAGTGGTTTCTGGATCTGAATTGGGAATAGCAAAATTCAAAAAATATTCCACAACGCATCAATCCTTAGCGGATTTTCCAGAAGAGGCTATAAAATTAGTTTTATCAAGACAATTGTTAATATTAGGAAAAACCGACACACGTTCAATCATCCATAGACCAGCCTATACCGATTTTATTTCGGTAAAGCGCTTTAATAGTGCAGGACAGGTTGTTGGCGAACAACGATTTTTAGGCCTGTATACGGCATTTACTTATAATAGTAGTCCTAAACAAATACCGTATTTAAGACGAAAAGTTAATAATGTTCTTAGTTTGGCGGGGTTTACCCCTAAAAGCCATGATGATCGCGCCTTGTTGAATATTTTAGAAACTTTACCCAGAGATGATCTTTTTCAAGCCAGCGAACAAGAAATTTTAGAACTGTCAACGGGAATTTTGCATTTGCAAGAACGTCAACGTATTCGATTATTTATTAGAAAGGATGTTTTTGGACATTTTGTTTCTTGTTTTGTGTTTGTTCCTCGCGACAAATTCACGTCTGCCTTGAGTGAAAAAATGAAAGAGATTTTACTTCAGGGCTTTAATGGAATAGATGTAGAATTTTCAACACGATTTTCTGATTCCTCGCTTGCTCGAATTAGTTTTATCGTTCGAGTGCAGCCAAAAAAAGAGATTTTTTATAATCAAAAATACTTGGAAGATAAGCTAGTGGAAGCCGGTCGTACGTGGCAAGATGATTTAAGAGATGCGTTAGAAGAACATTGTGGAGAGGAGCGTGGTCATGATTTATTAAAACGCTATCAAAATGCCTTCTCAGCGGGTTATCAAGAGGCCTTTCAGGCAAGAGTTGCGGTTGTTGATATCGAATATTTTGAAACCCTTTCGAATGAACATCCCTTAGCGATGAGCTTATATCGACCCTTAGAAGAAGCAGAAGAAATTATTCGTTTTAAACTTTTTAGAAGCGGGGCAACTATGCCGTTATCAGATGTTGTGCCCATTTTAGAAAATATGGGGTTACGCATTATTAGTGAGCGGCCTTATGAGATAAGTCCCAAAAATGGAGTAGGATCTATCTGGATTAATGATTATCGTATGATGTATAAAAAAGGAGAATATTTTGATGTTAATGAGATAAAGCATTTTTTTCAAGAAGCATTCGATGCCATTTGGAGTGGATTTGCAGAAAACGATGGTTTTAATCATTTAGTGTTAGGAGCAAAGTTAAGCTGGCGTGAGATTATGGTTTTACGCGCATATGCTAAATATTTATGGCAGGCTGGATTTGCCTTTAGTCAGGATCATGTAGAGGATACGCTAAGGGCGAATTCCCAAATTTCCGCAATGCTGATAGCACTTTTTAAGTTTAAATTTGATCCAGAACAGTATATTGAATATACCACTGAATCTCAACAGTTAGTTCAAAAGCAACGTATTGAAAAGGCCTTGGAAAATGTGAACAATTTAAATGAAGACCGTATATTACGTCGCTATATGGACGTTATTTTGGCGACGGTTAGAACAAATTACTATCAAATAGATTTGCGACATCCTAAGAGTGGAAGTTCAAAACCTTATTTTTCTTTTAAATTGCAATCCAAAAAAGTGCCAGAGCTCCCTTTGCCTGTACCACTTTATGAAATTTTTGTTTATTCCCCTCGCGTAGAGGCAATTCATCTAAGAGTAGCAAAGGTTGCTCGAGGTGGCATTCGGTGGTCGGATAGACGTGAAGATTTTCGAACAGAAATTTTAGGATTAATGAAAACGCAGCAAGTTAAGAATTCGGTTATTGTGCCAATGGGTGCTAAAGGCGGATTTTTTGTTAAAAAAATGCCTGTGGAAGCGACGCGTGAAGAAGTGATGACGGAAGTCATCTATTGTTATGAGACGCTGATCCGTGGACTTTTAGATCTCACTGATAATTATAAAGGTAACGAAATCCTTAATCCACCGAATACGATTTGTTCTGATGAGCCGGATCCTTATTTGGTTGTGGCAGCTGATAAAGGAACAGCAACGTTTTCGGATATCGCCAACACAATTTCTAAAGAATATGGATTTTGGTTAGGTGATGCTTTTGCTTCGGGTGGTGTAACGGGCTATGATCACAAAAAAATGGGCATTACTGCCAGAGGAGCTTGGGAGTCGGTAAAGCGGCATTTTCATGAAAGTGGATTAGATATTGGGATGCCGTTTACAGTTATTGGTATTGGTGATATGGCAGGCGATGTGTTTGGTAATGGCATGTTATTATCTGAAAAAATAAAATTGATCGCAGCTTTTAATCATGAGCATATTTTTTTAGATCCTAATCCAGATCCAGAAACTTCTTTTTTAGAAAGACTAAGGCTTTTTCAATTACCTCGATCGACTTGGAATGACTATAATGCTGCACTTATTTCGAAGGGAGGGGGTGTCTACTCACGATCGCTAAAATCCATCGTTCTTTCACCAGAGGCCCAAAAAGCACTTGATTTTTTTCAAGAAAAAATAATTCCGACCGAGCTTATCCGCGTGATTCTAAAAGCGCCAGTAGATTTATTATGGAATGGGGGAATTGGTACCTATGTAAAAGCAAAATCCGAAACTCACCTGGCGGTAGGCGACAGAACAAATGATGTATTGCGTATCAATGGAGAAGAGTTACGAGCACGTGTGGTGGGCGAAGGCGGAAATTTAGGATTTACGCAATATGGGCGCATTGAATATGCTAAATTGGGTGGACGATTAAATACAGATGCCATCGATAATTCCGGTGGTGTTAATTGTTCTGATAATGAAGTTAATATTAAAATTCTATTAAATGATGTGGTTGATTTTGGCGATTTAACCGAAAAACAAAGAAATGAAATATTGGCGGAAGTTCAAATGGAAGTCGGAGAGTTGGTTTTAAAAAACAATCGATTACAACCTAAAGCCATTAGTGTAGCGCTTTCTCAAGCAGTAGAAAATCTCGAAATGCATGGTCGTCTTATAAAAGAAATGGAACGTACGAATAAGTTAGATAGAGCTTTAGAGTGTTTGCCGAGTAAAGAAGAAATTGCTAATCGAAAATTATTAAAGCAAGGATTAACACGGCCCGAAATTGCAGTTTTAATGGCCTATTCTAAAACAATTTTAAAAGAAGATCTTTTGGTTTCTCATTTGCCTGAGGATGCCTATTTTCAAAGAGAGTTAGAGCTTGCTTTTCCATTGCCTTTACAATTGCGATTTAAACAATATATGCCGAGACATCGTTTGAAACGCGAAATTATTGCGACGCAACTTAGCAACGCAGTGGTTAATGAGATGGGTATGAGTTTTGTGAGTCGGTTGGTTGATGAAACGGGCGCGGAATCGTCAGATATTATTCGTTCATATACCATATCGCGTGAGATATTTAAAGCGCAGGAATTGTATAATCTTATTGATGCTGTAACGAATACAGAAGCAGAAACGCAATTTAAAATGTTGCACGAAGTGAATCGTTTGATCCGACGTGGAACGCGTTGGTTTCTTCGAAATCGACGACGTGAAAAAATGGATATCGCCGAAATTATTCGTGACTTTACACCCAAGGTTGCAGAGCTCAGTGCGACTATGCCGAAATTTTTGGCGGGGTATGACGCTGAGATGGAAATGATGACGGAAAAATTAGTTCAGGCTAACGTTCCAGAAGATTTAGCTTCTCGCATCGGCTGTATGAGTGCGATGTTTTCTGCATTGGATATTGTCGAAGCGTCAACAATCAATAAATTTCCTGTCGAAAAAGTTGCAACCATTTATTATGCGGTGGGCGCGCGCTTACAATTGGGATGGTTTCGTGAATTAATTAAAAATCAGGCTGTAAGTAATTATTGGGAAGCCTTAGCCAGGGCAACGTTTAGAGATGATTTAGATCTTCAGCAACGAAAATTAACAATGAATATTATGCAGCATAATGGAAAAACGCTAAACGAACCTGAGCATTTAATTGATACTTGGTTTGGTAAGCATCATGTTTTAGTGTCGCGATGGGAATATTTTGTAACAGAATTGAAGAATACACCGGATGCGGATTTTACGATGTTTGCTGTTGCCTTAAGAGAACTTTTAGATTTAGCGCAGGCGAGTATTCGGAAGGGTGGAGATATCCATTAATGAAGCGAAATAATACAAATAACCGCATTCCCTTTTTCTGAATATTCAAGGCTTTTAAAAGCTAAACGTTCGGCCATTAAGATGCCGCGGCCCTGAGTCGATTCATGCGTTGCATTTGCATTTTTAAAGGCTTTCCAATTAAAGCCTTTGCCGTCATCCTGTACATGCAGTCGCATTTCAGAAGCGGATTGTGTGACTTCTACATTAACGTATTGATCGCGATGTTCTAGCAGTTGTAGACGA
>JBPOIR010000066.1:0-2561 GCA_052034335.1 Pseudomonadota bacterium | reverse complement strand
CTACCCTAAAATCATTGACTGCTTTGCACGATGTATTCCATGAAATCGTAGGTTTGTGTTCTGAAGAGAAACACTAAAACTTCACAATTGATCATAGTAAAAGCTGTCTGTTGAACTAAACCTTCGGTAGCACTTACCGGACTTTTAGTACCTTACGAATATAATTAAATTTCGTAAACTATGGCTACAAAAAAAAGAATCCGGAGGAGTTAAGAGAAAACAAACTTATCAACCAAGCCAAGCGGGAAGTTCCTGGCTTTACCGAACTGCTTGACCGTTTTGAGCGCACCGTTTCGGTTTTGGGCAGAAGTCAGAGTACTTTTGACAACTATTCTCGCCACGTCGCTTCTATTTCACTCTGTTTTGGCAAAGTCCCCACCATGCTTGATTCAGAACAAGTACATGATTACTTGTTTTATCTTCAAAAAAAATCAAAAACTCCCTCGCAAACCTATTTTAAGCACTGCGTTTATGGACTTCGCTTCTTGCTTAAATCTGAAGGTTTGCCTTACGAATACCTTCGTTTGCCCTCAATAAAACACGAGAAGAAACTTCCTGTGGTACTCAGTAAGGAAGAAGTTTGGGCGATGCTCCAAGGTGCCAAACTGCTCAAACATAAAATTCTTATTGGTTTGCTTTATGGCTGTGGGCTTCGTTGTATGGAAGCTAGAAGTGTTCGTTTGCAGGATTTAGATTTTGATCGAAAACAGCTCAAAATCGTTCAGGGAAAAGGTAAAAAGGACCGCTATGTTCCGCTTTCAGAACATTTAATTCGAGGACTAAAAAAGTACATCGAAGCCGAAAAACCCCAAGAGTATCTTTTTAACGGACAGCCTTTGACCAATGGAGCAGGTGGAGATTTTGACAATCGCTATAGTCAGCGTGGCGTGCAATGGGCTGTTAGACAAGTCGCCAAGGCAGCAGGCGTGAAAAAAGAAGTACATACCCATACGCTTCGACACAGTTATGCTACTCATTTGCTCGAAGACGGTATGGATATTATGACCCTTAAAGATCTTTTGGGGCACCAAAACATCGAAACCACGATGGAATATCTGCACATTGCCCAACTCGAAAGTCAGCGCATTTTTAGTCCACTCGATACTCTTTTCGCAAAATGCAGCCGCTCTTTGAAGTAGCCGATGTGCTGCGAAAAATTGGTTCTAAAATCGAAAACTACGGATTAAACACTTGGCAACTCCGCACGCTTTCTGTTATCAAAAAGTGCCGAACTTCGGCTTTGGGCGGCCATATTGATGCTTGCGATAGTTGTGGAAATCTTACTATAAGTTACAACTCTTGCCGCAATCGCCATTGTCCCAAGTGTCAGGGTAAAAACAGGGAAGATTGGATAGCAAAAAGAGAAACGGAACTCTTACCAGTGCCTTATTTCCACGTAGTTTTCACTTTGCCCGAGGCAATCAATTCTTTAGCGATGCATCAGCCAAAAATCGTGTATGATATTTTGTTTGAAGCCACTTGGGAAACACTTCAAACTTTTGCCAAAGCCAAAGAAATGCAAATGGGAATGATTGCGGTTTTGCACACTTGGGGACAGCAATTGAGTTTGCATCCGCACCTGCATTGTATTGTTCCTGGAGGGGGCGTGGACAAAAACGGGCAATGGAAAAACAGCCACACCGATGGTAAGTTTCTGTTTCCTGTAAAGGCCTTGTCGAAGGTATTCAGGGCTAAATATTGCGAAAAACTCAAAGCAAAAACGCCAATCAAATATGAGCAGATACGACAGGAATTATGGCAAAAACCGTGGGTGGTATTTGCCAAACGCCCCTTTGGAAACCCAAAATCTGTGGTGGAATATTTGGGTAGATACACCCACAAAATAGCCATTAGCAACCATCGAATCAAAGATATTAGTGATCAAAATGTCACTTTTGATTACAAAGATTACCGAATGGTGGGAGTCAAAAAACAAATGACACTCACACATCAGGAGTTTATCAGGCGATTTTCATTGCATATTTTGCCCAAACGTTTTGTAAAAATTCGTCATTATGGTTTTTTGAGTAGCACTTGGAAACGTCAAAAATTGAGAATTTTACAGGAGAAACTCCTAGTTACGGTCTTGGAAAAAGTTGAAAAGAAACCCTTTTTACCAAAGTGCCCTTGTTGCAAAACAGGCAATTTACATCGAATTGCGGTTTTTGACCAGCGTGGTCCGCCTGCTTGGTATCTTGGCAGCGGCCAAAACACAAATCCCTATAAAAACTAATTTTATGGGTAAGGGCAGGTATGTCCAAAAGTGAAGGAAAACACGAAAAAACCAACCAGAATTCTGGGCAAAAAAAAGAGGATGCTAGATCCTCCTATCAATTCCTCTAATTTTTTTTCGATAAATGCATAGTCTGGCGGAAGTGGAATCGGTTCCGTTCAACCGGGGTTTCATTGTTCGTGCTGCGCACGCAACGAAACCCTAGCTGTTGGCAGAAGATTTAATTTTTAATCAGTTTTTCTGTAAACTTTTCGCCGTTTTCTATTTCTATTTGAATAATATAATTTCCACTTGTTAAATGCTCAATATTTATTTCCTCGTTAAATTT
>JBPOIR010000018.1:0-18810 GCA_052034335.1 Pseudomonadota bacterium | reverse complement strand
TTTTAAAGAACATTCCCCTATGTAAATGTCTAGAGGATTACGAAAAATTATTACCTTGGAACCTTACTCCAGAGCAGTGTCTCAAAGACACATGAATCGAGCAAGGTGTAGTTCTTAGAGCGCTTACGTGGCAACAACAAGCCGGCTATCAGACAGATTGGCAGCGGTGGCAAGAAACTTATCACGATAAGGATGAGATGTGTTCATTGCGTAAGCAACCTGGGTATGGTCCTGGCGCTATGGTGGTTTATAAACCTAAATCTTAAGGCGGATTGCGTATTTTATTTTTCGAAGATGAATAATAAACGTTATTTGCCTTCTATGGTCTTAGCGGCTCAATAAAACCCTCTAGGTTTTTATCATCACAATACGCCATAAATTCTTCGCGTAGCGTGGCGAGGTGTACTTTTTCGGGTATGTTGATTTTAAAATGCAGGGAAGCCATTCGCGTACCCGGGCGAGTGATATAGGTATTAGAAGAAAGCTCTTCTATTTGAACGCCGTGCCCTAAAAGAAAGTCAGAAATCTCAGCCAGTATCCCCATGCGATCAATGGCGATAACTTGAATTGTGTAAGGCATCGATTGTCCTGTGACGCTGGGTTCTTGAGTACGGCGCGCTTGAATAGACAGACCCAGTCTTTGCTCTAAGCTGGGGAGCGCGGTTTCCATTTTGGCGATAGCCCCCCAATTACCCGACAAAAACATCACGATAGCGAGATCTTCGCCTAACAGGTTGCTTTTAGTATTTAACAGGTTACAACCACACTGCCAACAGGCACGTGATAATTCGCTGACAATATCGGGTCGATTTAAGCCAATGGCCGATAAGATTAAATAATTTTGAATGGAAGCCATACGTGCAATACCTCTCTGTCTTGCTTCTTTAGTTTAACAAATTAAAGCATATTTTCTTACTGTAATTTTGAGGAGAATTGATCTAAACAGTATTAAATTTACAAAAGAGCAATCTAAATAACAAAGTTTCATTTTGCTTATAAAACGATTTTTAAGTACAATAAGCAGTCTTAGATTTACTTCGTTTTTTTGAATTTTATTCAGAGGATTTTTCCGATGTTGCAGGGCAGTATTGTTGCATTAATCACGCCAATGACGGCGACTGGCGAATTCGATGCAGCAGGATTTCGTTCTCTTATAGAAACCCATATTGTCGCGGGTACAAGTGCCATTGTGGTACTGGGTACCACAGGTGAATCGCCGACCATTATGGATAGTGAAAGATATAGGATCATCAAGTTGGCTGTAGAAGTTTCTGCGGGTCGCATTCCTATTATCGCTGGTACGGGTACAAACGCGACGCTCTCAACAATATACGAAACAGAACAAGCGATGGAATTAGGGGTGGACGCTTGTTTAATCGTTACACCTTATTACAATAGACCCACACAAGAAGGATTATATCAGCATTATCGTGCGGTGGCAGAAGCCGTATCCATTCCTATTCTGCTTTATAATAATCCCAGTCGCACGGGCTGTGATTTGTCGTCAGAGACGGTTGTACGCTTATCGCATATTTCTAATATTATTGGTATAAAAGATGCAACAGGCGATTTAGCCAGATGTAGAGAATTAGTTTCAGTCTGTGATAAAAAGTTTAATTTATTAACAGGGGATGATGCCAGTGCGCTTGCCTTTATGTTACAAGGGGGGCATGGTGATATCTCGGTAACAGCAAATGTTGCACCTAAACTGATGCATGATATGTGTACGGCGGCATTATCCAATAAAGTGCAATTGGCCGGTGAGTTAAATACCCGTTTAATGCCGTTACATAAAGCATTATTTGTAGAGCCAAACCCTATTCCTGTAAAATGGGCAGTACAACAATTGGGTTTAATCGAAGAGGGTATCCGTTTGCCGCTAACACCGCTTGCAGATCAATATCATGCGGTTGTTAGAGAAGCGATGGAAGTGAGTGGAGTTATTTAATGCGACGAATCAATTTTAAATATTTTAACAGTGTGATGATCATTTTAAGTCTTGGCATGATGGTATCTGGATGCGGTGGCGGAACCAAATGGTTTCGTGATCGTTCGGATGATTATAAAAAGGCTGAGTCTTATCCAAGCATTCAAATACCTTGTAATGTTAATGCAGATTCTTTTAGTTCGGAATATCGAATTTCCGAACAGTAAAGCCAGTTTTAGGAGAGGTGCCGGAGCGGTCGAACGGGGCGGTCTCGAAAACCGTTGAGGGGTATCCCCCCTCCCAGGGTTCGAATCCCTGCCTCTCCGCCAGTTTACAGCGATCGAACTTTTTGGGCGTGAATTTTCAAATCCAACAAAACCCCTCCGAACCCCAGTATTCATAGGCTTTAGCGCCTTTTAGTCGCCCAGCACATGCGTACCTAGAGAATCGCAAAATCACCGATTTTACCCCAAAATCTCCCTTTTTGTTCTCCGTTTCTCCGTTAGATGCGAACGTCCGACCCGAAGGTACGCATGTCCAGAACCCTTGATTTTACTGGGTTTTTGCAAAACCGGTCTTGAGGTTCGTTATTGGGGCAGAGAATGGCGTATGTACCCGTAGAGCGAGAATTTTACTGTGATATGGTCACTTTAGATTATGTTCATATGTATTTAGCATTCACTGATCTTCGATATCAGGAGCCATTCTGTTGGCGTGCAGATTATTAAAACACTCCAGAAGCAACTTCTCCAACAGGAGCTTGTTGTCTTCGGTGATGGTAGAAGTCATGCTTGATCTTCCCCCGAAAAATCGGACATATTGCTAAGCAACTTGTTTTCTCTCAAACGCTATTGGGCTCAAATTGTCTCCGATGAGATTGCTCTCAGTAATTTTTCTACTTGTGTTGCAGGGTATGGGGTTGATTTGCTTTCTTTTTGAAGCTTTTGAAAAAATTCATCCATGAGCAATGCAATGGGAGCGTATCGATTGATAATCGTATTAATTGCAGGTGGAACATTGTTGAGTTCACCGACAAGATATTTACGCAGGCGAATTTCCCAATGCTGCTTACCAAAAAGTGATGTGATAATACAATGAAGCAGGTTTACAGCGGCGCAAGCTTGATCATAAGAATGATGCTGTTTTAAAAGTTCTGTTTCTGCTGCTGTTAAATCAAATTTTGATGATAGCGCCAATCCAAAATCGCTTAAATAGATGCGCTTACCGTCGGTGAGTATATTTTCAAAGTGTGCATCAAAATGCATCAAGCCGCACGCATTCATATGCTTGTTTGTGGCTTTGAGCTGTTCGTCTACAAATACAACGGCTGTTTCAGCGCTATCACCGCCTTTAGTAATTTGAGCACTTAACCAGTCATGCAAATTCTGTGGAACATATTCAAGAAATAAAGCGATATGCGCTGATGCATTATTGAGATTTTCAACGCGCTTACGAATGACGTCGGAATTTTCCCAGTACTGGCAGTATTCTTCGATATTACCCCAATAGTTGATATTGATATCGCCTGGGTGACTTGGCAAAATGCGCCAGTGGTACATAATGGGGAAATTGGCACATTCACCTGTGATCACCCAGTTGGTTGTCATAATGTGCGTTGCAAGCTCACGCCATGCTCCAAAGCCAGCCGAGCCGACGCCGTATTGATAGCAAAGTGGTAAATCAAAAAGATTCTCTGTGGACATAAAATGTTGAGGCAGTTGTTCAAGATCGGTCAGCGGCACTTTTTTAACAAATACCGGTGTGTCATCAATGGAAATTAAGGCTGATTTTCCACCGATACCTTCATGCATTGGTTTGCCGTTTGCCAAAATCTGCTTTAGCTTTTCATTGCTTAAAGCTGCGAGGCTTGTTGAGATTTGGCTATACAGTTTAATTCTTTGCATTATGGCAGCCTGCTAATGACATTAGCTACAACGAATTGATAAGCTTCTTCAAAATTCCAATGCAATTTCGAGGGCAATAAAACACTCATATCCATATGAAAGTCACGATGATCCTTTTTCAGATCAAGGTTCTTTAAAAATTCTTCGCCGGTGATCTTCACATCGTTATAAGTGCAATACTGATGAAAAATATCAAAAACTCGATTTAAGTTGATTAACTTGCGATCTGCCACATACCATACATCAAATAAATCCCGCCCTTTGCGACGCTGATAAAGAGCGCGTAACTTAGTCGCCATCAGCTCATCCATTTCATAAGTAATGATATCTGCACTCCCTTTAAACCAAGCTGTATCCATAGAGAAAGGCACTGTTTTTAAAGGCAATACCTGAAAGTGCTCTGTTGTGTTGATCTCAATTTTTAGCTTTGCTGGAATTTTATTAACAGATTCATACTTGTAGATCAGCTTTGCGCTACGCTGTGTGATTTTCCATTTGGGATCGCCTAACCATGGTTTCAATAATGCCCTGATAGCGTCAATCGTTTGTCCAATTGGGTCAGCATTTTTTTGTACAAAATCGATATCCTCGCTGTACCTCGCCGGAGGATTGATAAACAATTTATTGAGCGCAGTGCCACCTCGAAAGACAAGCGCATCTTTGACATGGGGATCACTATACAAATCAACCAAAGCACGGCTAATCATTAAATCCTGCTGTATTTGTTCAGTCATTTGCCATGGAACAGTTTTGCGCCAATTCTCAATAAAAACTTCTGGGATCATAAATCACTCTCTATTTCTGAATTTTCAATAATTCTCCACTTTTTACACCTTGAGTAGCCTATTTTAGAAATTTCAGATGCAAGAGGTAGATAACTTGGTTTGTGTTCTTGAACATGGTGTGCAAGAGCATTAATGATTATTTCAGCGCCAGGCTCATCCATAACATCAATGTGCTCTAGGATATAACCAATACGCTGCAACTGATATTCCACGCGGGTATCTTTCGCAAGATTGATGAGCTTTATAGGATCTAACACCTCAACAAGCTCTGAGAAAACAGTGGCGATATGATTTAGGCCGCCTGCATGATTAGGGTACTCGAGTAAATCAAGTGCAACCAATTCTGGGGTTGCCACCTTAAGGTAACCAGTGCTTACAGTAAAATCTTGAGTGGGCAATTCAAGCACGGATTTTTTATAAATATAATCAATTTCCACATCGCCAAAAATCGAGGGATGTTTAATACGTTTGTCTGATATCACCTGGAATCTAGCAGGCTTCTGATGAGTTGCCCCATGAAACAACCCTGCACTTAGAAGTGCGACATAATAATGAACGCCCAAATACTGCATGACCAAAGGCACCAATTCTTGGGGAGGGATAGAGCCATGAGGTTGATGTTCTGGTGGGACAATAACATATAAACCTTTCGCGGGTGAGATCAATTCTCCATGCCCCTTTAAGCGATAGATAGCATTTAGAGCTGTATTTTTTGACAAGCCCCGGTCTGCCATAAGCTGTTCTAAGGTAAAATACCGTTGCCCAGCTTTTCGTATTTCTTTAATATAAACAGATAGATTCACCGTGTCCTCAAAATCACGTTTATCGTGATAATAAGGACATTATTACTTACTTGCTAATTAAAGTCAAGCGACTAGAGCGTAAAATGAGTTCTTCGTGTCCTTAAAATCACGAAAAAAGGTATTTTACGGACATGGATTCCGTTTTTTGTGCCTGGTATGTCCTAAATTAGTGTCATATTTCGTTACTTTTAGGACATGGCAAGCTTATTTTGAATAAACGCCTTATTATCGAAAACAGTGTTAATCGATAATAGCGCCGATTTTTATCACCACTTCTGATAATAACTGGTAGCATTATCATCGAAATCTGCTAGAATCGCTTTCGTTATTTACAGGCCATGAACGCTTACAATTAAATTTTCAACGTTTTTTTTTTGACAAACACACAATTTTCAACGAAAATTGAATTTATGGAATATATTCACAGACAAATTGAGCAACCCTTGCTTAAAGCTTTAGAGCGCGATAAGAGCGTTTTGCTCTTAGGTGCAAGACAAACCGGTAAAACAACGCTCATTAATCAGTTAGCAAAAGATTATGCCATTTCTTTTGTTCAACCTGCGGTTAGACAACGCTATGAACAGAACCCCAACCTATTTAGAAGATTGTTTGATTGCCGAAAAAATTGAACCTATTGTCAAGACTAAAACACGTCGTAGACTTATTAAAGCATCAAAATATCTATTTTTTGATTTAGGCGTTAGAAGAATTAGTGCAGAAGAAGGAACAAAGTTACCGCAAGAATACTTAGGTAGGTTATTTGAACAATGGATTGGACTAGAGTTGATACGTTTTTCACATTTATCGATTAATCCGGTTAAAGTAAATTTTTGGCGAGATGCAAATGGTCCAGAAGTAGATTGGGTAATCTCAACGAATGAAGCTGTTGTACCGATTGAAGCAAAATGGACAGAATATCCAACAGAATCCGATGCGAAACATCTCAAGTTATTTAAAAATGAATATGACAATGTTAAAGAGGCTTTTATCATTTGCCGTACGCCTAGAACAGTTAAATTAACAGACGGTATTTATGCATTGCCTTGGCAAGAAATTGACCATGTATTCAAAGATTTTCAGTAAACCCACTTGAGGATGGAAAAGTGCGTGAAATTGCCATTCTTTACACAACCATTGAGTCTTTAGAAACCGCAGAAAAATTAGCAAAACAGATGGTGACAGAAAGGTACGCCGCCTGTGTCAACATTATACCCAACGCCATTTCAATTTATGCCTGGGAAGGAAACATTGAACAATCTTCGGAATGTCTGATGATTTTTAAAACAGATGTTTCTAAAGTGAAAGGCTTACAAGAGCGGATTAGTAAAGAACATCCCTATACAGTCCCCGCTATTTTACAGGGTAACATAAAAGCCTCATCTAATTTTTATGAATTTGTTCATAAATACAGTTTCACATTGGAATAGATTATGCAATATACCTGCCCGATGCACCTCGAAGTTATCCGCGATAAACCGGGAAGCTGTCCAATTTGTGGTATGGCATTAGAAAAAAAACTCGTCGCATTGGAAGCTGGTTCTAGTGAAGAATTAATAGAGATGTCATGGCGCTTTTGGCTGGGTGTTGTTCTATCGATGCCTATCATACTGCTAACCATGGGCGCGCATATTCCAGGCGTTTCTACTTTAATACATAAAGTTTCGTTACACACGTCAGCATGGATTCAATTTTTATTGGCAACGGTTGTGGCCATTGGATGCGGTTGGCCATTATTAAAAAAAGGATGGTTTTCTCTAGTTAAACGTCATCTCAATATGTTTACCCTGATTGCGCTAGGCACCAGTGTGGCTTATGGTTATAGCGTGTTCGCATTATTTTTCCCGCAGGCTTTTCCAAGTGCGTTTCGTAGTGTACATGGTCATGTAAATCTTTATTTTGAAGCAGCGAGCGTGATTACGGTTTTGGTCTTGATGGGTCAAGTGTTGGAATTAATCGGCCGAGAAAAAACAGGCGGCGCATTACGAGCATTGTTAGATTTATCTCCCAAAATGGCCAGCAGAATACAAGGTAATATTGAGGCAGATATTCCATTAGATGCGGTAAAAACAGCGGATCTGTTAAGAGTGCGACCGGGTGAAAAAATTCCCGTAGATGGCACCGTTATAGAAGGTCATAGTGCTATCGATGAATCTATGATTACAGGGGAATCAATTCCTATAGAAAAAGAGTCGGGTTCAAAAGTCATTGGTGGCACATTTAATGTTTCGGGCAGCTTTATCATGCGAGCCGAGCGTGTTGGAAAGGAAACGATGCTCTCGCAGATTGTGGCACTTGTTTCTGAAGCGCAACGCTCACGTGCGCCCATTCAACGACTGGCAGATTTAATTTCGAGTTATTTTGTGCCGGTTGTATTGTTAATCGCCGTTGTTACGTTTTTACTATGGGCTTATTTTGGACCGCATCCTGCAATGACATATGGTTTGATTTCTGCCATTTCAGTTTTAATTATTGCATGCCCTTGTGCGCTGGGTTTGGCAACACCGATGTCAATTATGGTTGGTATGGGACGTGGTGCTGAAGTAGGCATTCTGATCAAAAATGCAGAAAGTTTAGAGCGTTTTGAAAAAGTAAACGCTATTGTTATCGATAAAACAGGAACACTTACAGTCGGAAAACCGATTGTAAAAAACATTATAGCTTCTGAGGGCTTTGATGAAAATCAGATTTTATTAATGGCGGCGAGTTTGGAAAATCAGAGCGAGCACCCGTTAGCAAGCGCTATTGTAAAAGCGGCCAAAGATCGAAATCTTAGCTTGAAAAATATCATTGATTTTAATGCAGAAATAGGCAAAGGTGTTACAGGCGTTTTTGAAAATAAAAAAATGAGTTTGGGAAATATGGCTTTATTGAAAATGCTTAACATTTCATCCAGTTTATTAGAAAGACAAGCAGAAGATTTACGTCAAGCGGGTGAGACAGTGATGTACCTTGTTGTAGAAAATCAGCTTGTAGGTTTGATTTCTGTTAGTGACCCACTAAAAAAGACTACAGCTAGAGCACTTGATCTTTTACGAAAAGAGGGCATTCGTATTGTGATGGTAACAGGAGATAATCGTACCACAGCAAATGCTGTTGCCAAAAAATTAGGGATTGATGCGATAGAATCAGAAATATTACCTCAAGAAAAAAGTAAAATTGTCAAAAATCTACGCGAGCAAGGCTATATTGTCGCCATGGCTGGCGATGGTATTAATGATGCGCCGGCTTTAACAGAAGCCGATATTGGTATCGCGATGGGCACAGGAACCGATGTCGCAATGCAAAGTGCCAGCATTACTTTGATAAAGGGTGATTTAATGGGCATTGTTCGGGCACGGCAACTGAGTACAAAGGTGATGCGCAATATTCGAGAAAATTTATTTTTGGCTTTTATTTATAATATTCTTTGCATTCCAATTGCCGCGGGTATTTTATTTCCCTGGACAGGGGTTTTATTAAATCCCATGATAGGTGCCGCAGCAATGAGTTTGAGTTCGATTTCCGTTATTGGTAATGCCTTGCGGT
Organism: Pseudomonadota bacterium; assembly: GCA_052034335.1. GTDB lineage: Bacteria > Pseudomonadota > Gammaproteobacteria > UBA6186 > Azoamicaceae > CADEGZ01. The sequence continues at coordinate 9,866 of JBPOIR010000018.1, read as the reverse complement.
TAAGATCGAGCCAATGGAATCAAATCTAGATTTCCTTCACAGACCAATATTGTCCGATTGATTAAGTCGTTGGTGCAGTTGATGCTGGCGCAGCTATCACCGTTGCCTCGGTTGTAGTAAAGCCTTTAAACCACTTAGAAATAAAGATCACGAGTGCACTATTACCTAATACGTTACTAATGGTAACGGCTGGATCAAATAAGATATACAAAGCAGTAATGAGTGCGGACATTTCGCCTGTAAACCCAAGATGTGTTTCTAATGTAGGCAGCATGACAAGAATTGCGCCACCTGGCACAGCGGCGACTGCAAGCTGGGCAATCATGAAATTTAAAGCAAAAAGACAGTAAGTGCTAAAACTGGGAAGAGGATGTCCATAACCTAACAGAATCGTCAACGCCATTAATGGAATCGCAATACTCACACCAATCATATGAATATTAACGGTTGCCGGAATTACCGCACGCGAGATATCAAGAGCACCCGTATTTTTTTCAGCTGCATTTAGAGTAATGGGCATTGTTGCAAGACTCGACATGGTTGAAAAGCCCATCAAGGCGACTGGAAAAATATTTTTGAGATAAGTTAACCAGGCTTTAAGCTTAAAATTCGCAGCCAATCCAAATAAAAACAACAGATAAGCCACATAAATGCCAACAATAATAAATAATAATAATAAATAGGATTCAATAATTTGCGCGAGTGTACCGTCGTATTGCATTTTTAAAATAAACCCTAATGCAAAAAGCGGCAACACAGGGATAAACCCTTTTTCAAGAAATAGGGTGACAGAATGTCTTGCCCACGCACTAAACCTCAGGATTCTGGGTGTTGGAAAAAAGGCAAATATTCCGCCTAATCCAAGTCCCAAATATAAAGCATAATCATTAGGGATCCAGTTTGGTAATTCAAGAGTCCAGAGTGGTTGTAGTTCTTGAGTGGATGATGCGTTACCTATCGTGTTCAGATCTAAGGCGACCAGCTCAAGCGAACTAATGCCGTAAGCAATTAAAGTAGAAAGATAATTTGAAATACAAACAATGACCAAGAGACCCAGCATAAATCCAATGGCTTTTTTACCTTTAAACGTTAATAGACAAGAAAATAAACAGCTAAAAATTACCACGGGTAATACAAATAGTAAGATGCTCTTCAGGGTAAGGCTAATCGCGTAGCAGGAAGATTGAACAGTTTCTGGCAAGTGGGAGCCAAATAATAAGGCAAAAGCAAAAACGCTAATTAATTTAACAGATAAATTGATTTTGGGTAATTTAAACTTTGGTAAAAACATAATCTTGTTTGCCTATATATTTGTACAGTTATGAATCGTTTTCAGAGGGCGGACACGGCGATCCGTCCGTACAGGGAACTTCGGTCTCTACAGGTGCGTTAATAGGAATACTATAACGATTGTCAGCCCATGCGCCGAGATCCAGCATGCGGCACCGTTCGGAACAAAAAGGGCGAAAAGGGAAGTTATTTGTCCATTCCACCGGTTTTTGGCAATTTGGGCATTGTAGGGCTCTCATAATGTTTGTTATTGTCTCATAAGGTCAGGACGTTTTCCAGAGACAGACAGTAAAATTATTTAAGGAACTGAGAATATGAGTGTAGATCAGCATCATTTAGAGATTGCTCGGGGTATCTTGCTAGAGCCTGCGGGACTTTCTGAGCAAGCACTGCAACGCGTGTTAGGCAATGTTTTAGGCAATGCGGTTGATCATGCCGATCTGTATTTTCAACATTCGCGCCAGGAAAGTTGGGTATTGGAAGACGGTATTATTAAAGGCGGGAATTACAATATTGATTATGGTGTGGGTGTTCGCGCCATGACGGGTGAGAAAACGGGTTTTGCCTATTCTGACGATATTATCTTGCCCGCTTTAGAACAAGCGGCGATGGCTGCAAAAACGATTGCGCGTACGGGGGGGCAGAATCGAATACAAGCCTGGCACAAGGTGCCCGTTGCACAGTCTTTGTATGGTATCGATAATCCTTTAGAATCCATGATCGATGCCAAAAAAATTGCCTTGCTTCGGCTTTTAGATAGAGAAGCCAGAAAAGCCGATCCGCGCGTTCAACAAGTTGTGGTAAACCTGTTGGGTTCTCATCACATTATTTTAATTGTTGCCAGTGATGGCACTTTTTCTGCGGATGTTCGTCCATTAGTTCGATTGAATGTCAGTGTGATTGTGGAAGAAAAGGGGAGACGAGAACAAGCAAGCCATGGTGGTGGTGGGCGTTTTAACTATGCGCGATTTTTAGATGCTGATTTAGGGTTGAATTATGCGAGAGAGGCCGTTCGTCAAGCATTGGTCAACTTAGAGGCAGAGCCTGCACCGGCGGGTATGATGCCGGTTGTTCTTGGACCAGGTTGGCCAGGTATATTGTTGCACGAGGCTATTGGACATGGTTTAGAAGGCGATTTTAATCGTAAAGGTAGCTCTGCATTTGCAGGCAGAATTGGGGAACGTGTGGCATCTCCGCTCTGTACGGTTGTAGACGATGGTACGATAATGGGTCGTCGGGGTTCTCTCAATGTGGATGATGAAGGCACGCCATCTCAGTGTACGACCTTAATTGAAAACGGTATTTTAAAAGGGTATTTACAGGATAAATTAAATGCGCGGTTGATGAATACACAATCAACGGGTAATGGTCGGCGCGAATCTTATGCGCATTTAACCATTCCACGGATGACCAATACCTATATGCATGCGGGAAATCATTTTCCAGAAGAAATTATCAAATCCGTTGAAAAAGGATTATACGCCGTTAATTTTGGTGGGGGTCAAGTGGATATCACCTCTGGAAAATTTGTCTTTAGCGCAAGCGAAGCGTATCTGATTGAAAATGGAAAGATTACAAGGCCGGTGAAAGGTGCAACTTTAATTGGCAGTGGTCCAGAGATTTTAAAACAGGTTTCTATGGTCGGAAATGATCTTAAATTAGATGAAGGTGTAGGCACCTGCGGTAAAGATGGACAAAGTGTTCCTGTTGGTGTTGGCCAACCCACTTTAAAAATAGATTTACTCACGGTAGGAGGGACCGAACGATGAATCCAGAAATGAATCCAGAATGGGACAATTTAAAATCGATCGTTGCGGATGTTCTAAAAAAGGCGAAAGCCTTGGGTGTAGACGCTGCTGAGGCGGGAATTTCGTATGAATCGGGTTTATCGGCAACGGTTCGAATGGGTGAGACCGAAACAATTGAATTTAATCGTGATAAATCATTAGATATTACCGTTTTTAAGGGAAAAAAGAAGGGAACTGTTTCAACATCCGACATTCGACAAGAAGCTATTACCGCGTCGTTAGAAGCCGCATGCCGCATTGCAACGTACACCGAAGAAGATCCCTGTTCTGGTTTAGCCGATGTGGAATTTTTGGCCAAAAATACGCCCGATTTAGATTTGTATTATCCATGGGCAGTTTCTCCCGAGCAAGCCGTGCTATGGGCGAAAGAGTGCGAAGCTAGCGCACGCGCGTTTGATCCCAGAATTATCAATTCAGAAGGCGCTACTTTTTCAACCCATAGTCGATACTGTGTTTATGCTAATACACATGGATTTATCGGGGCGTACCCGAGTACGCTTCACGCGCTTAATTGTACGGTGATAGCAAAGGCAAATGACTTAATGCAACGAGATTATGATTACACTCTTGCGCGCGATGGACATGAATTAGAATCGCGCGTGGCGGTAGGGCAAAATGCCGCACTACGGACGCTTCGACGTTTGAATGCTCGAAAAATGAAGACCTGTGAATCGCCAGTTATATTTTCTGCTGAAATTGCAGGGAGCCTATTAAGCAGTTTTATTTCTGCAATCTCGGGCGGACATCTCTATCGAAAATCTTCTTTTTTACTCGATCATTTAGGTAAATCTGTTTTTCCCGCGTTTGTACATATTCAAGAGGATCCGCATTTACCCAAAGGGTTAGGGAGTGCATCTTTTGATCAAGAAGGCGTGGCAACAAAGCGGCACACCTTGGTTGAAGCAGGGGTATTAAAAAGTTATGTCTTAAGTAGTTATTCTGCTCGCAAATTGGGCTTAAAGACGACGGGGAATGCTGGTGGGGTTCGTAATTTGATGATCTCGCATAGCGATCAAGATCTGTCGGATTTAATTAAAGAAATGGGTACAGGTCTTTTAGTAACAGAACTCATGGGTCATGGGATCAATTTAGTGACGGGAGATTATTCTCGTGGCGCTTCAGGCTTTTGGGTTGAGCATGGCGAAATCCAATATCCTGTCGAAGAAATTACCATTGCGGGCAATTTAAAAGAGATGTTTGCACATTTAGTGGCTGTGGGTAATGATGTCGATCATCGTAGCAATATTCTAACGGGTTCGCTCTGGGTGCATAAAATGACGATTGCGGGTTCTTAAGCATGAAGCTGTGAGCCAGACATAGAAGCTTTGATCCAGACATAGTTATTCAGCAACGATTGTGTTTTCTCTTGCAATAAGGGTTTAATGATTATTGCATTCATGCCCGATTGAATACAGCGTTCTTGTTCTTCATTTGTTATGTGTGCGGTTAAAGCAAGAATAGGGGTTGATGTGTTATTGCGCAGCAATTCATTTGAGCGAATTTCTTGAGTTACCGTATAACCATCGATATCGGGTAGACCAAGATCCATTAGAATCAGATCATAGGTCTTTTGTTCTGCATATTGAAGCGCTGTTTTGCCATTTAACGCGATATCGACCTCGCAGTTTAGGTTCGTAAAATTAATTTTGGTGAATTCAGCGACTAATGCGTTATCCTCAACAATTAAGATAGTGTCTTTTTTATTTTTCATCTAAATAGCTTCCAAACTGTCTTTATTCAAAAAATGCGCAGTCTTGGTGGTTTTGGGATTTCTATATTTTAATGCTAAGCAAGTTACCATACCGCAGGTCAAAAAGCTTAATAAAAAGCCGATCACTAATGCATAATCTTTTACCAGATAGCCATGCCAAATTGTAAAAATTTGTACAATGTGAAATCCTATAAACATCGTGAGAGAGATGCCTTCCGCATTCTTTGTGCGGTAAACTCGTAGTGCTTGGGGTAGAAACAAAGCGGCATTCAAAAATAGACCTAGACTGAAAACGATGTTTACAAAGTCAACCAACGATACCTTAAAAAAAGGTTCCATGTGTTTATTCCCTCTATTGGCACCCAGTTTATACCAGGTGATAGGTGTGTATCTTACAGGATTTTTTATATAAATTGTTATCCTCTTATCAGTACATTGTGATAAAAAAGATAAATCCATTGATTTTTATAGGGTTATTAGGCATTTAGGGTATAATATTTAGAATGTAAATAAAAAAATCTTGCGTACTGCAAATAGATTTGCGTATAATTTTTTTGCGAATGCAATAAATAGATTTGCGTATAATTTTTTTCGAATGCAATTTTTGATTGCTATTGCTAATCAACGAATGTTCAGGAGTGAAGATTATGGAAAACTTTGTTAGTGGAACCGACCTGTCAAGTCCTGTAGATTATCAAATTGAATGTATTCTGTTTGAGCCTAATTCAGTTGTTTATCAGTCAAAGGAATGTAATCAAATTTTTAATTAGGCGAAGAATAAAGTTGGGCTTGCATTTTGTAGGTTCACCTTAGATTTAGACTTTAAGGAGGCTAAAATGCTAAAAAGTAATTTGATAGAAACTGGTTTTCCAAATCATGAAGATTATCAAATCGACTGTATGCTATTAGAATCGGAATCAGTTCTCAGTAATCACAAGGAATATACTCAAATCATTAACTAAGTTTTAAACTTGTTTTTATTTAGGTATCGAAGGGTTTAAGTAAATTTTTTATTTGTTTTTTTTTTGTGCAGGTTTGAAAGTGCTGCATTATACATGTAGCCACTACGTACTGCCTTTAAGGAGCTTAAAATGTTCGAAAGTAATAGGATGGAAGTCAGCGTATCAAGCCATGATGAAGAATATCAACTTGATTTTATCTTAACTGAGTCTGATTCGATTCTTGGTCAAGATAAGTCTTATGTCTAAATTTTAAAGTGATTATAAAGCCCAACGTTATTTACTTTTCTAAGGTGGAGTAAACAATACGAACTTGATTTTTTTATAATTATTAGAGGTTCGATGTAAGCTCAGTTTTTTGGAGCCTTGATAAAAAGAAATAAGTTTTTAAATTTTTCCTATGATTTTTAATTTCTTAAAGAAGGTTAGCACTTAGATTTTAAAAAAAGTCTTGCATTGTAAGAAAAGATTCGCCTACAATTAAGCATTCATGTAAAAAATGTAGGCTTTAAGGAGGTTAAAATGTTAGAGTGTAATCTAATAGAAACTGGTTTTGCAGATCACGAAGACTATCAAATTGATTTTATCTTAACTGAGTCTGATTCAGCTCTTAACCAAGATAAATCGTATCTGTAATTTTTAGATTAACTAAAAGCTTAACGTTGTTTGCTTTTCTAAAGTGAAGTGAGCAACGTGAACGCTTGTTGTAAGGTTTTAGGTATGCTTATATGTTAGCAACGTATAGTTATTATCTAGCACCGTGGGTTGTTCAAAAAGACAATGTTCTATTGGGTCATAAATTAAGCGCTATCAGAGTGCCCCATTTAAATTTTTCCAATATTCCCCTTAATAAGTTAGACTATTTAATTCAAAATAATTTTATTTTAGATCAAAAAAATATAGTTAATAATAAGAATTCTCTTCTGCAAGAGTGGGAAGAGAAGAGCTTTGATATGTCACTGAATTGGATTTGGGTATCTGATGCTTCTTTCTTAAGGTCTGCTTTGTTATTAAAAAAATATCTATCCTGCTCTGATTTGTTCGGCCATTGGGGGATTACGACAGATAAAAATATTATATCAAATAGCTTAAGTGTTAATCCTTCAAAAAAACCATTTTTGATTAGGTTATCTCATCAAGAACCCATAGAAAATGAGATCGTAAAAAATATATACGCCGATTTAATGAATAAAACACAAATTATATGGGTAGGAGAGTCCACAGAAGGCATGCATGTTGGTCCTATTATTCAAACTTATCATGATTTGGAAAAATATCAGGTTGCAACAAAAACCTGGCATTTTTCCAAAAAATTGATTGAGTTTGGATTTAAAGATTTTTGGCCTTCTAGTATTTATTTAAGTCTTATATCTGACCCTAAAAAAATAGCTAATGCAATTTTGGAAATAATTAACGCGTCACCAGAAACTTGCTTTTTAGTCGAAGAAAATAGAAAAACATGTTTATGGACAACGTTAACTGGCAATAAAGTTTCAGAATCGACATTTTTCGATACACAATTTTGGTCTAAAGGATTGATTAGAAATTTTAAAATGGATCATTTTGATTCTATCAATGAAGGTTATATTTCGAAATGTCGGACACCTTGCAAAGGTATTGATTATTTAGAAGGCAACAGTGGAAAAGGTATTGATAAAAACAGTGCCCTTTATAGTCTTGTAGGTGAATCTATCGAAAGATTTTCTGCATGGCAGAGCAATAGAGAAATGTCTAAACACAATAAGCTAAGAGAACCAAACAAACAAAACTATTACGATATTAGTCAATTTCACCCCTTTGGGCCAAAGTGGTCAGAGTATTTAACCTCAGAAAAAATAGCATTGCCTTTATATGAAGTAAAGGATGAAATTAACCCAAATAGAATTTGTTTAGTGCCAGAATGTTTAATTCCTTTTCCGTATGAAGCGCCTGAACCACAATATGACGTAACAACCTCATCAACGGGTGGTTTAGCGGTGCATAGTGATTATAAGAAAGCCGTCATAAATGGCGCTTTAGAATTATTCGAACGTGATGATTTATATAGTTCTTTTTTGTTTCAAAAAGCTGGGTTTGCTTTGGATTTTTCAAATATTTCAGCTCAATTGAACACCGCAATGCACGATTTTATTTTGTTGCTTAATTGCTTAAAAAATAATCAGTTAGATTATTGGTGTGTTGTTTATAGTTTAAAATCTACATTACCCATCGTTCATTTTTTTATACACGACAAAAAGAACCATTTTTTCAGCCGAGGAACTGGATCAGGGTATACGCTTGTAGAAGCAATAGAAAAATCGTTGGCTGAAGGCTTGCAAATACGGCAACAGTTTTTAAATAATAGCGGTGACCAAGGATGCACTATATATAATAATTGGAGAAAGCCTGAGGTAATTGATCAGATACAGACCTATTTAGAAAGACTTTATAAATTGCCTTTTTTTAAACATCCCTTGCATAGTATCGAATATACTCCGAGTCTGCTTTTAGAAGAAATCAAGAAAAATCTTAAGATTAAAAAGAAGCCATTACTTGTTGCTGATTTGCCTTGTTCTATAGAGGGCTGGTTTGCAGTAAGAGTGTTAATTCCAGGGTTTGCTACGCATCAATATCCGTCTGAAAGTAGAGGTGGAAAAAAAATTATTAATCCTATTTTTAAACATGGTGTGCCAACATAAATGTCGTTTTTAAGATGTTTCTCTATAAGTTTTTAAAGCTTGCATATCAAAAATAGATTCGTATATAATCCTACTTGCTAAATGATAGTTTAACTTTAATGGGAGGCGCAAATGTTAAGTAATGTAATAGAAGCTGATTTATCCAATGATGAAGGTTATCAACTTGATTTTATCTTGATGGAATCTGATTCAGTTCTTGGTCAGGATAAATCGTACACCTAACTTTTAAGGGTGGAAGGTGCTGGGTATTGCATGTGGTTATTACCTAGCACCTTGATTAGGGCGTTATGAAAGACAAGAAATTAAACGTATCACTTGAAAGCATTGTGGCGCATTTGCCTGGCCATGTATATTGGTTAGATCGGAATAATCTTTATTTAGGCAGTAATGAGTTACAAGCTAAGTCTGCCGGCCTTAAAAGTAGACATGAAATTGTTGGAAAATCAAATTATGAGTTGCCTTGGCGAGATCAAGCAGATGCTTTAAATGCGATTAACAATAAAGTGATGAGCACTGGTCAGGAATACTCTGTAGAAGAAATTGGAAAAATGGTTGATGGGAAAGAAGGAGTTTATCTTTCTAAAAAAGTTCCGTTATTGGATGATGAATCAAATGTTGTTGGAATTTTAGGCATATCGTTTGATATTACGGAACAAAAAGATCAAAATAATAAACTACTAGAAGCTAAAGAAAAATCTGATATAGCCCTTGAAAACATAATAACGCATTTACCGGGGAATGTATATTGGCTAGATCAAGATAATGTTTACTTAGGCTGTAATACAGTTCAAGCAAAATCTGCGGGTTTAAAAACACGGCATGAAATTGTTGGAAAAACCAACTATGACATGCCTTGGCGAAATCAAGCAGATGCTTTTAACGCGGTTAATAATAAAGTAATGAGCACGGGTCAAGAATACTCTGTAGAAGAAATTGCAAAACAAGCGAATGGTTCGGAGCGTGTTTTTCTTTCAAAAAAAGTTCCGCTGCTTGATAACGAGGCCAATATTATTGGAAGTTTGGGTATTTCATTTGATATTACCAACCAAAAAGAAGCTGAAAAAAAATTAATAGAAGAGAAAGAAAGGGCAGAAGCTGCTGATAAAGCTAAAACAGAATTTTTAGAAAATATGCGTCATGATATTCGTACGCCACTCAGCGGCATTGCGGGTTTTGCTGAATTGATTAAAAATGAAACGGATTTGAATAAATTGAAACACTATTTTGATCAATTGGCTGCATCCAGCAGTGAATTATTACGTTATTTAAATGAGATATTAGATGCCTTTAGTGTATCTTCCGGCGAAATTCCCGTTTTAAAAAAGAAATTTAGTTTTAAAACGATCGTTGAAAACGTCGTAAAGCTTCATCAGACAAAAGCAAATGAAAAAAAATTGCAATTAACGTATTATGTAGACGA
>JBPOIR010000035.1:0-2637 GCA_052034335.1 Pseudomonadota bacterium | reverse complement strand
TTATTGACCTCAAAATTTTTAACAAGTGATTTCTATTTTTGAAGGTCAAACTCACTTATCCACAGCAAATTGGAATAAGTCCGCTATCCGAAATAGCGCAAAATGCTGGATTTTCTAGGGAAGGCTTTACATTATATTGTAATGACCTACCTGCAAAATCAACGAGTTGTCCACCCGCAGCTTCTAAAATACATTGGCCCGCTGCTGTATCCCATTCGCTTGTCGTACCAAATTGCGGGTAGAGATCAACTTCCCCTGCTGCTACCAAACAAATTTTCCAAGCGCTGCCACAGTACACCAACTCGGGTTGGTTCAATCTGTTCATTAATGCCAACCAACCGGGTTTGGTATTTTGATTTAATCGCCGGCTCGCTGCCACTTTCAAAGAACTCTTGGGAAAATGATTCGTATGAATGCATACAGGATCGGCAGACGCCAATTTGGCATACGCTCCTTCACCCTGAATCGCCCAATAGGTATGTCCGTGCACCGGAACAACCACAACCCCCAAGACCGACGAGTGATTCTCGATTAAGGCAATATTGACCGTGAACTCTCCACTGCCTTTAATAAATTCCAGCGTACCATCTAAGGGATCGACGAGCCAATAACGAGACCAATGCGAACGGATCTCGTAAGGTGTCGTATCACCTTCTTCAGAGAGAAAAGGTATTGTTGGATCAATGGAGAATAATCCTTTCTGAATAATCTGGTGGGCGCATAAATCCGCTTCGGTCACAGGTGAAGTATCTAACTTTTTCTTTACCTGATAGGCATTGCGATCGTAAATATCGATAATGGCTTCCGCCGCCTCAAGTGCTACGGATAATATTTTGGGTATCCAATCTTGATATAACATACGTGCCTAGTATATCACCTTCGGTTCAGTTGACTAAAAAAATTTAATTCGTGCTGCCAATTTTCAATTGATTCTGCTATGATGCAATTCCAAATTTACTACAATAGTGTTAACAAGAATGGATCAGAAATTCGAATTTTTTTCAGATGACTATGTTTTTGAAGGTGGATCCCCACAATCAGACAGTACACGCGAGTTCATTGTACGCTTAGATAAATGGCTATGGGCAGCTCGGTTTTTTAAAACCCGCGCGGTCGCAAGACTGGCAGTGGAAAAAGGAAATGTCTTTTACAATGGCGAACGTGCCAAACCGAGTCGAGAAATAGAGCTTGGCGCAACGCTCATTATTCAGCAAGGTCGATGCCAAAAAACGGTTATTGTGCGCGGACTCTCTACCCGTCGACGCGGTACAGAAGAATCCATACAACTGTTTGAAGAAACGGAAGAAAGCCGCCTCAATAGAGAACAAGCGTCTGTCTTTCAACCTGATTACACGCAGCATCCCTCACAATTTCAACCGCAGTTGTTTTATCCTTCAACGCCTACAGAAAGAACCGGCAATTACAATACAGCGCAAGGTGAACAACAGAGAGAACGCCGTGTCATTCGATTTTTGCGTCGCTCCTTCAATAAAAGCGAGCCCCGCACACCACGAACCACAGTCACTCATCCCAACTATTCACAAGCAGATAGCGAGAATCTTGATTGAGTGAACATCATCCTCCGCATCGCCATTCCTGTTCCTTTACGACAATTATTTGATTATTTGCCACCGATAGAACCCCATGCAGTAAAATTAGAACCCGGCATGCGTGTGCTCGTTCCTTTCGGACGCCGAAAAACAGTGGGGATCATTGTAGAAATCACTGATCACACGGATCATCCGATTGAAAAGCTGAAACGTATACAAGCTTGCTTAGATAAAGAACCCCTTTTCCCAAAAACAATTTTATCGCTGATCCAATGGGCGAGTCGATATTATCAAGGTGCTTTAGGCGAAGTGTTTGAAATAGCGATACCTAAAAGACTGCGACAAGAACCTAAGGAGCTAATCCCTAAAGAAATAACGCTCAATACAAAAAAACAAGCTCACAAAAAATCTAAAAAACAATCGACGTCCTCTCTCATCTCTACGACAATATCTCCTAATTTAACGCTGAATCCCGCTCAAGAAAAAGCCATCAATAGCATCACACATCATTTTGGACAATTTAAAACATTTGTGCTGGACGGCGTGACGGGTAGTGGCAAAACAGAAGTGTATATTCGTGTGGTTCAAGCCGCTTTGCATGCGGGAAAACAGGCGTTATTGCTAGTACCTGAAATCGGATTAACCCCACAATTATTGTCGCGTTTTCAAGAACGATTTGCTGTTCCTATTGCGGCTTTAAATTCGTCTTTAACTGACAAGCAACGTTTTTTGGCTTTTGAAAATGCAAGGACGGGTGCGGCACCCATTGTGATTGGCACGCGCTTAGCCGCTTTTGTGCCACTCAAAAATCCGGGAGTTTTTATTATTGATGAAGAACATGATGCCTCGTTCAAACAACAGGAAGGCTTCCGATACCATGCGCGCGATTTGCTTATCTTGCGCGGATCACTCGAACACTGTCCGGTTGTTTTAGGGAGTGCAACAGCTTCGCTTGAAACGCTGCATAATATCCAGGCAGGGCGTTTTCATCCACTGTCTTTACCACACCGTGCAGGTAACGCCATTTTTCCAACGCTGCAAATTCTAGATGTGCGTCATAAAAAATGTGTAGAAGGATTGTCTTCTG
>JBPOIR010000042.1:0-52518 GCA_052034335.1 Pseudomonadota bacterium | reverse complement strand
TTGAAATAGGTCTATTTTGCATCATAGAATTTACTCCTGCAGTGAGCAAATTCTATCGAAAATATTTATTTATGTCTCGGTAACGCCTTAAATTTTAATGGGTTATTGCTTCAGCGGGAACTGCTGAGGACGCTTTGCTCCTCCTCTGCTAAACGCATTTTGAATAAAAATAGCCTGATTGTTTTTTAGCCTAAAAAGTGCGCAAATTGTTTTGACCTGCCACAAAATACTTAATTGAGTGACTCAATAATAAATTTTTATTTAAGTTAATTGAAAAACTTTCCGATATCTTCTATGTCAATATCTAATAGAACAGCTACTTTTACGCAACTACAGATTTTGTGATATTGCACGTTTATGCTTGGAGAAAAACATTATGAGCGCAGATGAAAAAAAGACCGCAGAGGAGTTGGCAGCGACCGCAGAGGAGTTGGCAAAGGAGAGTGGCCGGAAAGACGGCTTCGGCGAAGAGCCGCCGCTAACGAGAAGGACATCGAAGGACAAACCGATAGAAGATCCGAACGGCGTGCCTGATGTTGATGCTGAGGCAACGCGTGTTGTCGAAGCGCCTGAAAATCCTGCTATTTATGGAGAAGAGGACTTTCCTGATGCGTATATTTCACTCGCTACCACCGAAGCAGGCCCAGCTCCGGTAGTGTCGAAAGATGAAGTACAAGCCGTAGAGAGCGCAGTGTACAAACACAATGACAAAGAAGCGATTTACAAAATAACTAGCATAAAATTTCCAGCTGAGCTTGCTGCTGAAGCGGAGCTAACACGTATAAAACAAGAGGCTGACGATGCTATAACAGCAGCAGAAGAGACTGCCGAGACTGCGAACGAGGCTACGACAAACGCTGAAGCGGCAAGGCGTTTGGCAGAAGAGACAAAAACGGAAGCTGAGAAAGCTAAGGCACGGCATCAAGAGCTTGTGAATAAACCTGTTACGGCTGAAGCTGAAGATGCTCGCCAGAATCAGCTCGCAATAGAAGTTGCTAATAATGAAGCAGAGCGCTTAACTGCTGAGTCTTTGGAGGCAAACCGTAGAGCAAATTTGGCCGAGCAAGCCGAGGCTTCGGCTAAGCAAGCAAACAAGGAGGCTCAGCAGAAGAAAGAGAGACTAATGGCTGCGACTGTACAAGCTAACAAAGAACTACAGACTGCGACTGAAGAGGCAAAGCGTCTGGTTGACGAGGAAAAGCGTAAGAGTGAGGAAGAGACAACGAAGAAGACCGCTGCCACTGTTGAGCTTGACGCGCACCCTCTCGCTGCTGAGCCGTTAGTTCAGAATCCCATTGACGCTCCAACGGCTGACGCTCGAACGACAAGTCTTAACGGGCAGGCAGTTGAGGATGTACCTTTAGACGCATCAGACGCATCAGACGCATCAGACGCATCTAAAGCTTTTGAAGCAAATCCTGTCCTGGATAAAGCTGTAGAAACGCAGCATGGAGCTGATGCAGGAGCTGCTGAAGCAAAGCCTCTCGCCAGCGGCTCAAAGCCTGCGACTGATCCGGCTACAACATCTCCATCATTATTGAAGAGGTGGGCTGGAGCCGTGAAAGGCATAATAAAAGGCAGACAAAACATTAATCCTGATCTTTCTAGTGCGCCTCTTACACCAACATACATATCTGCACAATCAGATGTAACAAGTGCGAAAGTGCCAAACACGGCTCAACTTACCCTTGATGGGTTAAAAGCGAGAATTGTTGAAGCAATAGACGCATATAACAAACAGTATCCTACTGAAAAAATAGATTATAAGATATCCGATCGCGACCGCTCATCATTTACTCTTCATGATAATAAAAAAGATGAGAGTGAGAGCGAGCTTGCGCTTATTAAAATGAATCCAACCGATAATTCTATAACTTATCGTTTTCATGAAAAGGTGGGGCTCGATCTCGCAGATATTATCTTGCGCTCTTCACAAGATCGTGTACTTACACTACACAGCAGCTCAATTGAGGATATAACCAGTATTTTAACAGCGGAAGGAAAGCCACCTAATTCTGACGAAGCCACTAAAAAAATCATAAAATTGGATGAGCCGACGAAGCAATATCTGAAAAAACAAATAGATAACGGTGTGGATTTGCCAGAGATTATTAAAAACAAGCTAAACGTCGAGAAACTAAAAGTTACGCCCGATAAGCCTGAACCTGACAAAAATCCTGAACCGGAGAAACCTAAAACTAAACCTAGATAAATCATAGGAGAGTGCGTCTGTTGGATGATGAGACACTTAGAAACTAGTACCTCGTCAAATAAGTTTTTCCGAAGAGTCTGTCCAGATAAGTGTGTAAGTAGACATAGTTAGGTAAACTACTATTCAGCTGAGTGGTATGGTAATGCTCCTTTAAGTTTTGACCAACATCACTCATGACTGAATGATGCAATTTTATCGGAGTGTCAGATCTTATTAAAACTTCTACAAAATTAGTTGCGCGACTTGCCCTTGTTCAAGGTTGAACTTCTAGGTTCCTCTCATAAGAAAATATAAACTGAGTTAATAGTAAATCACCTTTCTCTTGTGTAAATGGTTTAAGAAAAGAACCATTTACACAGAATTTTTTTGCCAGTTCAATTTTTTCATCATCTTCATGGGCTGTTAGTATTACAATAGGTAAAACAGTATGACTATAACTCCTACGAATAAATGCCGCCACTTCGAAACCATCAACATCAGGCAATCCAAGATCAAGCAAAATTAGATTGTAGCCAGAAGCTATTTTTCGCATAGCTTCTTTACCAGTCGAAACACAATCGACTAAACAACCCTTTTGTTCCAAAATCATCGTTGCAACTCTTGCTGCAAAAAAGTCATCTTCAACAACAAGAATTTTAATTTCCTTAGAAATAACATCATCAATTAGCATGCGGACGCTTCCAGGTTGTTTAATAGCGACTGCTTAAATGGAATAAACACTTTAAAAATTGAACCTCCGCTATGATTACTTTCTACTTGTACTTCGCCATTAATTTCATCTAAAAACTTTTTAACCATTCTTAAGCCTAATCCTTTTCCAGGATAAATACCACTGTACGAGGAAGTTAGACGATTAAACTGTTCAAAAATTAAATTACGCTTTTCTTCAGGGATCCCTATGCCAGAATCTTCAACAATAAATTCTATCAGGATATTTTTATCATCTCTTTTGACTACTTTTGTTAACAATTTAACATAACCGTTTTCCGTGAATTTTATGCTATTCGAAATTAGATTAATTAAAATCCGCTGTGTTCTAACATCATCACCAATGAATAATTGTGGTATTTTTTCATCCAATTCACTCGTAAATTTTAATGACTTGTTTTTCGCAGCAGGTTTCATCATTTTAAAAGTATTGGATATTAATTGATGTAAATTAAACTGTTTTTCTAATATGGGTAGTTGACCATTTTCAGAATGTATGAACTCAAAAATTTGATTAAGCTGATCAAGTAATACTTGAGACGCCTGTGTAATATAGCCAAGCGTTTTCTTCTTTTGAGGATCTTCTTCAGAATTTTCCAAAAGTTCAGCTACGCCTAAAATTCCACTAAATGGCGTTCTCAAATCGTGACGCATGTTATATAAAAATTCTGTTTTTGCTTTATTGGCGGTTACTGCAGTTTCTTTTGCACGTTTAAGGTCATTTTCAGCTTTCTTACGATCAGTAATATCCACTGAAACACCAACCATTCCTATAATCTCTCCTTTCCCATTTAGAAGAGGCACCTTATGTGACAAATACGTTGCAGACACTCCATTGAGAATTGCGGGTTCTTCAGTAATAATTGTCTTTCCAAAATTCATTATTTCTTCGTTTATTGGATCTAAAACTTCTGGAATTAAAAAGCCAGAAATTTCTGAATTTCGTTTTCCAATAATTTGATCGCGAGAGGAAAAACCAATGGCTCTTGCTTGGTTATCGTTGCACCCCAGATAGACACCCTCTTTGTTCATCCAATATACATTACCAGGCATGACCGCAATAACATTTTCCAGCATCGCCAAACGATTTTCGGTCTCCTGTTTCGCTTTTGTAACATTAACAGAAACCCCTAATATTCCTATAATGTCTTGATATTTATTTTTTAAGGGTAATTTATGGGATAAATATAATGTGGTTTTACCATTCAAAGTTATTTTTTCTTCTACTGTTTTCATCTGACCTGTTCGCATCACTTCTTCGTCAACAAGTCTTATATGATCAGCTTCCTCTTTTGTAAATAAATCATAATCCGTTTTTCCTTTAAATTCAGCTAATGATCCCAAGCCGAAATCTTTCCAATTATTAGTATTAGATCCAAGACAAATGCAATTTTTATCCTTCCAATAAATATGTTCTGGCAGTTGCGCAACGATTTCTTCTAAACTAATGTGATTCTCGGCCATTTTTTTATCATTTGAACGGTAGAATAGAATAAGCATAACAACAAGTCCGCAGGACAGCATGCTGAGTAAATAGCCAATCATTAAGGGGAAATCTTGATGAATAATTCCATGCAAAACAATTATAAATTGAATAAGTAAAAACCCTAAAAATGTTAGCAATGATACACCAATTGCGGATTTTTCTCTGAATATTCTAACCGCTTGCGGAACAAAAAGCAGTGCATTAATAAATAATGCAAAACCAAACGTAATCTCAATAATATTTTTCAAAAATTCTATCGTTAACATTCTCGCTAGTTCCTTCCCTTGTTTGAATTAAAGTAAATTGTTGCGGTCGTATTTGTCGTGCGTTTTTAAAACCAATGGTTACGGCATGCAATAAATTTGGGTAATGCGCTAATACAAAACGCTTTCGTGATTCTTCAATGGCCTTATTATGCCGATTGGGATAAACCTCATAATGACAAAATAATTCAGGCCATAAACTTAATGCCGTGCATTCTTCCACAACAAAATCAAATGATAACCGCCGCGCTTTTTCAATGTCAAAATGTGTAGTATCCACGAGACGTTCACAGTATTTTTTTAAAAAAGCTTCTATGCTATGCACAAAAGTTGATTTGTAAGCAAGGTCATTTTCTGTTAATTGTATTATTTCATTTCGTTTAGCATTAAACTTAGGATGATTTAACCAAAAGTCCCATCGCATAATTTTTAGAGGAATAGTAAGGCTGCTATAATATTTTTTATTACGCGCAAGCCAAAGTTCGCCCTCTTGCAACGCAATATTATTATAAAAATCAGCTTCTTCAGGTTTATTCAGCGCCATTGTATGCCGCTGTAAAGTATCGTCTATAAGTAGTATGCAAGAATCAAAAGAAGCATTAACAAGCTCCATGGTGGCTTCAAACATCTCTCCTTCATGAGTAGCTTGCCCAACGCTAATGGTTAAAAGACACCGAGAATTTTTAAACCGTGCATGAGTAGAATCGGCAACATTCCTGAAAACCGCTTTAATTTTTTGCATATGCTTATTAACCTCTCCATTTGTATTCAGAATTAGAAAGTGTAAATGTCGCACATTTGTTGTCTTAAAATCAACTAAAATCTTAATCTCGAAAAACGCGATCAAAAGCTTTTTAACTTACATAAAAATAACAAGCAGACCCTTCCACAATAAGTAAATGAGGGTACATAAATTTCAGCAGGGCATTTCATATCTAACCCTTGGCGTGGTTTTTCTGTATTATATTCCGCAATAAAGCTATCAAATCTTTCTTGCTGCTGTAACAGGAAATTTTATTCAGGACAACAACAGAAAAAAATATGTATCCTGCCGGCACTAAAGTTGGTCTAGTAATTCAGGCATTTAGAAATCTAGGAAAAGAAAATATCGACAATATTGCTCAGGCCAGAACACGAAAATTTCTTTCTGACACAAGCAAAAATGAACTTATTAAAAACTTAAAATATTCACCGCAATGGATTCGGGTGCTTATTTTTAAAATTATGGATGTCATAATATGACTGAATTGCATCTATTCTCTGTAGCTGAATGCGAACCATGTTTTGATGTCACAGTGGAAGAGTCAAGAATTCCATTGTTTTCAAGGGATTGCCTTCGTTTTGTAAAAGATACCGCAGAAGGAAAAGCGTTGAGAACAGCTAATGCGATTGCATCGTTTGCTTCTGGTTGCGGCGCTTGTGCTTTTACAACGCTTTGTTGCTCTCTGCTTTGTTCCGGGGTTTGTTCTCTGATTTCTTTCGTTTCTTGCAGCATCCTTACACTCCTTATTTTCTCCTTAAAGCCTCTGTCGTTTTTCGAAACTCAGGGGAGTGTAACATACAGCAAAATTTTAAGGCAAAAGCCATGCATGCCTCATGCATTCTAAACAAAAAGAAATCGGAATAGATATCCGCTAAATAACGGATAAAAGCGTCAATGGAGTTAGCAAAGCAGCCGATTGCTCAAGCCGCCCTCCCATTATAGGGTTTACTCATCCATACTCTTTACCATTTCAACATTATTCCAAGGCTCGCCTGGTATACCCATCACATTCCAATTTTAGGTATTAAATGATCAATAATGTTTTACAAAATGCAGTATCTTAGTATGGTTTGCCGAAGAGTACTCTTTTTGCTTATTTGATTTGAAAGCATACCTAAAAAATGCTAGTTCGTTTTTACAAAAGTCCCATCTTCATATTCTTGAAATGCCTGACGCAATTCTTCTTTGGTATTCATTACAATAGGGCCATACCAAGCAATCGGTTCTTTCATCGGTTTGCCAGAAATCAAAAGAAAGCGAACCGAATTATCTTTGGTTGTAATAGTCACATGGGTTCCTGCATCAAATAAAATCAAGGTTCCGTTTCCACAAACACAGGGGGGCTCCATATCAAAATAATTAACACCCGAAACATCGTGCTCAAATGGAACACGACAAGAATCAAAATAGCCCTCACCATCAATTACATAAGCTAAAACGGTATGATCTGTTTTTACCATGTGCGTGAACGTTTTTCCCGCGGGTATTTCCACATCTAAATATTCAGGATCAGTCACAATATCCTGCACAGGGCCTTTTGTGCCATCCACTTCACCACAAATAACACGAACCGTAATGCCATTGGGCATTGAAATAAGTGGAATATCTTTGTGCTTCACTTCACGGTATCGTGGATCCATCATCTTTGATTTTTTCGGGAGATTCGCCCAAAGCTGAAAGCCCATCATTTGTCCTTTGCTATTTCCCTTGGGCATTTCCTGATGAATAATGCCACTACCGGCAGTCATCCATTGAACATCTCCAGCAGAAATATTGCCGCGATTGCCCATGCTATCCCCATGCTCTACATCACCATCCAACACATAGGTGATAGTTTCAATGCCGCGGTGTGGGTGCCAAGGAAAACCAGCCTTGTAGTCCACCGGGTTTTCAGATCGAAAATCATCTAACAGCAAAAAAGGATCCAGTAAGGGTAATTCATGAAACCCAAAGGCTCGATTAAGATGCACGCCAGCACCTTCTATGGTGGGTTGGCTGTGCCAAGCGCGCTTAATTTTCCGTTGTCCGGCATTTTCTTTCATAACACTCCTATGTTAATTAAGTTCCGTATTGCATAAAGTATAGCTTTCTGGAGAAAAAAATAAAAAAGTTAGATGGCTGGTTTTTTGGTTCGCCGTATAAACAGATTAAAGCGTATCCACGATTCCCGGACAGCACCTATATCTATGCTTTTTGCGTTCCGAAAGTTGATTCTGACCTTTGTCTTCCGGTACCCACTTCTGGTTATATATTTCACTCTGAAGCGTTCTCATAAAAGTCAAAGGTTGAGGGGCTTGATCTTGACTTAATTCGTTAAGAAAAGTCTCCATCGCTCGCTCTACCGAAGGATGTATCCGTTCTTCTTGCAACCCTGTCGTTGCAAATTGCCTCGAATTGTCAAACATTTCGCTATCAAATACTATGGAAGCACATTTTTTCATATAACAATCTAATAATGCACAAAGCCTTTTTAAAGTTCCCCTGTTACGCAGATCTGTTAAAGTGAACTCTGCTAGTATTGTCTCAATAGTTGTTCTAGTGTTTTCTAAACTTTCCACATACTCCTTCATTCTTTCATTTGTTTTTTCTGTCTCTTCAAGACGCTCCTGCTCTGTTAATGCTGAACCAAAACTTAAAGTTTTTAAAGATTGCTGCCGAATAAAATTTACGAACATAGCATCTTCAGACTCTAATAATGCTGGTTCTATGGAGGATAATGCCCGATTAAAATTTATTTCAAATTCATCAAGTTGGTCAGAATTAAATAATGCAATAAGCTGTGCGATCTGTATCATATTTTTAACTGTCTGGCATTTTACATCTTCAAGCTCTAGAACTTGTTTAAAAATTAAGCCTAATTCTGAAAATGCTTTCTTGGGATTAGAGAAAATCCAGTCGTAATAACCCCAAAATAACATTAAATTTTTAATGAGATTATCTTTTATAGCAGGGTAACTAATTTTTTGGTAAAGCATTAAGATTTCTTCTGATAAATCTTCTGAAAACAATGAATATTTAAAGATAATGCTAATGTTTTTCCGAATATAACTTCGATATTGCTCATCGTCGCAAATAGATGTATTTATTTTTTGAGGAACTAAAATTGTTTTTTTGAGTACAGCAGTATCATATTGCCATGATGTTACATAAAATGAGGTGGCGTAAAATTTAGAATACCATTCTTTTAAATCGGTAAAATTCCCCTCGAATTCGCCGCAATTTAAATCTCGGACTCGCCAAACTTCCATTTCGTTTCTAAAAAAACGGAAAAATGATATTTGATGTGCTGTCTCACTCGATTGTTGCTTATGCAAGATGACTTCAAAAGCCATAGCAACTGTATTTTGAAGCGTCTCTTTTTGCAATAAATCAAGAATTGCAACACAAAAATTCTTTGCCGATTCGGTATCACTTATCTCAGTTGATACCTTGCCCATACAAACACTTGCTTCATGCTGACCCAAAACAGATTTTATTTGCGACCAAAAAATGTTATCCGTTACCATTTGAGCATGGAGTTCCAATCGAGAAGTAAAGTGACCAATTAAACAACCATCTTGCGACTGCACCTCATGTTCGTTTAACCTATTCTGACACCAATTTCTACTATCGCCCGCACAAAAGCCTGGCGCAAAGTCAATTCTAGGATCTAAAGCTTGCGATAAATATGAAATTCTTTTTATTGTGCCTAGGCTGCTGTCAATTGTTTTTGCTGATGTCACCACAGCTTGAAATGTTTTCTCAAGTTCTTCAAACTCTGTTGCTACCTTTACCTCACAATTAAAAGCCAGATAGTTTAATTTTTCCCTCAACGCTGGATCTCGTGAATACGCTTCTAATAAAATCACACCCCTATTCTGCGCTGCAGGATCATAAGGAGGGTATAAATTTAGAGCTCTTCCAGTGTCATCGATGTTAACCAACATGTTTTTTATAAGACGCTGCTTTAAATCGTTGCAAAAAAAATTCAGACCTTCAATAAAAGCTTGAATAGATTTACTATTGCAATCGAGCGATTCTTCAAAATCTGCCAAATCTGGCATGACGATGTTTTCTGAAGCTTTGATGGCTTCTTGGTTTTCTCCTACCCATAAAATAAGTGCATCTGTTTCCACACCCAGAAAAACAAGTCTCGCTGTTAATTCTCTTTGAAATCTCGCTGTTTTCTCATAACAGCCCTTCAATTCAGAAAATGATGTACTGCCGCTCGTAAATAAATGTGCATATTCTTTTTTAAGCATTAATAAAAACTTTAAAGTGGCTAATATTTTTCCGTCTTTTGCAAATTGCTTTGCAAAACTCACAATTCTTTTAAAATCCGGCTCATCTTTAATAGAAACATACCAATGAGGCAATGTTGTGTTTATAAATTGAATAAGTATTTGTTGGGAGTTCAATGTCGGAATATCGAAAAGCCCTTTTCGATCATAATAGCATTGTTGCACTAACTCTTCAGCATCTTCTAAAATACCAGCACACTCTGAAATTAAATAATGAAGAGAGCCTAAGGTTGTTTTAGTTTTAAAATTGATCCCGTTTTCTGATGATACTTCGGAGCTAAGAACCGTATCATCTTTTGTTTCTTTATTTTGACCTTCTTGAAGCGGTTCTGGACAAGACATACTAACCTCCAGCTTTTTCAAATTTAAATGTTTGATAACTAAATTAATAATTGTAAAATAAGCACCTCCGTGCTAAGATGCGTCGCTTAGTATATTCTAACAGCACTATTTTAAACATGAACGAATGGATCCCCTTTTTTATCAATAGCCTACAAGCCCTTCCGAACGAAGTCGTCGGCGCTTTCATCTATTTAACAACCATTGGTAGCCTGTTTTTATTGCAGCGCCTGTTTGGCAAAGAAGGCTTATTTGTATTTATCGTATTGGCAGTCATCATCGCTAACATTCAATCCTTAAAAGTCATCCAATTATCATTTTTTAACTATCCCATTGCCATGGGTTCTATTCTGTTTACAACAACCCTACTCGCAACCGATATCCTCTCTGAATATTATGGCAAGAAAGAAACAGAGAAAGCGATTTGGCTGGGTTTTTTTGGTTTACTTATGGTCTCGACCATTATGTTACTCACCCTTGGCAGTAAAGTGATCTCCGCTGAACCCGGCTCCACACTCTACCGCTATGTAGAAACACACGATGCCATGACATTGCTGTTTACACCCAGTCCCGCCCTCATGCTCGCAAGTTTAATTGCGTATTTAATTAGCCAATATACCGACATGTGGGTGTTTCTGTGGTTAAAAAAGCGTTCGAACAGCCGTTTTTTAAGCATCCGAACATTCTTAGCAACATTGCTCGCAACATTGATTGATAATTGTGTCTTTAGTTTTTTAGCCTGGCGAATTTTTTATCCGCTAGACATCGATTTCAAAACGTTCTTCTATGCTTATATATTGGGCGCTCTTGGCATCCGCGTATTCATCAATTTATTAAATACGCCTTTTATTTATTATATACGAAAGCAAAATCAAAAAAAGCAACATCCACACAGCCAAACGATTATTCGGAGTGCTCTTTCATGACGCTTTCTTACCCTAATTTCAAATTTGAAATTCTAAAATCAAGCAGACAATCGAATGCACGTCTCGGCAAAATCACAACGCCGCACGGCGATGTACTCACCCCAGCTTTTATTTTTTGTGCGACGAAAGCCGCTATTAAAGGCGCCTCGCCTGCCCAAATGAAGGCCTGCGACACGCAAATCCAATTAGCAAATACCTACCACTTAATGATTAATCCGGGCAGCGATTTGGTAAAGCGTATGGGCGGGTTACACAAATTCATGGGCTGGAATGGCCCACTCTTAACGGATTCGGGTGGATATCAAGTGTTTAGTTTGGGATATGGATCGGTTTCGAGCGAAATTAAACGAAAAAATTTAACACCCCGTCAAAAATCTGTGTGCAAAATTTCGGAAGAAGGTGTTGTGTTTAAATCGTATTTAGATGGAAAATTGCACAAACTCACGCCTGAAAAATCCATTGAAATTCAACGGAATCTCGGGCCAGATTTGGTGGTCGTGTTTGATGAATGCACGCCCTATAATGTTGATAAATCCTACACCGAAAATTCCCTACATTTGTCGCATCGCTGGGGTGTGCGTTCTGTGAATGAATTTACAACACATCATACTGGCGTCCAAGCATTATATGGCATTATACAGGGCGGAGTTTATCCCGATTTACGTTGTATTGCCGCCGATTTTGTGAATAATCAGCCTTTTTTTGGACATGCCATTGGCGGTTCTTTGGGTGCAGAAAAAGAACAGATGTACGATGTTGTTGCCTTTACCGTCCCTTTGCTTAATCCTACACGACCCATTCATCTGTTAGGCATAGGCGGTGTACGAGATATTTTTTCTGCGGTCTCACACGGAATAGACACCTTTGATTGTGTCCACCCAACACGATTGGCGCGCCATGGTGGTGCTTTGATCAGAGCGATTCAAAACGAAGATACCACAAAAGAACACCTTGTTTTAAGCCATCATCGCTTTAAAGAAGATGAAAGACCCATTGATGACACCTGCACTTGTGAATGCTGTCGCACTTATTCTCGCGCTTATTTGCGTTATTTGTTTAGTGCAAATGAGCTATTAGCCATACAGGCGGTAACGCTGCATAATGTTACTTATATGAATCGATTAATGACAGCCATTCGTCAAGCAATTCTGGATGATCGTTTAGAAGACGAAAAGAAAATTTGGATCCATGAAGAAAAAGAAAAGACAGTGCAGCCCAAGACAAAAAATACACTTATTAAGGCTGAGATGGCATTGGTGTAAAAGCTATGCCCCTTTTACTAAGGAAAGTATCGTTACATCATCCGGCAAGTTTTTTTTACTTTCTAAACCTAACTGTTCTATAAAATGCGCAACACTGCCCTTACCCTCAGTCACCATAGACAACAGTAAAGCTTCTTTCGCTTCCATGTCTTTTTCCGGCAGTATTTCGGCAATACCATCCGAAAACAATAGCAAACGCATATCGGCATTCAAATGCGTACTATAAACCTGATAAGTCGCATTTTTCATAATACCCACCGGAAATCCTTTTCCCTCTAAAAATCGTGCCTTGCCGTTTTCTAACAACACAGGATTTGGGTAATGACCACCAATAGTATAAATCAATTCATTATTTTCTAAATCCACGACACCATAAACCATGGTTAAATATTTACCCAATTTGGCAGAGTGAATTTCCAAACCCAATTTTGCAAGGACTTTGTCGGGTGCTAATATTATCTCGTCTTGACCCGCTTTGTAACGTGTTAATATTTGACCCATCGTACTTTTTAATAAGACTGTTACGAATGCAGAAGAAGAACCATGACCCGATACATCCGCAATATAAAACCCAAATTTTTTATCACTAATTTTAAAATAGTCTACAAAATCGCCACTGAGATATAAAGAAGGTGCCACATTATGCCTAAACTGATATTCGCCAAATATAACGTCTTGCTCTGGCAATAACTTCATCTGAACACTACGACCCGCTTCCTGATCTTGCTCTAAGATTTCTAAACTCTTTTTGAGCGCCTGATTAGCCAGCTCTAATTCTCGCTTATAAATTCTGTTTTCTTCGATTAATCGTGAGCGCTCTAATGCCCTACAAACTGCATGTTCTAACACGGGTATCTGCGCAATGGGTTTGGTTAAGTAATCCCATGCGCCAATTCTTAAGGCTTTAATCACATCATTTAAACCACCCGCTTCAGACATGACCACAATAGGTGTTTCTATTGATGCTTTGGTAACAGCGTTCAAAACCTCTAATCCACCTAATACTGGCATTTGTAAATCGGTAACGACTAAATCAGGTTTTTGGTTTTTGAAAATCTCGAGCCCAACTTGCCCATTTTCTGCTTCTATAACGGTAAAACCGCTGTCTTCAAAATAGTCTTTTATATTTTTGCGAAGGATAGGATCGTCATCGATAACCAAAATATTCGCTGTTAAAGGCAATTGCATCATTGTGCGCATGAGTTTACTCAGGGGGACCCTCTAATGTTGTCTCCGTTGCTGTTTCTTCTTTTTCACCATTGATCAGATATTTACGGCGTTGCAGGTATGCGTCTCGAATAAAGACATACTCATCAACGGCCTCGCCAATCAGAGGTTCTACTTTTAATAAGGAGGCTCGCGTATCAATATAATAAAGAAGCATTAAATTGTTACGCAAGGCAACGGATTTCAAGTGAGCTGGAACCCCCATCTCGTACGTTACACTTAAGCCGACACCATCTCTTATAGTACTGGGACCCAAAATGGGTAAGACCAAGTAGCTGGATTCTGTATAGCCCCATTTTGCTAAGGTGAGACCAAAATCTTGATGGTGCTTTTCTATCCCTTTCTTGCCTGCAACATCAAATAATCCGCCTAGCCCCCAAGTGCTATTCACAAGAAAACGTGCGGTATCACGCTGCGCATATTGGAAATCACCCTGAAGAATATCGTTACCGATATTGGGAATTTCACTGAGATTTTGAAAAAAATTGCCAACCATTGTCTGGATGGGTTTAGGAATAATTGCTTCGTAAGCTCTGGAGACGGGCTTTAGCAAAAAGCGATCTACGTTTTTATTAAAGCCATAAATTGAACGATTCAGCATTTCAAAACGATCGACCGAGGGAGATTTTCCACAGCCGATTAAATGGACAACGGCAAGGATAATCCCCAACACCTTAAAATATTTCAGATATGCACTTTTAGACATACTGTCAGTGTATGATAAATCTAACAATTCTACCAGCCATTGCCCTATCTCTTTGTTATTGACTCGCAAAAAAAAGCCCCACCAAACGGCAGGGCTTTTTTAATTTCCGAAAGGGGGGACTAGGCCCCCCGAGTCGTATTAGAATGCTACAGCTAACCGCAACCCAACGATATCCAATTGACGTTTGGCTGGGCTTGAGGTAGAAACAACACCCGTGTTTGATGTTACCGCAGGATTAGGATAAATGTTTGCACGAATGTAATTAGCCGAAAGCTTAACATGCTCGTTAACAAACCAATTCAACCCAAGTGTTGCATTATGTTCGCTACCACCGTAAATATTTTTATCTACCATATTTACAAAGCTATATCGAGCGGCGATTTCCCATGCACCCATTTTATCGCAAGGTTTAGGATTTCGAAGCGTTCCCGTTTCAAAATCATACACACGATGCTCGCCCGTTAACACATAGGCGGCTTCTATATGCCAACCATGAAAACGTGGATTGCCTTGTGTTGTACCTACATCGAGCACCGTCCCGCCCGTTGGAACGCGCTGAACAATGGCTTGGTAGAATTCAGCTTCAATTGTTGTGGGTCCCCACATGGCCAAAGCTTCACCATTTACAACATTATAACTTCTGCCTCGAACAGCGCCCGTTGTAACAAGCTGCCCTGTTTGACGCGCTCTTGCTTCTGGTGTTGTTTCAAACAAATTATATTGTCCAATCGCAGTACCTCGAACAGAGTTGTTCATGGACTGATAACGACCCATTACCCCTAAGTGATACACTGTGTCGCAGGTGTGCACCGGTGCAAAGGTTAACCGTATCGCAGCGCCTAAACGATCTGAACGACCGGTATCGCCATAATTGTTATTGTTTGCAAGCCCTCCCGACCCTGTCGTCGTAGCACTAGCGCCATTGAAGTTGTTTTGTTTTGGTTGAAAAACCGAAGCGCTTAACATAAACATGTCAATGGCAGTCGCATCAAACCAGAGACCATACACTTTCGTTGGAATAGCAAATGCACTGGTTGCCAGGGAAGATTCTAAGAACATCGTGTCGTTATTTGTCCCATAATTACCCCAGTCATCAATACTCGTAGGTGGCGTAAATTGACCAAACCGAAGATTGGCAACGCCAATAGGTCCTGTGAATTCAGAGCAAGCATTGATATAAGCATCTTCAAAATCAACCGTGCTACCATTTGAACCACGCCCATCAAACTGGTTACCAGCCGCGCCACCCAAGCTCGGTCGCGCAAAATCCAGCGTTAGATTGTAAGAAAGATAATCGCCCACACCACCCGCAAACTTTAAGAATGCTCGACGGAAATTCCCACCGCTGGCGAATTGATTTGTTTTATCAAGTCTTCCACCTGAAAACACGGTTTCATCCAGATTTAAACGACCACCAACCGAAAACCAGTAAGCGCTG
This sequence comes from Pseudomonadota bacterium, assembly GCA_052034335.1. Classification (GTDB taxonomy): domain Bacteria; phylum Pseudomonadota; class Gammaproteobacteria; order UBA6186; family Azoamicaceae; genus CADEGZ01. The sequence goes on along the minus strand of JBPOIR010000042.1, from coordinate 36,908 downwards.
TCTGAAGGATTATAGATCATGATACCGCCGTCTGATTTGACGTGCATATTATTTGCTGCTACCGCGCCAGTGGACATAACTGCCCCTAGGCCTGCAAGGGTTAACCCGATTCTTTTCAATGTTGTTGAACGCTTCTTCATGAACTCTTTCTCCTAACTAGACACGCGCTTAAGGTTCTGACGAACCCAATTAATTTAATTTACGTATTCAATCCACTCATTCGTGATTAGTCCGCTATCGTGTTAGATGCTAGCAGATCTTTTGCATAAATGCCACTACTGACATTAAGGATCTAAAATTACTGCTTTTTCAACATCCTGTCAACTATAGCTTCCTGTTAACGTCTATTCGCCGATTTAAACAAATTTTTTACGGATAAACAAGCTTTAAATTAAAAAAGTTTCGCAAATGATTTTTTAAATAGCACCTTGTTGCCCGACCTATTAGCTTTTGCGTGCTCATTTTCTTATTTTTCGCCAGGCAATTCTACCCAATTTATCTTCAACGGGCGCCGGTTGGTGAGTAGGTAAATCCAATGCTTCTGGTTTACGCGTTACATCTGCGGATATCAATACAATTCGCCCAAATCGCACAAAAAAGGCACAATAGTCCCCTTCGGCGATCAACATGACTTCAGATAACACAGGCTGCGAAGACTCTCCTCTGTTTAGAATGGGCAAGAAATCCTTAATCATATAAAGACCTTTCGTTTGTCCCTGTTGGCTCAAAAAATATAAACGAACACCATCCCCTTCTGCATCTGGCACCACCCGCAGGTTGCTTAGGTGGTTTGCTTCCATTAATCGCGCCAATCGATATTGACAGGGTTGTCCGCTATGTCGGTTTGTGAGATCGATAGACCATACATGATCTTGATCTGCTGCGTAGAGCCTGTCTACTGTGCCTAACTGTTTCAAATCAACAGTCGCCAGTAAAGACAAAGGCCGACCAGCTACCTCTGCAAGCAGATCGGTCTTGCTTAACAACGGGGGCATTTCTGCCCTATCCATTCTAACGGCAACAAAACTTTCTAGGGGTGGCACAGACACCTTAAAAATCTGCACCCCTTCCTGGCAGCCGTATTCTAGATGATCAGCAACAAACCCGATAGCACTTGACAAATACCGCTCTGGATTTTTTTTAACGTTTAATTCCGCTTCTAACAATTGATTTTCAGCTGCAAGCCCGTCAAACAATTGCTTTTCTAAACTTGCGGAAGTCTTAGCGGTTAATAACATTTGCACCATCTTATGACTGGCGATGAATGAGGTGCCTAAGAGCAACACCAATACCAGAACTAGCACGATGCCCGTTTCGGATTGCAAAGGCATATTCCCAACAGTGATTTTTTTGCGAAATCCCATGATAAGTTTCACCTTTAATTTCTATTTTTAAACGCACCATGCGAACCAAGGCCCATTGTTCGGGTTTTATATGAGCCGCCGCATAATATTGGAATTTTTCACGAGCGCCATCCAACGACGCATCACTCGACTCAAAAAAACCATATTCCACCGAAAAATCAACAATACCTTCAACAATTTCTTCTGCTTTTTGTCTGATATCGCTTCTAAATAACGAATAGGTGCCCCGAAGCGCTGAAGATCGGTCGGGAATGCCTAAATAATACGCGATGGTTTGCAACTCTGTGACTTCAGCGTCTTGTTTATAACATTTGCTGAGCAGCGCGGTTGAATTTGCGCCTAATTGATGAAATATTTTTTCATTTTCCACATCATTTGCAATAAAAAAATCACCCTGCTGTACGTCCGATATCAATACCATTGCATTTTTTTGAATACGCCCTCCTGCTTGAATAAAAATAGCATCATCCGGATTAACCATCGATCGCTTAAGCAAATTTATTTTCTGAGCAATATGATAGATCACCAAAACATCCGAATTTTTCGGCATACTATCGCAAAATTTCTGTGGAAGATGCTGTTGACAGATCCCAGCTGCTCCTTCAAATCCAAACACCGCGCGATCTGTTTTTAAAAATTTATACGGAACCCCGTTTTTTTCAAAATTTCGACGAATGGGAAAATTTTGATCTTGTGTTCTACAACCGCGATATCCACTGGACTGCAAATCTTGACGAATAAATTGAAAGAGCGTTCGCCCAATATCCAAGATTTCTTTTTTATTTTTTTCTGACAACTCTGATATTTTCGAAACGTGATACCACTGCATGGCTGCAACGAGAATCACCAGGCCTAATGTCATGCTGACTAAAACATTGACTAAACTATAACCTAGATCTGACCCCATTGCTTTAAGGTTAGTGTCTTTTGTCGCAACGACGCGAAAGAAAGTGTGATGGTATAAATGCATTTATCTTCAAACTTCTGATATCCTATCATGACAGAACTACCAGGCAGGGTAATATCTAGCTTATTCTGCCAATATTGCACTGTTTGCGCTATCAGAGCCCCCGACCGATCCACCGATAATGAATCGACAATTGCCGATGCTATAGCCAACGCTTCCGCCTGTTGCTGCAAAACGTTGTACCCTGCACTGCTTTTTATCAACAGTTTGCCTGTTCCCATTACCCCAAACGATAATATCACCAGTGCAATTAAAACTTCTATCAGTGAAAAAGCGGATTGTTTGTTCAAAAATGGCATTTGGAGAGCATCAATTTTCATCGTGTTTTTATAACATAAACAACGGGGTTCATTCCATTGCTCCTTGCTTTATTCAGAAGCCAAACCAATAGATTCATTTGACAAACCCGATGATCCTTATATAAGATATACCTCATTGTGAGGTAACCATGTCGAATTATACAAACGCACCCACCGAAATTGCGCTGATGTTTCAACTAAAAGGCGGACTTTATCCTTTAACAGCGCTTCAACTAATTGGCACCAACCTTTTGGCTTTCGAAGAACAACTCACCTCTAAAATTGAACAAGCTCCCAAATTTTTTTATAACGCTCCCGTTGTAATCGATCTTCAAAAACTTGCTAAGCCCGATGCACACATCGATTATCAACAGCTCGTCGGCATCTTGCGCAGTAAAAAATTAATCCCTGTCGGTATTAGAGGTGGCACCACAGAACAACAAGCTGCAGCAACACTTGTTGGGCTGCCCATCTTGCAAGATTCCGGTAAAAATCCAGTCAAGACAGAAACGACAGAGAAGGCTGTATCGAGTGCGACCGGAAAATTGCCAACACCCACAGAAGCGCTACCCACCGCAGATCAAGAAACAGACACTGAAATACGCGGTAGCAACACAAAACTGATTACCGAACCTGTGCGATCCGGGCAACAAATTTACGCACGGGGTGCTGATTTAATCGTACTGGCACCCGTAAGCCATGGCGCAGAATTACTGGCAGATGGCCATATTCACGTTTATGGACCCCTTCGAGGTCGTGCATTAGCTGGCGTGACAGGCGACGAAACAGCACGTATATTCTGTCAATATCTAGAAGCTGAGCTTATTTCTATTGCAGGACAATATAAAATCAGCGAGGATATCGCGCAGTCTGTTTGGCGTATGGCAACCGACATCTCTTTAAAAGAAGGTCGCTTGCAAATTCAACCACTTTAATATATATAGAGTCTTTGTAGAAACTAAAAAATACCTTTGGAAGGATTGTATGCTGACAAATGAAACCCGGTTACAAAAGTCTGGAAAAGTAATTGTTGTTACTTCCGGTAAAGGGGGGGTCGGTAAAACAACCACCAGCGCCGCTATTGCTGCAGAGTTAGCTAACAGAGGGTTTAAAACCGTTGTTATTGACTTTGACATCGGGCTTCGAAATTTAGATCTTATTATGGGATGCGAAAGACGGGTTATTTTTGATTTTGTGAATGTTATCCAGGGAGATGCTAATCTTAATCAAGCGCTGATTAAAGATAAACGTTCCGATAACTTATACACCCTACCCGCTTCACAAACACGTGATAAAGACGCGCTTACCAAAGAAGGTGTCGAACAAATATTGTCGCTTTTACGCAAAGAATTTGATTTTATTATTTGCGATTCTCCTGCAGGCATAGAGCGCGGCGCCTTAATGGCGCTGTACTTTGCAGACGAGGCCGTCGTCGTCACCAACCCTGAGGTTTCTTCTGTACGCGATTCTGATCGCATTATCGGCGTTCTAAACAGCCGAACCCTACGCGCAGAGCAAGGTTTGGAAGTCAAGAAACATTTGTTGTTAACACGATACGCGGAAAGTCGCGTTCAAAAAGGCGAGATGCTGAGTGTAGAAGATGTTCAAGAAATCTTAGCTATCCCCTTACTCGGTATTATTCCAGAATCCAAAGCCGTTCTAAATGCGTCGAATAATGGCGTGCCTGTTACATTAGGATCCCCCAGTGATGCTAAGATTGCTTATCAAAAGGCCGTCGCACGCCTTTTGGGTGAAGTGAACCAACCTGCAAAGAGCTGGAAATCAAAATTCTTAGGAGGCTTACGCCTATTTAGGAGTCCAGCATGAGCATCTTCAGAAAATTGTTAAATCAAATTGGGGTTGGTCGGCATTCGGCAAAAACAGCGCGAGAACGATTACAAATTGTTGTATCTCATCAACGTGCCGAAGAAGGTGGCGATGTGGACTTTCTTCCCCGGTTGCGTAATGAATTACTCAGTGTCATTTGCAAATATGTGAAAATCGACCCCGAGCAAGTGAATGTTCAATTGCAACGTACCGAAAATTGCTCTGTGTTGGAACTGAATATTGCGTTGCCAAATTCGAATCAGCCTTTAGAAATGGGTTTTAAGATCAGCGAATAGCCCTTCTAACCCTCATCCGCTCTTCGGGCACCTTCTCTCTCAGCGGGAGAAGGTCATTCACCAGATACAATTTCTCTACCCATCTACTGATCTGCATTCCTCTTTTCAAAAAAGTCCTTTTGTATAAAAATTGTACAATTGTCATTTCAGCCCGAGATCTCAAGCCTATAACATCTTTTCCACCCGGTTATCCACAGCCTATTCAAGATAATCGTGGATAACTTCGCCAAGACCCCATTGGCTTAACGCCGCTCTTTAAAAAAACGACGTAACAATTCACCACACGCTTCACCTAACACCTTGCCTTCAGAGATCACGCGGTGGTTTAAACGTTCGTCTTGCAGTAAATTTAGCAAACTGCCTGCTGCTCCCGTTTTGGGATCCGGTGCGCCAAAGACCAATCGTTTAATACGCGCATGTATCATTGCCCCCGCGCACATGGCACATGGTTCTAAGGTTACGTAAAGCGTGGTATTCAAAAGGCGATAATTATTGATTCGCGCTGCCCCTTGGCGTAAAGCCAAGATTTCTGCATGTGCGGTGGGATCTGAAGCACCGATCGGTTGATTCCAACCCTCACCGATAATTTCATTATCCAAGACTAATATGGCGCCTACAGGCACTTCCCCAAGTGCTGCTGCTTTCTCAGCAAGCGATAAGGCTTGTGACATCCAGTAGACGTCAGATCTTGATTCTCTCCCGTCTTTACTTGGGATCTCTTTCACCAAAAGGCACTCTCTTTCCTGCTTTAATCTTGCAATTATACTATAGAGCAAGGCGATTTCGGATCCATCTGGCACTTTACAAAGAGCCTCATTAGTATAATCTGTACCTCTCGGGAGGTTCAGATTTGCACAAATCTGACTCCCTCAAGAAGGACAGATTTATAATGAAAACCGTATTAACCGTCTCTGAACTAAACCAATCGACACAACGGCTGTTAGAAGAATGCTTTCCGGCTGTTTGGGTTGAAGGTGAAATATCTAACTTGGTAAGACCCACCTCCGGCCATATTTACTTTAGCTTGAAAGATCCTAAAGCACAGATCCGGTGCGCCATGTTTAGGCTAAAATCTCAGCGTGTAGATTTTGAACTCCGAAATGGCCTCTTGATACAAATGCTTGCCAAAGTCAGCCTATACCCCGATCGCGGTGACTACCAACTGATTGTCGATCGCATCGAAATGGCAGGCGATGGCTTACTCAAAAAAGCGTATGAGGAACTGGTTTCGAAATTAACCAAAGAAGGGCTTTTTGAAGAACGCTGGAAAAAACCACTCCCCCGACTCCCCAAACAAATTGGCGTGATTACCTCCCCAACCGGTGCTGCCATTCGAGATATTTTGTCTGTACTAAAAAGACGTTTTCCAAGCATTCCCGTTATTGTCTACCCAACAAAAGTACAAGGCGCAGAAGCAATGCTGGAGATTGTTCGTGCGATTACACTTGCGAATCAACATCAAGCTGCCAACGTATTAATTTTGGCCAGAGGGGGCGGAAGCTTAGAAGATCTCTGGCCTTTTAATGAAGAAAAAGTCGCTAGAGCCATTTTTGACAGCCAAATTCCCATCGTTACCGGAATCGGTCACGAAATTGATTTTACCATTGCCGATTTTGTTGCCGATCGAAGAGCACCCACACCTTCCGCTGCTGCCGAACTGGTGGTGCCAGATCAATATGCTTTTTTACAACAGTTAACCGTTTTAGAAAATCGTCTGATAAGCGAAATCACAAAATACTGTCAGCGGTTAGCACAACGTTTGGATGGGTTAATCAAACACATTCGACATCCGGGACAACAGATTGAAAATCAATTACAAACACTTTCTGTACTCATCACTCGATTAAAGAACACGATGCAGCAAGTTCTTAAAACTAAAGATCTTGCTCTTAAAAATGCCTTGCGTGCATTAGAAACGGTAAGTCCACTGGCAACGCTTAATCGTGGGTATGCGATTCTTTCTTTGACAGACAGCGATCATGTTGTGCGATCGATTCAAGAAATGCACCACGGAGATAAAGTGCAGATTAGATTACAAGATGGGATCCTGAAAGCGGAAATTTACGACACAAATTGAGTTAAGAGCAAGGTAGGCAATTCGATGTGGTAGCTACCTTCTCCCGTTTGGCGGGAGAAGGTGGCGCACCAGCGCCGGATGAGGGCTTCCTCCTCCCGCGCGCCTTATTATTTAAACCGAATCTGAGCGCGTAACCCGATAATATCTAGATTACGATGTGATTGATCCTTTGCCGGATGAATCGAGGCACGAATGTAATTCGCAGACAACCGAACGTTCTGATTCAAGAACCAGTTTAATCCGAGTGTTACATCATGTTGAGATCCACCACGTACGTTTTTGTCGTTTAGATCAACATAGTCGTATCGCGCGGCGACTTCAACTGCCCCATATTCAGAACAGGGTTTAACCGCACCGAAATTACCATCACGGACATCATAAGCATGATGCTCGCCGGTTAACAGGTATCGCATTTGGACATTCCAACCACTAAATTGAAGTGTGCCCTGCTGAACCTGAACGATAGCACCACCCGCTTCCTGAAACGGCTGAGAACCCATACGATGCACATAAGCATTCGTATACTCACCTTCTAGCATGAAAGGACCAATTTGCCGTGCTGCTTCAACGTTAAACATGCGAATATTATTTGCTTGAATTGGCAAACCACCATTGCCTGTGAGCGTGCTAACCACATTGCTCATGCTAGTCAGACTAGTGGAGCTATTGTTCCTAATTTTAACCCCAGGGTATGCCTGAAACACAGCGCCAACGCTACTCGCACTTGTAGGCACCACATTTTCAAGTTCACGATACGCCCCCGAAACACCAAAATGCCAGACATCGCCCTCTTCATGCAAAGGCGCGACTGTTGCACGAACCGTTCCTTTCCAACGATCGCGTACATTCGAGACTTCGTTGGATGAATTTTGATCCGATTTCATCGCTGTAAAGGTAATCCCTGCGCAATCCGACCAGAAATCGGTCATAAAACCGATACCATCGCCTGGATAGAAAGTATTAGCAACTAAACTCCTTTCCAAAAAGGGACCCCATGTACCGCTATTAGCGTTATCTAAACCAAACCAGTTGCCAGGCGCACGGCCAATAAAGACTTGGTTATTATCGGCAAATCCGGAATAAGAAATCCAAGTATCTCCAAAAGTGGGACGATTATTGCCCGCAAATGACAACGATACAACGTACGCCCAATCGTGAGAAATACCCCCTTCAAAATACAAATCTGCTGTACGAATATTACCGCCACTCGGGTAATTAGCACCTTTATCGCGATAGCTGCCCATAAAAAATGCTTCATCAAATCGAAGTAAGCCGCTTAATTTAAACCAAAAATCTGAACAATTTTCGTTGACGTAAGAAAGGCCACCCGTAGAATTAAGAAGCCACCCTTTCCCTAAATCAAAACCTTCAGTCGTATTTTCTACGACCTTATTTTCGCGCGCCTGCTCCGCAAAAGCATTGCTGCTCGCAGCCATTCCTAATACGATCAACCCGCTTGCTAACGTCTTCGTTATCCCACAGTACTTCCGCTTCATTTAATCCCGCCTCCTAATCGTTGGCTTAACATACAAAAATAAGACCTTACCACAACCTATGTAGCATGTGCTACTGCTATCATCGCTAATACGCAATAATTGTCAAGTAGTAGATTATTGCTTACACTGAACGGGAGCTGTTACGGTATCATGACTGCTTGGTTACCGGTTAAATAGGTTTTTAGTTTTCTAACCGCATTGGAGTGTAATATGTCCACCAACACTAAACCATCCTCAGTTCCCTTTGTGCTTTACCTTATTATATTGCTGGGACTCGTTTATATGTTTCACAGAGAACTTTTTGCAAGCGGCATTCGTTTGTATGTAGAGGCTGTTCATAATCCAAAAGCAGAGCAGTTTTTAGGTGATTATTACCAAAATAGCGCTCAAGTAAGCGATGAATTGTCCAAAAGCTTTTACACAAGTTCAATGAAAAAATATAAAGAGCAGCTCCCTGCAGCTTCAAGCGAACAGCAAGCATCTATTAAATTCAAAATTGGTCAAATGTATTTATGCGGTAGAGGCGTAGATCCGAATACGACAGAAGCCAAACATTGGTTCGATGAAGCCTTAGCACTGGCCACTAGCTCATCAAATGCTAAGTCACAAGAACTGCTTATAAACGAAATCAAGGAAGGACTCTCTTTCACAAATACAGGTAACAGTAAAACAGAAATGGATAAAGGAAATATGATCAAGCCTTGCCATTTGCAATCCGAAAGGGAATTTTTTAGTACGCTAAAGCCATAAAATATACAGGCCGAAGGACGAGGAGCGGACCGCTGTGTCCGCCCTACCTTTTTTTATTCTTCTAATTTTAATCGTTCGAAATACTTTTCATAAAGCGAGGTTGCTTCACCGACATCCGTTTGAATTTGTCCCTTCTTTAAAATTTCCGCATCAGGATATAAAATGGGATCTGTTCTAATCTGCAGAGGTAACAGTTCTTTGGCGGCCAGATTAGGCGTAGAAAAACCACTCTCTAACGTTATCTGTTTTGCTATTTCCGCACGTAACACAAAATCAATAAAACGATGGGCATTTTCCACATGTTTAGCCCCCACAGGAATTGCGATACTATCTAAGGTAATGACAAAGCCTTCCTTTGGATAAATAAACTGCAAGTATGGATTTTGCGCTTTCGCTAAAAAAATATCCCCATTTAATCCCATTCCTATTGTAATATCTTCATCTAAATAGATAGATCGTTGAGCATCCATATTAAACAGTTTAATATTGGGCATTAAAGCCTTTAGTTTTTCAAATGCCGCTTTAATATGGGCGGGATCTTGATCGTTCACCGAATAACCCAAGGCGATTAAGGCCATCGAAAAACACTCTCGCGTATCATCCAAAACAAGTAACTGATCTCTATAACGTGGTAACCAAAAATCCTGCCAGATATTGACACTCTTACGTGCATGATATCGCGTATTATATGCAATGCCCGTTCCGTTCCACAAATAAGGAATGCTATATTCATTTGCGGGATCGTGTTCTTTGCTTAAAAAAACAGGGTTAATATTCTGATAATGCGCTAATTTCGAATGATCGATTTTTTGAATGAGTGCCTGCTTTCGCAGTCGACTAATAAAATAACTTGACGGCATAATAATATCGTATCCGGACTCTGGATTTGCCTTTAATTTCGCGTATAAGACTTCGTTGTTTACATAGGTTGCGAGATTCACGCGAATACCGGTTTCTGTCTCAAACTGAGTAATCACCGCATCTGGCAAATAACCCGCCCAAGTATAGATATTTAACACGTTATCTGCCGCTGATGCTGTTTTAGATAGACATAATAAAAACAAAAACACAAACACGAAGCGCTTCATCGTTGTTTTTTTCCCAAGGTTAATTGATAAATTAAAACGATAATTAACGTTAAACCAAACATAACCGAGCATAAGGCATTAATCTCGGGTTTTATGCCCACACGAACCATTGAGAAAATTTTGAGAGGTAAAATATCAAATTCTGGCCCTGTCACAAAAAAACTGATAATGACATCATCCATTGACAGAGTAAAACTCAATAACCAACCTGCACAAATAGCAGGCCACAATAACGGTATTAGAATGCGTCTAAAAATAGTGCCTTCTGTTGCACCCAGATCTTTAGCGGCTTCAAATAAATTTTTATCTTGTCCTGTTAGCCGCGAATAAACTGTCACTGTCACAAAGGGAATACAAAACGTAATATGCGACAATAACAATGTCCAAAATCCCAGAGTGCTTTTTACCGTTGAAAAAAGAATTAATAACGAAATCCCCGTCACAATGTCCGGCGAAATAATTAAGATAAAAATAAGACCATGGATTAATTTTTTTCCAAAAAACTGATATCGATATAAACTAACGGCTGCTAAAGTGCCAATACCCGTCGCTCCCGTTGCCGCTAAAAAGCCTACTAACAAAGAATGCAGTGCAACAATTTGCAGATCTGTATTCTGCATTAAGCTTTCATACCAACGAAAAGTAAACCCCTGCCAGAGTAATGAAAAAGAAGAATCATTAAACGAATAGACAATTAACACCAAAATGGGCGTATATAAAAATAGGTAAATGGCCAACAAATAAGCTATCTTGCTAATTCTGTTCATATGCGTATTCATGACGATGCTGATGGTAAAAACGCCAATAGACAAATAAAGCCATGCTCATTAACAGTGTAAGCGCAACACTAATCGTCGCCCCCATAGGCCAATCGCGAGCCCCTAAAAATTGATTTTGAATAATATTGCCAATCAGTACGGTTTTAGCCCCTCCCAACAAATCCGGAATGTAGAATAAAGTCATGGCGGGTAACAAAACTAAAATACACCCCGCTAAAATTCCCGGTAGTGTTAAGGGCAATAGCACTTTAAAAAAAATCTGGTATTTTCTCGCTCCCAAATCGCGCGCTGCATCAATCAAACGAAAATCTAATTTTTCAATACTGGCATATAATGGCAAAATCATTAAAGGTAATAATGTATAAATCAGACCAATTAAAGTTGCGGACTGCGTATACAAAAATTGCACCGGCACTTTAATCATCCCTGTCCACATTAAAAAGCTATTCAAAATACCATGCGTTTTTAAGATCATTACAATGGCATAACTGCGAATAAGCGAGCTTGTCCAAAAAGGGATAATCACTAATAACAATAAGAACCCTTTATATCGATCGGGCATACGTGCCAATAAATAGCTAAAGGGATATCCCAATATTAAACAACCCAAGGTACACGTTCCGGCGAGTAACCCAGAACGCAAAAAAACCCGTAGGTAATTCAGATCCAACAAACGAAGATAATTATGCAAGGTAGGCTGTAGACGTACCAGCTCACTATCTCCTTGCACCAATAGACTTGTCGCAAACAAGAGAAAGCTGGGTATTAAAACAAAAATGCCCAACCACACCCACACCAAGCTCGTGGAAAATGTTCTAAAGCGCGTGTTATGCTTCATCCGCTAATATAACTTCCCAGCCAGTATGCCAATAGACCCAAACGGACTCTCCAGGTCTAAAATCCAATTTTTCATCATCCTCATTAAAAAATTGTGTGGTCAATATCTGGGTGCCCGTCTTTAATTTTAAAATCAAATCCACTGTAGAGCCTTTATAAATCACTTGCTGCACTAAAGCCGGATACATATTCTTAGGATCTTGAACTTCAGTTAATCCCCACACTTCAAGATCTTCCGGTCGCAACAACGTATAAAGGGTTTGATCAGCGGTAAAATTTTTCGTGTTTTTGAGCTTAAAATGCTTTTCCTCAATCTCAACCTCAATAAATTCTGAATCTGCTCGATGAACGGTGGTTTTAAAAATATTCACTTCACCCACAAATTGCGCAACATGCAAATTTCGAGGTTCTTCATACACTTCGCGAGGCGTTCCCACTTGTTCTATCAGACCATGATTCATCACAACAACCCGATCGGCCGTCGAAAGGGCTTCTTCTTGATCATGCGTGACCAAAATAAATGTGATCCCTAATTGCGCTTGCAACTGCTTTAATTCCATTTGCATCGTTTTTCGCAAACGATAATCTAAAGAACTTAATGGTTCATCGAGTAACAAGACCATCGGTTGGTTAACAACCGCACGAGCGATGGCAATACGCTGCTGTTGACCACCACTTAATTGATGTGGTTTACGTGCTGCTAAATCAGTTAACTTTACCATCCGCAAGGCCTCTATTACCCGATGTTCGATCTCTTCCTTAGGTAAATGTTTACAACGCAAACCAAAAGCGACATTATCAAAAACATTCAAGTGTGGAAAAAGCGCGTAACTCTGAAATACGGTGTTAACATGGCGAAGATGTGGCGGAAGATTTGAAACATCTTTTCCATTCATTAAAATGGAACCATTGCTGGGGGTTTCAAAGCCAGAAATAAGGCGCAATAATGTCGTTTTACCACACCCCGATGGCCCCAAAATCGTTAAAAATTCGCGATTTTTTACTTCAAGGTGAATATCCTGCAACACAGGATGATCATGGTAATATTTTGAGACACCCTTTAATTCAATAATATTTGTGTTCAAGGTCGTTATAAAGGATCTTTAAATAACTTAACTTTCGCCGCTTGCGATACTTGACTTGCATAAAGCGCATATTCCAATTGGCTTGAAAATTCTATAAGCCCTTGTCTGTACGAAGCCTGTACATCTGAAGATAAGGTGGACCAATCGCCATCGACGACTTTATTTAAAGCCAAAACCAAATAATCCCCATTCGCCAAAGAAAATCCGTTCAAACGCGGTTTTTCGGGCTTTGTATTCTCGGGTATTTGAAAAGCGGCTACAACAATATCGCGATTCGGATCTGCTGCAGAGCGAACAACTTTCGATTTGACTGTCCAATTGAGACCTTGTTGCCGTGCGAGATCAAGAGGTTTTTCACCTTTTTGGATTTTTTTTAAAATTCCTTCACCAATCGATTTTGCCCGTTCTCTTGCGCCTTCAACAATTAAGAGATCCGCAATCTTCGTGTGCGCCTCTGCAAGTGTTTCTTGAACCGCCGGTTGATGATCTTTCACACGAATAATCACAGTTGCATCATCGGATATTTTAATGGGTTCGCTATTGTGCTTTTCTTTTAAAAACGTTTCACTAAAAGCCACTTTAAGGACTTCTGGGTTGCTCGCAATGCCAGGGCCTCCATCACGACCAAAGGGAACACTCTCTTCTTTCTCTAAACCCAAGTGTTTTGCAATCGGATCTAAGGTGGATTGTTCAAACCCCAATTTGACCAATGTTTCTGCTTTTTCTGCAAACATGGCTTCTGCTTTCTCGCGTTTCAGCTGTGCTTCTGCCAACGCTTTTACCACATTCAACGGCCGAACTTCTGTGTTTTTATGTTCCACCAATTGAATCAAGTGATACCCAAATTGTGTCTGAACAGGACCGCCAATACTGCCGGGTTTTGTTAATTCAAAAGCAACCTTTTCAAATTCTGGCACCATTTGCCCACGCACAAACCAACCCAAATCTCCACCATTTTTGGCCGATCCCGCGTCAGAAGACGCACTTTTCGCTATGTTAGAAAAATCCGCACCTTGCTTTAATTCCGCTAAAATTGCCTCAATTTTAGCCTTAGCTTTTGCCTCTAGAGCAGTGTCTCCTTTAGGCGCCGAAATTAATATATGTCTCGCATGCACACGTTCAGGCGCAGTAAAAGCGGCTTGGTGCGCTTCATAAAAAGCTAACACTTCTTCTTTAGAAAGTGTCACCTTTTCAGCTAATTTTGATAAAGAAAGTTCAACATATTCTAAAACGATTTGCTCTGGCTTAACCAAACTCGCCTTATGTTGATCATAATACGATTTAATTTGATCTTCCGAAATTTTGATGTCTTTTTTATATTTATTCGCAGGAAAGATCACATACCCAAAATCACGTTTTTGATCAACCAGACTAACCGTGTTTTTTAATTCCATCGGCGTTATAAAACTCGACTGGTTAATGCCTTGTTCTAATTGCCCAAGTAACAAATCTTGCGCTAATTCCTGTCTAAAACCCACTTCTGTGTAATTTGCTTCCGCCAATGTTTTTAAATACTGTTCTTTAGAAAATTGGCCATCTACTTGAAAAGCCGGAATGCTCACTAAAAGTTTTGCAACCTGTTCATCGCCTACACGAAACCCCTGTGTTTTGACTTCTTTTATCAGGGCAAGTCGTCGTATCAACTGCGTTAAGATTTGATTTTTTAAGATTTTTGGCTCAACTTGATTGCCGTACTGTGGCGAAACCCTTTTGTAAATATTATCGACGGATTGCCAGGAAATTTTTTGATCACCGATCTTTGCAGCGGTACTATTATCCCCTCTTTGCAAAAAGTAATCGCCTAGTCCAAAAAAAGCAAAGGCTACACCCACGAATAATACAATTATCCAAGCAATGGCACCCTGTGCTTTTGTACGTAGTATTTGTAGCATAAATCCCTCATCCGCCCTATGGGCACCTTCTCCCGTGAAACGGGAGAAAGATCTTAATTAGATGGCGGAGCGGACGGGACTCGAACCCGCGACCCTCGGCGTGACAGGCCGATATTCTAACCAACTGAACTACCGCTCCAATATGACTCTGGTGGGTGCTGAGGGGCTCGAACCCCCGACATTCGCCTTGTAAGGGCGACGCTCTACCAACTGAGCTAAGCACCCTAATTCTTTGTGTTCACCGCGTCTTTTAAGGCTTTCCCCGGTTTAAAGCCAACAACCATTGCTTCGGGTATCTGTAAATCACCACCGGTTCTGGGATTACGTCCTACACGTGCAGGGCGCTTCTTAACGGTAAATATGCCAAACCCTGCTATGGCAACCTGTTCACCTGCAGCCATGGTCTTTGTCAATACATCTAAAAACGCATCTACAAGAGATGCGGCTTTGCTCTTAGATAAATCTTCGACAGAGCTTAATGCATCAACTAACTGACCTTTATTCATAAATATCCCCTTAATCATTAAGAAATAAAATGCGGTGAGGCTACACATCACGCTAATCTGGAGGTTTTATACCAACTTTAGAGGCTAACCGTCAAATTTATTTAGTTTATTAATGCACAGGCGGCACTTGATCTTTAATAACAGGGCTAACGGGCAAACTATTTGGCGGAATATCTGCCTTTACGCTACTGGCTGTTGGCCGGCGCGTCAATGCTAACTCTAATACTTCATCTATCCAATGGACGGCGTGAACCGTCATCCCTTCATAAACCTCTTTTGCTATTTCTGATAATTCGGGTTTATTTTCGTCCGGAATAATCACATTTAGTATACCGGCACGTCTGGCAGCCAACAGTTTTTCTTTTAACCCGCCAATAGGCAAAACTTGTCCTCGAAGGGTAATTTCGCCCGTCATGGCCACATCTTTACGAACAGGGATACCGGTGAAAACCGAAACCAACGCGGTACACATCGCAATCCCCGCACTGGGTCCATCTTTTGGCGTCGCACCTTCAGGAACGTGCACATGAATATCGTGTTTTTCGTAAAAATCATCGGCTATCCCCAATACATTTCCACGGCTCCGTACCACTGTCATCGCTGCCTGAATAGACTCTTGCATGACTTCGCCGAGTTTCCCTGTACTCGTCACTTTCCCTTTTCCAGGAACAGCCATAGCCTCAATGGTAAGCAATTCTCCACCCACCTCTGTCCATGCAAGTCCTGTGACTTGTCCGATTTGATCTTGCGCTTCTGCTTGTCCAAAACGATAACGCCTAACCCCTAAATAATGTTCTAATTGTTCGACATCGACAGTCATTTCTTTCACAGATTTTGATAATAAGAGATCTTTCACAACTTTACGACAAATCTTTGAGATTTCTCGCTCTAAACTGCGAACACCTGCTTCACGCGTATAATAACGAATAATATCAATGATAGCCTTATCTGTTATCTTTAATTCATTAGGCTTCAGTCCATTGGCTATCATCTCTTTAGGGATCAAATATTGTTCTGCAATATGAAGCTTTTCATCTTCGATATAGCCGGACAACCGTATCACTTCCATACGATCTAAAAGCGGTAATGGAATATTCAATGAATTTGCAGTTGCCACAAACATCACATCGGATAAATCATAATCAACTTCTAAATAGTGATCATTAAAAGCGTGATTTTGTTCAGGATCTAAAACCTCCAATAACGCAGCGGCGGGATCGCCTCGAAAATCCATTGCCATTTTGTCGATTTCATCCAATAAAAATAATGGATTTTTAACTTTCACTTTTGCCAATTTTTGAAGAATTTTTCCCGGCAATGCCCCAATATAGGTGCGCCGATGTCCCCGGATCTCTGCCTCGTCTCTAACGCCACCTAACGACATTCGAACAAATTTTCGTCCCGTTGCACGCGCCAGCGATTGACCCAAAGAAGTTTTACCAACGCCAGGCGGGCCCACTAAACACAACAAAGGCCCCTTCATTTTTGGAACACGGAGTTGTACTGCCAAATATTCTAAACACCGTTCTTTCACTTTTTCTAGACCATAATGATCTTTGTTTAAAATGGCTTCTGCACGCAACAAATCTCCCCGAATTTTAGTCCGGTGCTTCCAAGGCACTGCTAACATCCAATCAATATAATTTCGAGAAACGTTTGCTTCTGCTGCAAGTGGAGACATCATTTTTAATTTTTCAACTTCCTTAAGAGCCTCTATTTTAGCTTCTTTAGGCATCCCAGCGGCTTCAATTTTATCGAGCAATTCTTTAATATCACTCTTTCCACCACTTTCGTCGCCTAAATCGCCCAGTTCTTTTTCAATCGCTTTTCTTTTTTCATTTAAATAATATTCACGTTGATTTTTTTCAATCTGGCGCTTTACAGTACCGCTGATCTTTTTTTCCATCTGCATCAGCTCTACTTCAGACTCTATCATTTGTATGAGCTCAAGAATACGATCTTTAAAGTTTAATATTTCGAGAATTTTTTGTTTATCTTGTATTTTAAGCGGCAGATGCGCTGCTATTGTATCCACCAGTCTCACAGGGTTTTCTATTCCTGTTAGAGACATGATAACCTCTGATGAAAACTTGTTGCTGACTTTGACATATTGATCAAAGTTAGCCAACAAAGAACGAATCAAGACTTCTACTTCTTGATTCGCTACGGAAACAGGCGGAATTGATTCAACATTGGCTAAAAAGAAGGGTTCCGTGTGCACAAAGTCAACCAATTGCCCACGCTCAAGTCCTTCTACCAACACTTTTATAGTGCCATCGGGTAATTTCAATAATTGCAGTATATTCGCGATAGTTCCAATCGCATATAAACTCTTCTCGGTTGGGGAATCATCAACCGCTTCTTTTTGAGCGGTTAATAAAATATGTCGCGATTTTTCAACGGCAGCTTCAAGAGCTTCGATGGATTTTTTTCTGCCCACAAACAAAGGAATAACCATATGTGGGTAAACAACCACATCTCTTAATGGCAACACCGGCATCACTGTTAAGTCGCTCATATACCCCTCTATTCGTTGGCTTGTCGAGCCGGCTTACCTGTATTTTCAAAAATTAACAACGGCTCTGAATCACCATTCACCACAGATTCATCAATAACAACCTTCGAGACATCTTCAAGAGATGGCAGATCATACATCGTATCTAATAGGACATGTTCCAAAATAGAACGTAATCCTCTTGCGCCAGTCTTTCTTTCCATGGCTTTTTGAGCCACTTTTTTAAGCGCACCCTCTCTAAATTCAATTTCTATCCCTTCCATTTCGAAGAGTTTATGATATTGCTTTGTTAACGCGTTCTTAGGCTCTGTTAAAATTTGAACTAAGGCATTTTCATCTAATTCTTCCAACGTTGCGACAATCGGTAATCGACCTACAAATTCTGGAATAAGACCATATTTAATTAAATCTTCAGGCTCTACCTGTTTTAAGCTATCACTTAAAGATTTTTGATCGTCTTTGCTCGAAATTTCAGCAGAGAACCCAATGCCACCTTTTTCTGATCGTTGACGAATAATTTTCTCAAGACCCGAGAATGCACCACCACAAATAAATAAAATGCCCGAGGTGTCAACTTGTAAAAATTCTTGCTGCGGGTGCTTTCGCCCTCCTTGTGGTGGCACAGAAGCAATCGTCCCTTCTATCAGCTTTAATAGCGCTTGTTGAACACCCTCGCCGGAAACATCGCGTGTAATCGATGGATTTTCTGATTTACGCGAAATTTTATCGATCTCGTCGATATAGACAATCCCCGTTTGCGCTTTTTCAACATTGTATTCACATTTTTGCAGTAATTTCTGAATAATATTTTCAACATCTTCGCCAACATATCCGGCTTCTGTTAGTGTGGTCGCATCCGCTATCGTAAAAGGCACATCTAAAAGGCGTGCTAAAGTTTCTGCTAACAGCGTTTTACCACTACCCGTTGGTCCAACTAGCAGGATATTACTTTTATTCAGCTCTACGTCGTCTTCTTTTAATTTTAATCCGGATTGTAACCGCTTATAATGATTATAAACGGCCACAGCAAGCACTTTTTTGGCATGTGTTTGCCCAATAACGTATTGATCCAAAATACGATTAATTTCCTTGGGTGTTGGAAGCCTGGTCGTAACCGTCGGTCCTTGTTTTTCTTCTATTTCTTCACGAATAATGTCATTACACAATTCCACACATTCATCGCAAATAAAAACAGACGGACCAGCAATAAGTTTTCTAACTTCATTCTGGCTCT
Organism: Pseudomonadota bacterium; assembly: GCA_052034335.1. GTDB lineage: Bacteria > Pseudomonadota > Gammaproteobacteria > UBA6186 > Azoamicaceae > CADEGZ01. The sequence goes on along the minus strand of JBPOIR010000042.1, from coordinate 17,896 downwards.
TGCCACAGAATGAGCAATATAATAATTTCCCATCATTTCGGCCACTTTGCTTGTCACCCATGCGATACCTCACATAAAAGATCGTTATTGTCTAAGATAAGGGCGCCAACTGCGCTTTTCAAGGCCTCACAAAGATTAGACCCCCAAAAAGCACTAATGTTTCAGAGGGTTATCTTTCTGTAATCACCGTATCAATAAGGCCGTATTCACAGGCCTCTTCAGGCCCCATAAAATTATCCCTATCGGTATCTTTTTCAAGACGCTCCAGATTTTGACCTGTGTGTTTAGCCAGTATTTTATTCAGCGTATGCCGCACTTTTAAAATTTCCCTAGTGTGGATCTCGATATCGGTCGCTTGCCCTTGAAAGCCACCTAAGGGCTGATGGATCATAATCCGTGAATTTGGTAGTGATCGTCGCTTTGTTTTTGCACCACTCGCCAAAAGGAGTGCTCCCATACTGCATGCCTGCCCTATACAAAGCGTGCTAATATCAGGTTTCACAAATTGCATGGTGTCATAAATCGCCATACCAGCGGTAACGGCTCCACCCGGCGAATTAATATATAAGTAAATATCTTTATCTGGATTTTCTGATTCTAAAAATAGCATCTGGGCAATCACTAAGTTCGCCATATAGTCTTCTACAGGGCCCACTAAAAAAATCACGCGTTCTTTTAGCAGTCGTGAGTAGATATCATAGGCGCGCTCGCCACGAGCAGACTGTTCTATAACAATCGGTACCAATCCTGTTGCCTTAATATCTGTCATTTACAATCCCCTTTTTGATGATAGATCCGCCCCTACAATTTAAATAAATCCTCAACCGTGATAGGTTTAGCAATCAAAGATGCCTGCTCTAAAATCAAACTTACTGCTTGTTCAACTAACACAGAATTTTGAATTCCAGACAACAGCTCCGTAGATTCATAATACATCTTTTCTATGAATTCTGCGTTGCCAAAAGACTCCGCAATCTCGGAAATTTTCTGACGAACCTTTGCATTATCCAGCTTCAAGTTTTCTAACTTAATTATTTTTTGCAAAATAAGACTTAAGGCAAGACGCCGTTTAGCCTCGTCTTCTAACCCATGATGGTGACAACTCTCGTGCGCTTGGTTGCCATTTCTTCGATGCAAATCTTCATGTAATGCGGCAATCTCTGTTTCTAACAACACCTTAGGCAAAGGCAAGTCAACTAATGTTAATATCTTAGATAAAACTTCTTTTTTTATAGTCTCTTGAACCGCATGTGCAACTTGTTTTTCGAGATTCTCGCGAATTTTCGCGCGAATGGCCGATACATCAGATCCGCTGGCACCAATTTTATTCGCAAATCCTTCGTCCAGATCGACTAAATGCTGTTCGCTAATCTCTTTTACGTGAATGCTAAAGCGGACGGGCTGACCCGCCAATTTTTCGATACGCCATTCTTTTGGAAAATAAAGCTCGCATTCTCGCGTCTCACCCGTTACTGCGCCTAACAACCCGGATTCAAAGCCTTCAATAAAAACGTTTTTACCCAATTCGACAGAAACGTCTTTACCACCATTATTTTCATAGGGTTTACCATGCAATGTACTGGTATAATCCACCAATAATTTATCACCCATCTGTGCGGCTCTTGTCACAGCCGTCCATGTTCCCATTTGATTACGCAAATTCAGAATCGCTTTATCAACATCGGATTCGGTAACTTCAACCTCATATTTTTCAACTTGAATGGTTTTAAAATCCGGTAAATTAATTTCTGGATATATTTCAAAGCGAACTACGTACGTAATATCTTTATCCGCTTCTGCCATATTCTTGACTTCTTCAATTTCTGGACGACCCGCAGGCTCTAGTGCATTTTCGAGAAGCGCGTTCGGCAAAGTCGTTTCGATAATTTTACTGATGGCTTCGTTTCGAATTTGCGCACCAAATTTTTCTTGGATCATTTTTGCAGGAATTTTTCCCTGTCGGAAACCGGCGATTTTCCCATTTTGTTGCACTGATTTAGTTTGTTTAACTATCTCTAACCGAACACGATCCGCAGGAACCGTAATAGTTACTCGACGTCCTATAGAACTCGTATTTTCAACAGAAACCTGCATACATCAACCCCTCTAAATTTACGCTAACGGCTGGTGACTAAAAATTGTGTCCGATGTGGTGCGAAAGGAGAGACTCGAACTCTCACGGGTTTCCCCACTGGAACCTAAATCCAGGGCGTCTACCAATTCCGCCACTTTCGCCCGTGCAAGCGAGCATCCTACCAGAATTTAGCCTTTAATGAAAACTGGGGTTTTAAAATTACTGAATTAAAACACAGATTCTGAGATTGCAGAAGCCGAATGATTTATAAAACCTTGTTGGTGGGCCGTGTTGGGTTCGAACCAACGACCCGCTGATTAAGAGTCAGCTGCTCTACCAACTGAGCTAACGGCCCCAATAACTAACCCCGAATGCTACACCTTCACGCAATTGGAAACAAGATAATTGTGCGGGTTCACTCATCATGAGACTGTCGCAACCTTTACTTGGTAATTCAACTCAAAACACGCCTTTAGCAATGGGCAAAGGTTTGGTGTGAACAATAGGTGTTAAGTGGGGGTATTGGCTTAAAGCGAATCGAATGGCAACCCGTGTAAATTTTCCTCGGATTGTGAATGAAATTCGTTTCTGCTCACACCATGCGACATCGTGTACAATAGTGTACAATAGAAGCGTTTCCAATATTATTATAGAAATTTTCAGGCTTTTTTTACTTTTTGTTTCAGAAGCAGGGAAATATTTTTCTTTCCCAAAAATTTTTCGGCTAATTATGAAGAATAAAAGGGAATAAAACCGGATTTTTAAGAAAATAATATCCCACAAAATGTGTTTCTATTTTTAACTTGAATTTAGAGTCGTAAGCGATTAATGTTGAACCTGAGTTTTATCAGTAGAACATTTTAAAATGGAAAATTTAGAGGCACTTAAAATGCCTAGGGAAGAATATCTATGAAAAAACGAGGAACTTTTGATGATTTTAATCATTCTGAAAACACTGTCGCGGTTCCTACTTATCATTTAAAAGAAAGAACACATCCGACGCTGCTCGTTGACATCGATCCTAAGCGATGTAAACCTTGGCGCTATCACAATCGAGACAGTGCTTGGTTAACCAAAGAGCGTTGTGCGGATTTAATTCACTCTGTACAACGGGACGGTCAGCTAGAGCCTATTTTGATTAGAGCGCTCTCGGGGGATCCCGATGCTGATTATGAAATCATTTATGGCGTTCGTAGAGCTTTTGCCTGTAGTAAAATTCCTAATCAACATGTTGTAGCACGTATTACCGATCTGGATGATAAGAGTTGTATGATCTTAATGCATTCTGAAAATGCTAATTCAAAAGACATTTCTGACTTTGAAAGAGCATTTTCTTTTGCGCAACAAATGAAGTCCGGGTACTTCAAAAATCAAACCGAAATGGCTGACACCATGGGTCTCTCACAGGGAACCATTTCTAAAATGATTCACGCTGCGGAAATATTTGAACTGGAATGGATTGCTGTACTTTTTCAAGCCAAAATAGATATTCCAATAAAAGCTGCCTATACCTTATCATTATTATTAAAGGAGGCGGAAATCCGTGAACGCATAAAAACAGAGGCCTTTTATATTCAACAAAGCATAAAAGAAACTGGGTTTTTACCAGCTCCCAAGGTGCTGCATAGATTAATTGCTTCTGCCAAAGGGAGCACTGGCTCGCCATTTGAATCTGTCATTTTAAAGGTAGATAATTTACCTATCGTTTGTTGTAGACAGCAAAAATCAGGCAAATTTATGATTGTTATTGAAAATGAAGCCAAAAAACTTAAGGCTTTGGATATTGAGATGGCTTGTATTAAAGTTCTCAGAGAACATGTATTACAAACATTATTCCCAGGGAATAATAATGATTTTAAGGTCACTGAAAGCATAGCAGATGAAATCACCTAAAACGATAATCTTGACCATTATAAAATAACTCCAGATTGCAATAAGTCGTTTTACCGACTCTTAACGAATTCATCCAACACATCAACCGCTAAAAAATAACGCTAGGACAATAGCTCACAAAAATTAACAACTAATTCACACATTTCTTTTGAGTTAATAGGAATATCATACTTGTGATAGGGAAGCATTCTCTTTTGTTCAAACAAAAGGCACTCTCGGTAAGAGTCTTAATTTGGAGGTTCACAATGGCTACACACCAAAACATATATGGTTATGTAAACGCTACATTACATTACGTTTATCCGGAAAGAGTCATCAATGAAACAAGTAGAGATCCCAATCTTTTAAATTACTTTGAGAGTAGCCCAGAAGAAATTGTCTATAAAGCTTATTGGGAAGCTTATTTTGAAGGGCGTGACTAAATTTAGAGTCGAAACCAATGCAACGCAGTGGCCGCATTTTGCGAGATTTTTCTAATTCCGGGTGGACTGCTTTATTGGGAGGAGATCATTGTTATGTTTATTTCAGATATTCGCCATATTTACGCGGGTTTTGATAACCATCTACAACTGCTGAGACTAAATCGAACAACGCCCCACTATACGCAAAAAATACTGAATCTTTCAGCCCTCATAGAGAATATAATAAATAAATCTAAGTATTTTACAGATGAGTTGTAGATTACAACATAAATCGCATACCATTTGTATTTTGAACAATAGATGTTATTTAAAAGGAGACGACGTGATCCGACCCGAAGCAGAACCTTGTGGATTTGTAAGAACATTAAATAAAATGGGTTATATGACTTCTACTCTAGATCCCTATAGCGCCGAATATGTTAATTATTGCCAACGTCCTAATCAATATGTACTAGAAATAGGGGCAGCATATGGAGTAGCAACTATCCCCTCCTTACAAAAAGGTGCTTATGTTGTCTGTAATGATCTGAATCCTCAGCATCTGCAAATTTTATGGGACAATACCCCGTCGAAACTTCGCAAGAGGCTTCTTTTAAAACCAGGAAGATGTCCATGTGAATTAGATTTTCCTCCTAATACATTTACAGCTATTTTAGCTTCTAGGGTTCTTCATCTCTTAGAGCCAGATAAATTTGAAACTTCCATTTCTTTATTCCGACATTGGCTCAAACCGAAAGGCAAAATATTTATTGTTGCTGAAACTCCTTATTTAAAAATATTTAAAGATTTTATTCCTATTTATCTTGAAAGAAAAAAAACTAACGACCAATGGCCAGGTTTAATTGAAGATGTAGACAAATATCTAAAGATCAGAAAAGCGGATATCCCTGATCTTATAAATTTTTTTGATAATGAAGTACTGCGAAGAGTGCTGGAAAAATATAATTTCAAGATAAAAAAAATTGGCTATATTTCTAGATTAGACTTTCCAGAAGAATATCGCTTGGATGGAAAAGAAAGCATCGGGGTTATAGCCGAAAAATGACCCTCAACACAGGTTATTTAAACATATGTACTGTAAATTTAATGAAGATTATAATGAGGATACCATTTTGACAGATTTCTTTCTATGAAAATTTTTATTATTTTGGCTGTTGTCATCAAATTTGTTTTGGTCTTAAGTGAATTAATATAGCATTCAACAGTGCGGGGGGAAATATCTAGTATTTGAGCAATTTCTTTACATTGTTTTCCAATTGCAAGTAAGTATAAACATTCAAACTCTCTTTTACTTATATAAATAGTAGTATTTTCAAGTTCAAAAAGATATTTTTTTGGGGGGAATTGTTCCTGCTGAACATCGAAAACTGGCAGCTCATACCCCTGATATAGATTTTCGTGGGGAATTTTTAATAGCATATCTTCCCTAAAAAAATCTTCTAAATTTCGTATTTCATATTTAAAAAACAAAATAAAACTTTCAAAGATCGTGAGGTTGTTAATATAGAAGTTACTCATATGCACATCTTTGAGAGCACTTGCAAAATGAAACGATTCTACAGATGTATCCCCCCTGATATAGATGCTAAACCCATTTCCCATGTTGTATTTTTGTAGTTCAAAATACACAACACAATCTTTATTGTACGTATCTTGATCCCATAGACAATAGTTTACATGTCTTGCTGATATGTTTTTTTTATGTTCAAGCTGATTCTTATAAAATTTTAAATTTTCGTAAAAAAAATTGGCATAATAATGTTTCGACCATTCTGCATCAGAAGAAAGACGCAACATACGTCCATTATTTATAAATTTAACGTATGCAAAATGATTTACATCAAAATTATCAAAAAGATTCTTACATACGCTATAAATTCTCGGAGTCGCTTGTAAAAACTCACGAATTGCCTTATTATCTTTTGGAGTGCGAATTAAATCTGACATAAAAGCTTCCTTTTTTGCAAATTAATAATCCATCTATCCTATCTCCCTCTCCTCCTGTTCGCACATTATTCATCACTAATTAAAACGTTACATCCGTGATTTTTACAAATATTATCTTCCTTGAAGTTCCGTGTTAAAATTTACCATATTACCAGATATAAGTAAATAGCCCACTATAAGTTCGTTCAGGGGCATACCCTTAGAATTCTTATGGACCGTTTATTCTTTGCTTTAAGTTGGTTGATGAGTTTCTTGAAAAGTTTAACATGTTGACACTACTAAGTTATTTTTAAAAAGCTATTGGCTCTTAAAAAAAAGTTTTGTTTTAAATTTTTTATGCTAATTAATATTAAAGAAACGATTGTAACTACAGAACTTAACATAATAAAAAAAGCTGGACTCGTAATATTTTGAGTTTTTTGTATAAGAACTTCAGAAATTATAGGTCCAACACCTCCACAAGCTGCTCCTAATGTATAATTAAAACAAGCTCCACTATAACGATTGTGCGCAGGAAATAATGAAAATATAACCGAGTGAGAGGGTCCTATTAATCCCGCTGTTAAAATCGCAAGAAGTCCTTGTGCCATAAGAATATTAAAAGGTTGTAATGTGACTGTTAGCGTATAAATGGGAAAAATCAACGCAACGATCATCCAAGCAGATATCATCATCACAACTTTACTAGATAAAATATTCCCGAGATAACCCATAATAGGAATAAACACAGCAAGAATAGAAATAGCCATAACATTAATGAACATTGCTGTAGCAGAAGGAATATGTAGAACGTTGACGAGATAAGTTGTCATATAGCCCATGAGCATGAGTGCAATATTGCTTATCGATATCCCAAAACCAATGGTTGCAAGAGATGACAGAGGATTGGTGATAAATGCATTCATTAACGGGTAATTCGGAATAGCATTTTTTTTAAGAGAGGTAAACGCCGGCGTTTCAGAAATATTTCTTCTGATATAAAGCCCAACAGCCGCAATAACAAGCCCAAAGAAAAAAGGAAGCCTCCATCCCCACGAAGGCATCCAGCTTTGAGTACATATTAGAGAAATACCGGAAGCAAGTAAATAACCAGAAATCGCACCTGCGCTAAGAAGAGAGCCAAAAAAACTTCTTTTGTTCCCTTCATAATGTTCTAAAGCAAAAATAGCAGCACCATTATATTCGCTGCCTATAGCAATTCCTTGAATAAACCTACAACAAATTAAAAGAATGGGAGCGGTCACGCCTATATTTTCATAGGTAGGCAAACAACCAATAAGGGTTGAAGAAACACACATCATTGTTATGGATAAAACGAGTGCTCTTTTTCTTCCCACCCTATCCCCGAGATGACCGAACAAAATAGCGCCTAACGGCCTCACAACGAAGGCAATTGCGAATGTTCCAAGAGAACCAATAGCAGCAAGCCGAGGGTTTTCAGAAGAAAAGAATAAGTGAGCAATGGTGGGAGCTAGAAAACCCAATAAGGCGAGATCATAAAATTCTAATGCATTACCTGCAATTGTACTTAAAAATATTTTGGATAAGCTACCCTTTTTATTTTCCATAACTTTTTATTTTCCATAATAAAATCAAACAAAATTAAGAACTAAGCGATGTATGATAAGTCTTCGCAAACGACTTTGTCAAAATAAACTTTGTTAATAAAAGTCTTTCGTTTAAAGAGCCGGGTTTGTAACTTAATTCTAATATTGCGGGGTTCATCTTGAACACTTAATAATTCTTGCAATCGCGTTATCAATTATTTTCTTTAAAATTATGATCCTCCTCGAACGAGGCTAAAAGCTTCGTAAATTGTAAAACACATTAGAATAAAGTAAATCACATATTCTAAAATTCCCTGAAAACTAATATCTTTTTCTTCCTCTATCTGCATACATTGGCCCCCTTAATGTTTTGCAAAATGCTTAGTTTTTTTATTATATTACTTAAAAAAACAGTAAAACATCGTATTTTTTACTGAATCAACTATTTCTAATAAATTTAATAAACTTGTGAGTGCTTGTCCATGTAATGGGTGTCTACTTTTGAACGGCATGATTAAAGGGGTGTTTACACGAGAGGTTAACGTAGTTGACTTTAAGAATCCAGGATCGATGAGCGCTTTATTAACTGGAAGAAATTCTTATACAAATATAAACATGTTATTCACTTCACTTAAGTACTCTATGTTTTGAGTTCTAACACATAAAGCGTCGGTATCATTAATCTATTAATATTCGGTATTTTTTCCCGACAGTAATTTTATACGATTGTTAAAACCAAGCAATATGTTACTTTTTACGTGCTGACATCTTTTATTCAGCACCATCTACCAAGATGATGAAGGAGCGAACTGATAAAATGTTGCTTTTCCTTCACCTTTTTTTTGAACAAAACCTAAATTTATTAAAACTTTTAATTCCCGGATTGCCGTATCTTCGCTTATTTGATGTTCTAAGACAATATTTTTTTTGGTTAATTTTTTTTGATCAACAAAAGAATAATAGATAGCCAATTGTCGAGGTGTTAATTGCTCAAGATTCATATTTGAAATGCGTTTAAAAAAACGAATATTAAAAAAATTGGTGACACTCACTTCAAGTGGCGGATTATTATTTTTTAATAATTCTTCTCGCATACGCTCAAAACCACTTCCAACACGTTCAATATATCCAGCACGATGCAATAAATCAGCAATTAATCGATTGCGCCTGACACTCCGATGCCCCAGATCTGCGATGGTTAATCCCGAGTAAAGACCACCTGGATTTTCAATATCAATATAATCAGGATACATGTGAATATAGATGTGCGAGCCATCGTATAAGTAGTCTCGGTGTGTCACTGCATTAATGATGGCTTCACGAATAGCCGCGAGCGGGTAGTCATGCAGCTCTTTTCTCATTGCAGATTGACCGCCGATATGGATACCCATGCTCATATGACGCAATACAAAAGCCATACTCTCTTCAATTTGTGAGATAGGCGATCCTTTAAAATCTTTTTTATCGATGATAGAAAATCGGTCATTTGTTTTATATTTTACGGCTGTAATAAACGCTTCAGGATAATACATTTGCGGGTTATCTGCAAAAAATAAAACCCCAGCGTGCGTTATTGATAAATGAGATTCCGTTTCTTTTGCTAGATTTAAGCTAAGTAAAATATCTTCTGCTTGAGCTTTTAAGTGGAGGCCACAATTTTTAAGATAAGTTTCCAATGCCTTGTTAGAAAAATCATGAGGATACTTAAATTTTTGGTTATAAATTTCATCAAAATGTGTCTTACCGACCTGATTAATAAATTGTACAATTTCATCTCTTTTTAATTTTTGAGAGTTAGGACCTATGCGCAGAAAAAAACCGTCACTACATTTATAGGGTTTATTATCGGCCTCATGCACCGCAATGACCAATACACCAAGTGCTATGTGTTTATGTAATTCAATTTGAATACTGGGATCGCAATTGCGAGCAATATCCTGGATTTGACTAAGCAATTTATTGGTGATTTCAATACCCTTTATTTCCCCATCATCGCTTACGCCGAGCAATATTTCTCCCCCTGCAGCGTTTGCAAAGGCAACGATTTCCCGATCAAGATGCGCTATTTTTTCTTTAAATTCTACTTTAAAACCTTCTCCTTCTTGGCATTTTAGCTTTAAATCAAGCGGGCTATTCATCAAAACTACCTCTGCACTCTAAAGGGCTTAAGCTTAGTATAAGTTTATTTTCTTAAAAATGCAATTTTTTGCGACGCAAATACTCCATAAATGCGACGCAAATAAGATGGTGTTAATTTAAGCTGTTGATTTTATTGATAAAAAACTGGGGCGAACGACGGGGCTTGAACCCGCGACAACCGGAATCACAATCCGGGACTCTACCAACTGAGCTACGTCCGCCATTGAACCATAAGTAAATCATTTCAAATTCTAATTTCTTGTCTCTAACCATTAGCACGGTGGTGCGCCCGGCAGGACTCGAACCTGCTACCCCCAGCTTAGAAGGCTGATGCTCTATCCAGATGAGCTACGGGCGCCAGGATAATGGTCGGGGCAGGGGGATTCGAACCCACGACCCCCTGCTCCCAAAGCAGGTGCGCTACCAGACTGCGCTATGCCCCGATTAAGTCGTCTTCAATCACTAAATTAAAATAGTGACGCCCATTGTGCCATATTAGCCGCTTACCCACAATCGCAATAATTGCTTTATCAATAAATTGCCTTCTAGGGGCGTATACTCTTATTATAGCTTTGTCCAAATTATCATCGGCCCGAAAATTGAGGGAGCTATGCCCGCAGAAATTCTAAATGGTACCCTGATTGCTGAAAAAATTCAGCAGCACATTAGCCAGCGTATTAAAAATTATTTAGCACAGGGCAAACGAGCACCAGGGCTTGCTGTTGTTTTGCTTGGAAATGCACCCGCATCGGAAATCTATGTCAACCGTAAACTTGCCGCCTGCCAAAAAGTGGGAATAATCTCACAGCATTATCGGCTCAACGCTTCAACCACCCAAACAGAACTAACAAAGCTTATTGACAAACTAAATAATGATCGCACAATAGATGGCATATTGATTCAGCTGCCCTTACCGGATCATATTACAAGCCAATCCGTACTCGAACAGATCCGAATTGATAAAGATGTAGATGGTTTTCATCCGTACAATTTAGGAAGACTGGCTCAAAAAAAACCTTGCCTGCGCCCTTGCACACCGGCAGGGATCATGGAACTTTTAAAATCAACCCATATCGATTTAAAAGGGATGGATGCGACCGTGGTTGGCGTGTCTAACATTGTAGGTCGACCGATGGTCTTGGAATTGCTGATGGCAGGTTGTACTGTTACTGCTGCTCATCGATTTACCCGAAATTTAAAAAAGACCGTTGAAAATGCCGATCTGCTCGTTGTAGCCGCTGGGCAACCTGGCCTCATTAAGGGTGATTGGATAAAACCCGGTGCGATAGTGATTGATGTTGGGATGAATCGCATGGATAATGGACAATTAGTCGGTGATGTTGAATTCGAAAAGGCTTCAGCGCGGGCAAGCTTTATCACCCCTGTGCCGGGTGGCGTCGGGCCCATGACGGTTGCAACATTGCTGTCGAATACCCTGTATGCATACGAAGGGATAATGGAAAAATGAAATCTTGGCTCTTACAAAAACTGCAAAATTTACCGTTTATTCAAAAAAAGGCAAAAGCTAATCTCATACAGTCAACCGATGAGGAACTCTCCGCAGAACAAGAATTATGGTGGGGATCTTTTTTAATTGAAGAAGAACAATCGCGTTTTTTTAAAATTGGCCAGCTTGTAACCTGTGTCGATCGCTTTAACCATCAATGGCATATCACAACCTATCACGAAGGCGAACAACCTTTCAAAACTTTTGCAGCACAAACATCCAATACAATCAGCTTGAAACCCGTACTACCCGATCGCGCCTTGCTTTCTCTGTTAGATCGACCCTGTTATATTCCGCTCGGTGAAACATTGCAGGTTTATATCAGTGTTCCACTTTGGATACAAATTAGCGCTGGACATCCCTCAACTGTACTTGACGAATTTGCAACAGAAACTTTAGCTGATACTTGGTTTGGTAAAAGCACACGAGCGGGGGAACTCTGTTACAACAATCCCATACACGGCTCACCCCGTTTAGAAGATCTGTCACAAGATTCTACCCATGCGATTATTCCGGTATCGATTGAAAATCGTACAAAAGGTACAAATTTGTTGCACGAATTAAAAATTTCCCTCGACAATCTCGCTCTTTATAGCGACAAAAAAAATCGGCTGTGGACAGAACATTTAGATCTGTATCAAGAAGATTCAGACAGTCTCGAAACCTTGGTTGTAAAAAGCCCCCGTTTGCCCTTAAGCGACTTGCAATTGGTAAGCCCTGCGCGCGTTATGATAAAACCAGGTCTTAAAAACTTTTTTGGCTCTTTTCTGTGGGAATAATCTTATGCCATTTTCGCTACCCGATCTAAACCTCACCTTTAAGCATTTTATGGATGCTTTAAAAGGCTTCGATGTCTTTTTTATATTAAAACTGAGCAGTTCTATTGTTATCAGCATCCTATTGACTCTGTATATCTGCCGCCTCGTTGGCAAAGTATCTGCAAGACATTTTTCGGCACATCACTCTCAATTACTACGCCGCATTACATTTTATGTTGGGCTTGTACTTTCTTTTGTATTTCCGCTTCACGCATTCGGTGTCAATGTAACGGGTTTCTTGGAAGCCGCAGGAATCGCAGCCGGAATTGTCACCGCGGCTGTTGCGTTTGCTTCGCAAACTTCCATTTCGAATTTTTTAAGTGGTATGTTTTTAATTGTTGAAAAGCCATTCGAAGTGGGTGATGTCGTTCGTATTAATAATGATACATTGGGCGAAGTACTTTCAATTGATTTATTATCGGTTAAAATCCGCACGAAAGACAATATTTTTGTGCGCATTCCCAATGAATCGTTGTTGAAATCTCAGTTTGAAAATCTAACGCGGTTCCCGATCCGCCGATGCGACATTAAGTTACATATGAGTTTTAATGAAGACTTGCAAAAGCTTAAAAAAATACTTTTGGAAGTTGCCAAACAAAATTCATTGTGTTTAGTATCCCCTGCCCCAGAACTCGCTTTTCTAGAATTTGGTGAGGCCGCTCTACAACTACAATTTTCAGTTTGGGGCAAACAAACATCCTTTACTAGTTTACAAACTAGTATTCAAACAGATATCCAAGCGGCTTTTAACAAATACGATATCAGATTACCCGCTTCCCCTGCGATTCATATATCACATACCTAAAAAACCGTCTTTAAATCTAGCCAAAAAAAAGACTAGACACCTTAAAATTGTATGATAAACTACGCAGGCGTCAGAAATTTGTATTGGAAACTATGGTTAGCCAGTGCAGAGTCTGACAATAACCACGGGGTTCCCAGATTATTTGGGTAGCTCCGTAATTTAATGACGTCATTTTCTTTTGGAGAGTTACCAATGAAACAATTAATTTTAGCTGCAGTTGCTGCAACACTTGTATTTGCTTCTGCTGCACAAGCAGCAGCTCCTGCTAAAGCTGATCAAGCACCTGTGACAATGATGAGTGCAGAAGATTGTGCAAAAGCAATGGCTGCCTGTGCAGATCAAGCTTGCAAAGATGCACTGATGAAAGATCATGGCTGCAAAGCTGAGTAATGCAAATCTAGCGAACAGCTAGTTTTGCAACAAAAGAGGGCGGGTGTAAAAACCTGCCCTTTTTTTATCTCTTTTCTGAAAAAACTTCGTTGTAGTTTCTCTGTTTTTATTCTAGTCTTGTAAAAGGGTCGAGTCTAAACAAAGACAATTTTATTGTCCGTGTCCAAACCCGCCCCTTTGTTGATCAACATCTAAATGGAGAAATCGCTATGAAAGGAATGAAAGGCTTAGTCCTAGCAACAGCCACAGCTGCATTATTGACTTCTGGATTTGCTGCAACAGCAGCAACTGCAGATACTGCAAAAGTAAAATGTATGGGCGCTAACGAGTGTAAAGGCCACGGTGTCTGCAAATCTACAAACAACGCGTGCAAAGGCCAAAACATGTGCAAAGGCAAAGGTTGGATAATGGAAAAATCTGACGAAGCTTGCATAAAAGCCGGTGGACATATCATGACAAAAGAGGATGAAGCTAAAAGCTAATCCGTGAACGATGGAACGTCTAGTATGGAGCTTTTATGTTAGGATTCGGGCTTGGATTACGAACGGATCACTATAGCACCATACTAGACACCCATCCCCCCATCGATTGGTTTGAAATTCTATCCGAAAATTATATGATCCCTGGGGGAAAGCCCCTCTATTTCCTTGATCAGATCCGCGAACACTACCCCATGGTGATGCACGGGGTATCTTTATCTATAGGCAGTACCGACCCACTCAATTGGGATTACTTAAACCAATTAAAGGATTTAGCAACGCGTCTAAAGCCTGCTTGGATATCCGATCACCTTTGTTGGACCGGCATCAACAAACAAAATATTCATGATTTATTGCCCCTGCCCTACACCACTGAAACAATCCAGCATGTGGTTCAACGTGTTAAAGCGGTACAAGATTTTTTAGGTCAACAAATTTTACTGGAAAACGTATCCAGCTATATCACCTTTAAAAATTCTGAATTATCTGAATGGGATTTTTTAGCCACCATCGCTATAGAAGCGGATTGTAAGATTTTATTAGATATTAACAATATTTATGTGAGTAGTTTTAACCATGGCTTTGATCCCCATCAATACCTCGAAGGGATCCCCTGCGATCGCGTGCAACAATTTCACCTTGCAGGACATACTAATAATGTTGATCATATTATAGACACACACGATGCCCCCATTGTTGATCCGGTTTGGCAACTGTATGCTGCCGCCGTTAAACGCTTTGGTCGGGTTGCAACCATGATCGAACGGGATGATAATATTCCGCCCTTAACTGAATTATTAACGGAACTTGACCAAGCAAAAGCCATAATGGATCAGGTGCTATCCTCTACTGCTCCTGTAGCCAAGCAAACCAAAAAGGATAGCTTAGCAGAAAATTTTTAGGTGGGTGATTTCGAATGATTGGTTTTTCTTTAGATAACGTCCAAAATATTTTTCAAGCTTATCTCAGCGATCACAAACTTGAATCAACCCATACCATGGAAAGCCTTACTGTCGATACAACACAAATTAGCGCAACGAGACGGCTAAAAATTTATTACGATGGTTATCGGTTAAGGCTATTGGAAATACTCGAAAATGATTTTCCAAAATTGCATACCTTAATGGGCGATGAAGCCTTCAATGCCTTAGGACTTCTCTATATTGCAGCATATCCCTCTCACCACTTTTCTGCGCGATATTTTGGTCAATATCTTGCACGTTTTTTATCTGAAAACGCAACCTACTCTAAACAATTCTATCTAACCGAAATGGCGAATTTTGAATGGACGCTGGGTGACACTTTAGACGCAGCAAATGCCGAAACCATAACATTAGACAATCTTAAATCGATTCCACCCGAGCAATGGAGTAATCTCAAAATCCATTTTCATCCTGCCTTGCATGTGTGCGCTTTTGAATGGGACATTCCACAACTCTGGAAAGCGATAGAAAACAAAGAAGCACCGCGATTGCCTAAAAAACAAACAGAAGCGATTACGTGGATTTTATGGCGCAAAGAACTTCAAAGCCAATTTCGTTCTCTCACAAAACCGCAAGCTCTCATGCTTGCGCTATTTCAAAAAAATCACGATTTCAGCGATGTTTGTGAAGCACTCACTGAAACAATCGATTGTGAGACTATCCCCGCCGTTGCACTGGGGTTTATTCAGCAATGCATCCATGATGGTTTTATTTCAGAATTATTTTATAGCTAATGCATGACATGCCACGTTGTCCCTGCTGCAGTATCCTCTAGCGAAATACCCTTTTCTAATAATACATCTCGGATCCTATCGGATTCGGCCCACTGTTTAGATTTTCTAGCCTGATCGCGTGCTGCAATCAGCTGTTCAATTTCTTTGGGCGCTAAATCAATTGTTTTACCACTGGCATTTTGCAAAAATGCTTCGGGTTCGCTATACAATAACCCTAATATATTGCCAAGCTTTTTTAAGTGCATCCCAAGCACGATCGCTTTTTCTGGCGCAGTCCCGCGCTGCCGATTAATTTCATGCGCTATTTCAAATAAAACGGCGATGGCTTCGGGGGTATTAAAGTCATCGTCCATTGCATCTTGAAACTTTTGTTCGAAGGATGCTTGTATTGACTGATCCGCTACGGGAATGACAGAAGCGAGTGTATTTTTCTCAACAGGTTTTTCTAACGAGATGCCTCGCAAAGCCGTATACAGCCGCGAAAGCCCTCTGCCCGCAGCATCAATATTATCCGTTGCATAATCGATTGGGCTACGATAATGACTCATAATACTAAAATACCGCAACACTTCTGGATGATAATGCTTTAAAAAATCCCTAATCGTTAAAAAATTACCCAGCGATTTAGACATTTTTTCTTTATCTTGCTGCACAAATCCAACATGCATCCAATAATTCACAAATTTCTTGCCGTTTGCCGCTTCCGACTGCGCACGCTCATTTTCATGATGCGGAAATTTCAAATCCGGACCACCACCATGGATATCAAAGGTCTCGCCACACTGTGCTAAAGACATGGCAGAACATTCGATATGCCAACCTGGACGTCCTAAACCCCAAGGAGATTCCCAACTCGGTTCGTTGGGTTTAGCCATTTTCCATAACACAAAATCAAAAGGATGCTGTTTTGCATCGTTAATTTCTACACGCGAGCCTGCTTTTAGATCTTCCAAATCACGATGAGACAGGCAACCATAACTCTCAAATTTTTGGATATCGTAATAAACATCGCCCGTTTCACCCACATAGGCGTATCCTTTATTAACCAGTTGCTGGATCATATCAATCATCTGCTGAATATAATCCGTTGCACGAGGTTCTGTTGTTGGTGTCAGAATATTTAAATTCTGAAAATCCGTATTCATGGCCTGAATAAATTCTGCCGTTAACGCAGTAAAAGGCATATTTTTTTCTTGTGCTCTGTTAATAATTTTGTCATCAATATCGGTTATATTGCGAATATAATTCACGACAAAACCAATAGAGCGCAAATAGCGTATCACGACGTCAAATATTAGAAAAACCCGGCCATGTCCGATATGGCAATAATCATACGGCGTAACACCACACACATAAATATCTATCCTGCCAGGTTGTAACGGCTTAAAGATTTCTTTCTGCTTGCTCAGAGTATTATAAATTTTTAGCATGATTTTCTGCTCTTTTTAATCTGGTTTTAGCCGATTCTAATCCCATCAGATCTAATATTTTTGCTAATTCGGGTCCATGCAGTTCTGCCGTTAACGCCGCCCTTAAGGGGAAAAAGAGGGCTTTGCCTTTTAAACCCGTTTTTTGTTGCAGTTCGCTCACAAGTGCAGAAAACGTCAATTCAGAACCCATCTTATTGATAAATAATAACGCATGCTCAAAAAAATGAGATCCGGCGTCGAAGATAACCCCACTGACTGCTTCAGAATAATGCAGCGCCGCGGCATCTGTAAAAATCGCATTTGCCCACTGCAAAGCATCCTTAGGCATAACCAGATTTTGTTGTACCGTTTCTACAAAGACTGGCACTTTTGCCTCTGGCACACGCTCTGCCACATAAGGTGCAATCTGTTGCCAACATTCTGCCGAAGTACTGCGGTGCATGGCTTCTTTCTGCCAATGGTTCAGTTGTATGGCATCATAATGCGCGGGGGAACTACTAATATGGGCTAAATCAAAATGCGCACAAAGGGCGTCTAAGCTTAAGAGCGTTTGATCTGCATCATGATGCCCTAAACGTGCCAAATAATTTAAGATCCCTAGTGGCAAAAAGCCTTCTTCCCGTAAATCCTGAATCGCTCTACTACCATTGCGCTTCGATAAAGGTTTGCTATCTGGACCCAAAATGGTCGGAAAATGTCCGTAATGTGGTGTAGACAATTGCAACGCT